>NZ_SSXE01000002.1:0-182282 GCF_021699195.1 Nonomuraea sp. MG754425 | reverse complement strand
CAGGTCGCCGTTGCCGTCGTTGTCGAAGTCGCCGGCGATGGGGCGGCTGTAGGCCGACCAGCCGCCGCCCACCGGGACGGCGCTGCCGAAGTTGTTGGCGCCCTTGCCGTTCCAGACGTTCAGCGTGCCGGTGGCGGCCGAGAAGATGTCGCCGACGCCGTCTCCGTCGAAGTCCGCGCCGCGCGGGGCGGAGCCGGTCATCGCGGAGTAGTGCGACCTGAGCTCGGTCGCCGACAGTTCGCGGTTGTAGACGGCGAACTTGCCGACCGCGCCCTTGAAGTACGACTGGCCGTCGCGCGTGCCGACGCGGACCGGGGCGGAGCCCGGCTTCGGGGTGATGACGACCTCGTCGGCCGTGCCGGGGCGGTAGGCCAGGTGGTCGGTGCCCGACAGGACGCCGTCGCGGTAGACGCGCACCTTGCCGTATTCGCCCTCCGAGGTGTCGAAGGTGATCGCGTAGTGGATCCACTCGCCGGCCTTCACCGGCTGCTGGAAGAAGGCGCCGGCGCCGAGGCCGCCGTCGAGGTTCCAGGCATATCCGGATATGCGGTTCGGACGGTTCTCCGTATTCGTCTTCGAATACATCCGGCCCGCCCATTCGCGGTTGCCGCCACTGCCGGATTTCGTGCCCTTGCCCATGAAGTAGACGTAACCCGTCTGTTCCTGATCGGGGAACTGGAGGGTCTGCGGCATGATCCACGCCTCCACGGTGAACTTGCCCGTGGTGTTGATGTGGAAGGGCTTGGCGTCGGGCACCTCGAAATAGCCGGAGGATCCGTTGAAGATCGACGCGCCGTCGCCGTTCGGGAGCCTGAGCGTGCTGGTCACGTTACGGAAGGTGCCGACGTGACCGTTGCCGGTCCGGTCGCTCTCCTTGGCCTGCGACGGATGCGACAGCCGCCAGTACGCGACCGGACGATCGGCGAGGACCACGTCGTCGTACGTGCTCAGGCCGTCGGCCTGGGCCGTCGCGGTCGCCGGGGCGGTGAGCGCCGCCGCCGCCATCACCACCAGCAAGGTGGCACCCGCGCGTGCCGACAGGGCGCGCCGGCCGCTCGACGTGCTCCGGCCCGACCTTGCTGACACCATGCCTGCCTCGTCTTCGATCTGGGTACAGTCGTTCGACGGAGCACGATACAAGGAGCCGATATACCGCGGGTATATCGCAAGTGGCAGGTCGATATACCGAAGGCATACCGAATTATGCTGGGCTGCCCCCGAGCTATTGTGAACGGCCCAGGAAGGACCCGCCATGCCAGCGCCCGAGGAAGTGCGGCCACCCGGTGCCGTCGAAATGATCGTTCCGCCGGCGCGGCCGAACGGCGGCCGGCGTTGAAGGTCCGCGAATCCGGCGGTATAACACTGAGCGCTTCCTCCGGCTCGCCCCTGACCACCCTGGAGGTCGGCTTTCTCGGGCCCCTGGAGATCAGGGTGGGCGGGCGGTCGATCCGGCTCACGGGCCGCCGCCGTCTGGCCGTGCTGGCCCGGCTGGCGCTCGACGCCGGCAGTCCCGTCACCGCGCGCCAGCTCGTCACGGACGTCTGGGGGCAGACCTCGACGGCCACCGCCGCCAAGCAGCTCCAGATCGTGGTGTCGAAGGTGCGCGACGTGCTCGGCCCCGAGCCCATCGTGACCGTGCCCGCCGGCTACATGCTGGACCTGCCCCACGAGCGCATCGACGCGCACCACTTCATGACGCTGATCCGCCAGGCGCGGGCGGCCCGCGAGCGGCGTGACACGGGCACGGCCGACGGCCTGTTCCGGCGCGCGCTGGCCCTGTGGCGCGGGCCGGCCCTGGCCGAGCTGAACGACCCGTGGGCGCAGATCGAGTCCAGCCGCCTGGAGGAGGAGCGCCTGGCCGTCTTCGAGGAGCACGTCGAGCTGCGGCTGGCCGCGGGCGATCACCACGCGGTGGTGACCGACCTCGTCCCGTACGTGCGGGCCCACCCGCTGCGTGAGGGCCCGCGCGCCCAGCTCATGCTGGCGCTCTACCGCTCCGCCCGGCTGTCGGAGGCGCTGTCCGTCTACCACGAGAGCCGCACCGTCATGGTGGAGGAGCTGGGGGTCGAGCCGGGGGCCCGGCTGCGCCGGCTGCAACAGGCCATCCTCACCCGGGACCCGGTGCTCGAACTCACCACCCCCACGCAGACGGGCACGATTGTGCCCGCCGAGCTGCCCGCCGACACCCGGTCGTTCACCGCCCGGCAGGAGGAGGTGGAGTGGCTGCGGGAGGCGGTGCGGACCTCGGGCGTGGCCGTCGTGGACGGGCCGGGCGGCGTGGGCAAGTCCGCGCTCGCCGTGCACGTCGCGCACGCGATGGCGGGACGCTTCCGCGACGGCGTGCTCTACGTCAACCTCAACGGCTCGACCCCGGGGATGAAGCCGCTGCCGGTGCTCGACGCCCTCGGCCACCTGCTGCGCTCCCTGGGGCTGGACGGCTCCGCCGTACCGGCCGACCTGGACGAGGCGATGGCGCGCTACCGCTCGCTCACCGCGTCGAGCGAACTGCTCGTCATCCTCGACAACGCCCTCGACGCCCGCCAGGTGCGCCCGCTCATCCCGGCGGGGCCCGGCTGCCGCGCCGTCGTCACCAGCCGCGACACCCTGACCACCCTCGACGACGCCTGCCACCTGCACCTGGCCGGGCTGGGTGACGGCGACGCCGTCGCGCTGCTGGCCAGGATCGCCGGGCCCGCCCGGGTGCAGGGCGAGCCGGACGCCGCCGCCGAGATCGTCGAGCTGTGCGGCGGCCTGCCGCTGGCCATCCGGATCTCGGGGGCCCGCCTCGCGGCGCGGCCGGACTGGCGGCTGGTGGACCTCGTCGACCGCCTGGCCGACACCGCCCGCCGCCTGGACACCCTCCAGTACGCCGACCTGGCCGTACGCGCCGGCATCGCGGTCGGCCACGGACACCTGCGCGAGGAGCCCAGCGGCCACGACGCCGCGCACATCCTGCCGTTCCTCGGCCTGCTCGACACCCCGACCTGCACCCCGGCCACCACGGCCGCGCTGGCCGGCTGGTCCGAGGCGCGGGCGGAGGCGGCGCTCGAACGGCTGCACTCCGCCCGGCTCCTGGAGGGCGCGGGGCACGGCCGCTACCGCTTCCACGACCTCATCCGCCTGTACGCCCGCGAGCAGGCCATCCGCGCGCTGCCCAGGACGGAACGCGCGGCGGCGCTCAGCCGCGCCTTCCACCACTACCTGGCCACGGTCAACACCGCCACCCTGCTCGTGCACCCGCAGTTCTACCGGGAGCTGCTGTACACGGCGGAGCAGCCGGGCATCGAGTTCGTCAACGCGCGGGAAGCCAGCGCCTGGACCGAGGCCGAGCGGGAGAACCTGCTGGCCGTGGCCCGCCAGGCGGCCCAGTCCGACGACCCGCGGCTGGCCGTCGGGCTGGCGCTGGGGCTGCACTGGCCGTTCAACTACCGCGGCTGGGTCACCCACCTGGCCGAGGTGCACCGGACCGCGGCCGAGGTGGCCGCGCGCTGCGGCGACCGGCTCGGCCAGGCGCAGGAGGAGAGCTACCTGGGCTGGGTCTACCGGGATCAGGGACGCTACGAGCAGGCGGTCGTCCATCTGTGGCGGGCGGTCGAGTGCTACGGCGAGAGCCACCTGCCGCACCGGAACCTGGGCGCCTACAACAACCTCGGCATCGTCTACACCATGCTCGGGCAGCTCGACCTCGCCGAGGCCAACCTGTCCAGGGCGCTGGAGATCGTCGAGGAGAAGAACGACGGCTACGCCAGGGGCGCCGTCATCAACAACCGGGCGCACGTGCTCTACCGGCAGGGCCGGTTCGACGAGGCCATCGAGGAGGCGAGGGCGGCCGTCCTGGAGTGGAGCGCCGTCGGCTCCCTGTACGCGGAGGGGTCGTCCCGATCGACGCTGGCCCGCGCCTACATGCACGCCGGCCGCCTCGCCGAGGCGGCCGACACCTACCAGGTGGCGATGGCGCTGTTGCGTGAGGCCGGCTACCGCATCGGCTACGCCGTGACCGCCTGGTGGTCCGGCGAGACCCTGCACCGGCTGGGCCGGCACGAGGAGGCCAAGCGGGACTGGCACGAGTGCATCGCGACCCTGCTGGACACCCACCTGCTGACCCGCGCGGAGGCCGACGATCTGCTGGAGCAGGCCGTGCCGGACATGCCGCAGCCGATCAGGAACATGTTGTGAGCGCGCTCGGCGAGCCCGTCGCTCAGGCGTAGCCCCAGGTCGTGGCGTACTTGGCGAGCTTGGGCGGCAGGTCGTCGATCGTGTCGAAGGTGCGCGCGGTCTGGATCCGGCCGGACTTGATGTTGTCGCTGCGGTCGCCCAGGTTCGCCACGAACGCGTCCTGCTGGTGCCTGCCGTACTCGAGCATGCCCGGCTCCCAGTTCACGCTCAGGTAGGCGCAGATCTCGCGGGTGACCTGCGCGGGCTCCGCGGTGAGCCGCTCGTAGCGGACGGTCAGGCCGTCGAGGGTGCGGCGGGCCTGCTCCAGCGGCTTGAAGTACTTCAGCGCGGTGGCCTCCAGGGACTGCCTGGTGGTGGTGTTGTCCTTGCGGTTCTGCAGCGAGGAGATCACCCCCTCCGGGTGGCGCAGCAGGATGATGAACCTGGCGTTCGGCCAGGCGTACTTCAGCCGTTCCCAGATGAAGACGTTGCCGGGGGTCTTGTCGACCACGACGTCTTTTCCGCAGCGCAGCAGCTCCAGGTGCAGGATGCGGTCCCAGATGACGTGCTCCAGCTCCACCCGGTCGAGCCCGAGCTCCTGCATGGACGCCTCCGAGAAGCCGGGCGTCAGCTCCACCCCCAGGGTGCGCAGGTGCAGCTCGTGCGGGGCGCGGATCCGGGAGTGGCTGTTGAGCAGCATGCGCAGCAGCGTCGAGCCCGAGCGCACCGACGAGATCACGAAGACGGGCGAGTCCACCAGGCGCGGTGCGACGGGGAAGGTGTAGTCCACGAGTTGCGTGCGCTTCGGCGGCCGGCGGATGGCGGGCTCGTCGGAGCCGGCCGTCCCTGATGTGGCCAACTGCCGCGGTGGGCGGAACGCCTCGCGCAGAAGTCGTGCCCTTCTCTTGAAACCTTTGTTGACGACTCCCATGCGCGAATTTCTTGCCCTTTCACCCCCGTGTCCCCTTTTTCTCTTAAGTGAGTGGCAGGAGCCACTTGCGACATGATGGCACACTTGGGGATAAACATGATATAAGGTGAAACTGAAGGTTTCCTGGCAAGAAAGGGGCGGACCTTCAGAAATCACGATCATTAAATGGCGGCCGCCATTCCGTGCGGCCCGCCGGAATGGCTCCTGTCACGTGCGGGCGGCGGCCTCCAGGTCGGCGACGCTGCCGGACATGATCGTCCGGACGTGCTCCGTGACACGCTCCGCCGGCCAGTCCCACCAGGCCACCGCGAGCAGCCGGGCGACGTCCTCGTCGCTGTACCGGGTGCGGACGAGCCGGGCGGGGTTGCCCGCGACGATGCCGTAGTCGGGCACGTCGGAGGCGACCACGGCCCCGGCGCCGATGATCGCGCCGTGCCCGATCCGCACGCCCGGCAGCACCGTGGCGCCGTAGCCGAACCACACGTCGTTGCCGACGACGGTGTCGCCGCGGCCCGGCAGCCCGGTGAGCAGGTCGAAATGTTCGGCCCACGAGCCGCCCATGGTGGGGAACGGGAAGGTCGAGGGGCCGTCCATGCGGTGGTTGGCGCCGTTCATGATGAACCGCACGCCCGTGCCGATCGCGCAGTATCTGCCGATCACCAGTTTCTCCGGACCGTAGTGGTAGAGCACGTTGCGCGTCTCGAACGCGGTGGCGTCGTCCGGGTCGTCGTAATAGGAGTACTCCCCGACCTCGATCAGCGGGGAGGTGACCAGCGGCCGGAGCAGCACCACCCGCGGCTGTCCCGGCATGGGGTGCAGCACCGTCGGGTCGGCGGGGACGAGCGGGTTCACGGGCGTCTCCTGTCTGGGACTCCTGTGCGTCCCACGTGGGTGCGGCGGCTCGGCGTTGCCACCGCTATTGCGACAACTTCTACATTAAGATGGGGTCGTGGCGCCAATCGCCGGGCAACCGGACTCCGCAGCGACGACCCCCACCGAAGACGGCCCCCCGCCCCGCCGCCGCCCGGGAGGCCGCAGCGGGCGCGTCCGCGCGCAGGTCCTCGACGCGGTCCGCGCCGAGCTGGCCGAACACGGCTACGACGCGCTCACCGTCGACGCCGTCGCGGCCCGCGCCGGCGTGCACCGCGCGACGGTGTACCGGCGCTGGCGCGACGTCGGCGGCCTGCTCGCCGACGTCTTCGAAGCGGCGGGCGACGACGACTGGCAACCCCAGGACACCGGCTCGCTCCAGGGCGACCTGGCGGCGCTGAACCACGAGAACGTGGCGGCGCTGACCGCGCAGCCGCCGATCGCCGCGGCCCTGCTCGCCGCCTCGTTCCGGTCGGAGGAGGCCGCCCGCGGCGTGCGGCGGCTCTGGGCGGACCGCTACGCCCGCTGCGAGGTCATCGTCACCCGGGCCGTCCGGCGCGGGGAGCTCCCGCCGGGCACCGACGCGCGGCAACTCCTCATCGCCGCCACCGCGCCGCTGTACCACCACATCGTGCTCCTGCGCACACCACCCGACCCCGGCCTCGCCGACCACGCGGCCAGGACCGCCGTCCTCGCCGCGTCCGCCGGCGCCTTCGCCGGGCCTCCGGCGGCGGACGACGCCTTCGACGAGCCGCCGTCCGAGCGTGACGGCTGAGAATGGCACGTGGATCACGACCGGCGCGACCTCGCCCGGTGGAGCGCACGAAAGAGAGGCCGTCATGACGGAGATGCTCGCCGCCCGCCTGCACGTCCCCACCCGCGAGCTGCGCATGGAACGCGTGCCCGTGCCCGAGCCCGGCCCCGGCCAGGTCCGGATCGCGGTACGCGCCGCCGGCGTGTGCCTGTCCGACGTCCACCTGCTGGAGGGCTCGCTCACCCCGGCCCGGCTGAACGGCGACACCGTGACGCTCGGCCACGAGGTGGCCGGGGTGGTGGACGCCCTGGGCGCGGGCGTGGACGCCTGGACGGCCGGGCAACGCGTGCTGCTCCAGGCTGGCGAACTGGACCTGCACGGCACGGTGCTGACCCGGGGCGTCGACTACGACGGCGGTTACGCCGAATACGCGCTGGCCAGTGCCCGTACGGTGGTGCCGATCCCCGACACGCTGCCGTTCGAGCAGGCGTGCATCATCCCCGACGCCGTCTCCACCCCGTGGGCGGCCGTGACCGCCACGGGCGCCGTCCGGCCAGGTGACGCCGCGGCGGTGTGGGGCGTCGGCGGGCTCGGCGCGCACGCGGTGCAACTGCTGCGGCTGGCCGGCGCGGCTCCGGTGATCGCGGTGGACCCGCTGGCCGGAGCCAGGCAGCGGGCCGCCGCCCGCGGCGCGGACGCCGCGCTCGACCCGTCCGATCCGGGCTTCCGCGACACCGTCATGGACCTCACGGGCGGGCTCGGGCTCGACGCCGCCTTCGACTTCGCCGGCGTGGCGCCGGTGCGCGAGCAGGCGCTGCCGCTGCTCGGCAGGGGTGGCCGGCTGGTCGTCGTCGGCCTGGCCAACCAGCCGATCACCGTCCCGAACGACATCGGCCTGGCCTACTTCGGCCAGTCCGTCCGCGGCCACTACGGCTCCGCCCCCGAGGACGTGCAGCGGCTGGTCACGCTGGCCGCGCGCGGGCGGCTGGAGCTGGGCGGGTCGGTGAGCGACGTGCTGCCGCTGGCCGAGGCGGGCACGGCGCTCGACCGGCTGGCCCGCAAGGAGGGCGACCTGATCCGCCTGGTCCTACACCCCTGACCTGCCCGCCCTCCGGGGCGCGGGCGCTCAGCGCTGGGGTGGCCTGACCTGCCCGCCCTCCGGGATGCGGGCGCTCAGCGCTGAGGTGGCCGGATCCGCTCGCTCTCCTGGGTGCGGGGGCTCAGCGCAGTGCCTCGATCTTCTCGCCCAGTTCGTTGACGCCCGACAGCGAGGGGGCCCGCCTCCTGGAGACGGCGGACGCGCCCGCGACCGCCCGCCCGTTCAGGGTGATGCGGACGACCCGCCGGCTCCCGGCCGCCACGTAGTACCCCTTGCCCGACGGCGCCCGCCACCAGGCCCCCATCAGCACGTCGCGCCGCAGCCGGCTGCAGTCCCACGAGTTCGCCCGGTCGCCGGTCAGCGTGGTGGCGGTGCGCCCGCCGGCGGTGCTGAAGAGCACGCCCCGCACGGTGCTGCCGCCCGTCGCGTCCGTCAGCCGCAGGCAGACCCAGCGGCCGTGCGCGCCCTCGGGCAGCCCGCCGCGCCAGAACTCCCACACGGTCGCCGCCTGGATCTCGCCCTCGGGCCGCTCCATCGCGCAGCCCAGGCCCTTCCACGCGGTGAAGCCGCCGGGCACGGTGTCGAGTTCGCTCGGGCCGTACCGGTTGATCTCGGCGGGGGGCGGCGGCTGGTAGTAGGCGTTCGCCAGCGACAGCCGGCCGAAGTCCACCATCGTGTACGGCATGCCGTGCGCGATCTCCGGCGCCCGCAGCCGCAGCACCGGCCCGCGCCAGCAGCCCTTGCCCGCCGGCGTCTTGACCGGCGCGGTCACGCCGTCCTCGACCCGCACCTTCCGCCAGTTCGGGTGCGAGCCCGCCAGCGGCGCGGCCGAGACCTCGCGCACCCAGGGCGGCAGCAGGTAGCGACTGCCCTCGCCGGTGGTGGTGAGCTTGAGCGGGCTGGCGCCGTCCGGTTTGGGGCGGGGTGCGGGGAACGTGGCCAGTTCGCCCGCGCCGCCGTCTTCGGTGTAGCGGGCCACCTGCTCGCCCTGGCGGACCAGCACCACGGTCGAGCCGTCGAGCCGGCCCGCGTACAGGACCTGGCCGTCCGGTCGTCCCCAAGCTCGCAGGGCCCGGGTGATCAGGGCCCGGTCGCCGGTCAGCGAGCCTCGGGCGGACCAGGTCGCCAGGTCCAGGTCGGTGCCGGCGCGCCAGGCGCCGGGGGAGGCGGTGATCGCCCGCGGCGCCGCCGCTCCCGCCGCCACCGCCGGCGGGGGCTGGGCCGTGGCGGTCTCGGGGCCTTCGGGCAGCGACAGCGCCGTCAGCCCGGTCAGCAGGCACACGACCGCGACGGCGGGCAGGCCGATCCGGATGCGCCGGTTCAGCGGGCGGGCGTAGCAGCGGGCCAGCGTCGGGTCGGCGGCCGGCCGGAACATCACGGCCGCCCCGTCGCCGAACCTGGCCTCCAGCGCGGCGACCGCGGCCAGGGCGCCGGCCGGGTCCGCCACCCGCGCCCCGGCCAGGATCGCCCGCACCTCCGGCTCGGGCCGCCCCTCCATCCGCAGCAGCGCGTACGCGGCCCGGGCGGCGGGCCGCAGCGCGTCCAGTTCGGTGGTGAACGCGACGTCCGCGCCTCTGGTGAGCGCCGGCACCGTCTCCATCCGCGTCAGCCGGCCGGCCCACGGTGTGATCAGTCTGTGCAATGTCCTGCGCAGCAGCGCCTTGCGCAGGCCGATCGGGTCCCGGCCGTGGTGGCGGGCCAGCGCGGCGGCGGCCAGCCGGTGCGCCAGCACCAGCCGGCGCTCCTCGCCGAGGGCGGGAGGGAGGGTCAGGTAGGCGATCCAGACCAGGTCACGGTACGGACGCGCGAGACTCCTGCTGGATCTGATGGACCGGCGCACAGAGTCCTCACATAGTGTGATGAGAAGGATGCTTATCGTGATAGCAGGGTAGTTGCAGGCCCTTCCGGTCATGTGCGGGATGGCGAAAGTCGCCGGAAACTGGGTCGTCCCCGTTCGGCGCTGATCTGCCACAATGCACACATAAGCCGCGTTCCAGCCGGACGCGCTCCCACTCCCGCCGCGCGCCGCCCCGGCGCGGCGATCGAATGCAGGTTTCCCAGCGACCGATCTGACGATGTCGCTAGAATTCCGCATCTTCGCGGACGACGGGAGGGTGCCTTGATGCTGGAGATCAGGTGCCTCGGCCCGATGGAGATCGAGGTCGACGGGGTTCCGGTCAAGCTGGCCGGGCAGCGGCGGCTCGGCGTGCTGGCCCGGCTCGCCCTCGCCGCGGGGCAGATCGTCCCCACCGGTCAACTGCTCGCCGACGTGTGGCCGCGCAGTTCCCCCGCGACGGCGGTCAAGCAGTTGCACATCGTGGTGTCGAAGCTCCGGGAGACGTTCGCCGCGCACGCGGACACGGAGATCATCGAGACCGTGCCCGGCGGCTACCGGCTCGTGGCCGCGCCGGAACAGGTGGACGCCCACGTCTTCATCGACCTGGTCAAGCAGGCGCGGGCGGCCCGCGCGGTGGGCGCCACCGAGGCCGCGGACCCGCTGTTCCGCGCGGCGCTCGGGCTGTGGCGGGGACAGGCGCTGGCCGAGTCGGACGCCCCCTGGGCCAGGACCGAGGCCGCCCGCCTCGACGAGGAGCGGCTGGAGGCGCTCGACGACCACGCCGACCTGCGACTGGCCGCCGGTGACCATCGCGTCCTGATCGGCGATCTGGCCGGGCACGTCCGGGCGCACCCGCTGCGGGAGCGCACCGCCGCCCAGCTCATGCTGGCTTTGTACCGCGACGCGCGGGCGTCCGAGGCGCTTGAGGTCTACCAGGGCCTGCGCCGGGCGATGGTGGCCGACCTGGGCGTCGAGCCCGGCGACGAGGTGCGCCGCCTCCACCAGGCCGTGCTCACGATGGACCCCGGACTCGACCTCGCGCCCGCGCGGCGGCGTCCGCCGGTCGGGCACGTCGCCCCGACCGAACTGCCCGCCGACATCCAGGCGTTCACGGCGCGGACGGCCGAGATGGAGCGGCTGCGCGACGACCTGCTGAACGACGCCGCGGTCATCGTGATCGACGGGCCCGGCGGCATCGGCAAGTCCGCGCTGGCGGTGCACGTCGCGCACACCGTCGCCGGGCGGTTCGCCGACGGCGTCGTCTACGTCAACCTGCACGGCTCGACGGCCGGGTTCGCCCCGCTCGCGCCCATCGAGGCGCTCCGCCACCTGCTGCGCTCCCTGGGCCTGGACGGCGCCGGCGTGCCCGCGGACGCCGAGGAGGCCGCCGCCCGCTTCCGCTCGCTCACCGCCACGGCCGACCTGCTGGTGATCCTCGACAACGCGCGCGACGTGCGCCAGGTCCGCCCGCTCATCCCGGCCGGGCGCGGCTGCCGGGTCATGATCACCAGCCGCGACCCGCTGACCACCCTGAACAACGCCCGGCGGCTGCGTCTCGGCGCGTTCGACGACACCCACGCGGCCACGCTGCTGGCCCGGGTCGGCGGAGCCGCCCGCGTGCGCGCCGAGTCGCGGGCGGCGGAGGAGATCGTCCGGCTCTGCGGGGGTTTCCCGCTGGCCCTGCGCATCGCGGGCGCGCGCCTGGTCGCCCGTCCCGACTGGTCGCTCGCCGATCTGGCGGTCCGGCTGGCCGACGCCACCAGGCGGCTCGACCTGCTGGAGTACGCCGACCTGGCCGTCCGCGCCAGCGTCGCCGTCAGCCACCAGCACCTGCGCGAGGAGCCCGCCGGCCAGGACGCGGCCCGGCTGCTGCCCCTGCTCGGGCTGCTGGACCTGCCCACGCACACCCCTGCCACCACGGCCGCGCTGGCGGGCTGGAGCGTGCCCCGCGCCGAGGCCGCGCTGGAGCACCTGATGGACGCCCGCCTGCTCGAACCCGCCGGGCCGGGCCGCTACCAGTTCCACGACCTCGTCGGGCTGTACGCGCGGGAGCAGAGCGTCCCCGCCGAGGAACGGTCGGGCGCGGCCGGTCGCGTGCTGCAGCACTACCTGGCCACCTCGCAACGCGCCTGCACCATGGTGAACAGCCCCAACGCGAAGTCCGACGTGTTCGCCACCGACCGGGCCGGCGAGGAGATCGCCACCCTGGAGGCGGCCAACAACTGGCTCGACAACGAGCGGGACAACCTGCTGGCCGCGGTACGGCAGGCGGCGCGGGAGGGCGACAGCGCGGCGGCGGGGCTCGCCGACGCGCTCCAGTGGCTGTTCAACCGCCGGGGCTGGTTCGTCGAGCTGATCGAGGTGAGCGAGGAGGTGCTGCGCCGGGCCAGGCAGGACGGGGACCTGACGGCCCAGGCGTACCTGCTGCAGGGGCTGGCCTCCGCGCACCAGCAGCTCGGCCGCTTCGAGGAGTCGATCTCCCTCATGCGGGCCGGCCTGACCTGCTTCGACCAGGCCGGACTGCCCGACAGGAAGGCGGGGATCCTCAACGACCTCGGCATCACGTACACCGTGATGAACCGCTACGACGACGCCTTCGCCGCGCTGGCGGAGGCCCTGCTCATCACCGAGCGGACGGGGCGCCGCGACCACCAGGCCTACGTCCTCAACAACCGGGCGCAGGTCTACCACCTCGTGGGCAGATCCGCGCAGGCCGTGGACGAGGCACGGCTCTCCCTGGCGATGGCGGAGGAACTCGTCAGCGACACCGGCGGCCTCGGTCTCATCCACGACACCCTCGCCGATTCCCTGCGGGCCCACGGCCTGCTCGAGGAGGCGGTCGAGGAGTACCGGCGGGGGATCAAGCTGCTGTGGGAGACGGGCTACGCCATGGCGACCGCCGTGTCCCACTGGTGGCTCGGCCACACGCTGAACGACCTGGGCCGGAAGGAGGAGGGCCGGGCGGCCTGGCGGGCGTCGCTGGAGATCCTGCGCGAGTCCCGGCTGCTCACCGCCGCCGAGGTGAAGGGGTACCTCGCCCAGCCGGTTCCGGAGACGCCGGAGCCGATCAGGAACCAGGTGTGAGCCCGGCCCAGTGACGCCGGTTCAGTGACGCCGGTTCAGTGACGCGGGCTCGGTGAGGCCGGGCCTGAGGTCTGGTCTGAGGTCTGCTCTGCGGTCGAAGCTGCGGTCGAAGCCGGGGTCGAAGCCGGGGTCGGCTCGGGCTTGTCGGGCATGACGACGACGCTGAAGACGTGCCGGGCGCGGCCGTCGCCCTCCGTGTGGCCGGCACGCGCGGCGACCAGGGCCTCGATCTCCTCGACCAGAGCGGCGAACTCGTCGCCGGTCAGCCACACCACGCCCTGCCGGTAGAGCAGGCCCTCGTCGGCCGGGTCGGCGTCGTCGCCGCCGAGGTAGCGGTCGAAGTCGCTCATCAGCGTCGCCGAGAACGCGGTGAACGCCTGGCGGTGATCGTCGAGCGTCATCTCCTGGCGGGCGGCCAGGTCGACCACCGCGCGGTCCTGGCGCACCCGGTAGCTGCGCTCCACCGAGCCGCGTACCCGCCGCTCCTCCGCCACCTCCAGCACGCCCGCGTTGGCGAGCACGGCGACGTGCCGGTACATCGTCGCCGGCGGGATGTCGGGCAGGCGTTCGAGGAGTTGCCCGGTGGTTAACGGGTCGGGGCCGAGCATGGCCCGCAGGATGCGCCGTCGGACCGGATGGAGGAGAAGATTCGCGGTTGTCACGAGGTGTTTTCTCACTTCTGATAACGTTCTCGGCATTTGAGAACCATGAGAGGCGGTCCGTGCAGGGCACCACCACGATGGTCACACACGGAGGACGACACCGCCCGACGGACACGATCCGACGGTCAGAGCCTCCGCCCGCCCACCGCCCATCCCCTGCGGAAAGTCCCTGAGATTCCTCATGCGACACCTGACAAGGAAAGCAGCATGACCACCACACCCCCCGCCCACCAGAAAGGCGGCCTCACCCTCTTCTTCGCCGTCACGTTCGCGGCGAGCTGGGCGTGCTGGCTCGTCACGATCGTCCTCGGCGAACCCGCCATGAGCTTCCCCGCCATCGTCCCGTACCTGCTCGGCGCGTTCGGGCCGACGATCGGGGCGGTGGTGATCCGGGTGCGCCGGGCCCGCACGAAGGAGCCCGTCCCCGCGCACGCGGTGCCGACCCGGCTGAACGCCCGGCTGGCCTGGGCGCCGCTGCTGCTGGTCGTCGCGTCGGCGACCGTGCTGGCGGCGGCGCTGCTCGTGCAGGTGTCGGACGGGGTGGTCGTGGACCTCACCGCCGCCGGAGCGATGATCCAGGCCATGGGCGGGCCCGTGGCGTTCCTCGCCCTCATGCTCCTGGGCGGCCCCCTGTCGGAGGAGCCCGGCTGGCGCGGCACCGCCTATCCGCGGCTGCTCGCGTCGATGGGCCGCGTCCAGGCCGCCCTGCTGCTGGGGGTCATCTGGGCGCTCTGGCACCTGCCGCTGTTCTTCGTCAACGGCACCATCCAGGCGGCCTACGGCCTGGCCAGCCCGAACGGGGTCCTCTACCTCATCAGCATCATCCCGATGGCGCTGCTCATCGGCTACGCCTACGAGCGCGGCGGCGTCGTGACCGCGATCGCGGTGCACCTCGGCGTCAACGGGACGGTGGCGCTGCTGGGCGTCAACTCGCCCAAGACCCAGGCGCTCATCATCGGCATCCAGGCCATCGTCGCGCTGGCCCTGATCGCCGGACGGCGATCGGCGCGTGACCCCGAGGCGGGTGCGCGGCCCGAACCGGAGCAGGCCAGGACCGACGCGTCACACCCCGCTCGCTGACCCCGCCGCGAGGCGCGCCGGTGCCCCGCTCAGGTCACCAGGCCCGTGCGGTAGGCGTAGACCACCGCCTGCACGCGGTCGCGCAGGTCGAGCTTGGTGAGGATGCGTGACACGTACGTCTTGACGGTCTCCTGACTGATCACCAGCGTCGCGGCGATCTCGCTGTTGGAGCGGCCGTCGGCGATGAGACGCAGCACCTCCAGCTCGCGCGGGGTCAGCGCGGTGTCGTCCGGGGTGGCCTGGACGGGGCGGATACGGGCCGCGTACCTGCCGACGAGCCGGCGTGTCACCTCGGGGGCCAGCAGCGCGGCGCCGGACGCCACGGTGCGGATGCCGTTCAGCAACTGCGCCGGCGGGGCGTCCTTGAGCAGGAAGCCGCTCGCGCCGGCGCGCAGCGCCTCGTAGACGTACTCGTCCAGGTTGAACGTCGTCACCACGAGCACCTTGACGGGGTCCTCGACCCCGGCCCCGGCCAGCAGGCGGGTGGCCTCGATGCCGTCGAGCACCGGCATCCGCACGTCCATGACCACCATGTCCGGCCTCAGCCGGCGGGCCAGTTCGACCGCGGCGCGGCCGTCGCCGCACTCGCCCACCACCTCCAGGTCGGGCTGCGCGTCGATGATCGTCGCGAAGCCGGTGCGGATCAGTGCCTGGTCGTCGCAGACCAGGACCCGGACCGGCGCGTCCACGGCGGGCTGCGCGGGCAGGACGTTCACGCCGGGCCGCCCGAGGGGATGCGGGCCTGTACGAGGAAGCCGCCGCCGGCCTGCCGGTCCGCGCTGAACTCGCCGCCGACGGACTCGACCCGCTCGCGCAGCCCGGTCAGGCCCCGGCCGCTGCCACCGGGGGAGGCGGCCCGCGAGCCGGTGCCGTCGGTGCTGACCTCCACGGTCATCTCCTTCTCGCCATGGCGTACGCGGACCTCGGTACGGCTGCCATGGGCGTATTTGAGGGCGTTCGTCAGGGATTCCTGTACGACCCTATAGGCCACGAACTCCGTGTCGCCCGCCGATCGCGCCGCGTTGCCCTCCTCGGTGAACTCCACCGGCTGCCCGGCCTGGCGCGTCTGCTCGACGAGGGTGCGCAGCTCGCCGGCGGACGGCGTCCCGACGTCGGCGTCGTGCTCGGCCTTGAGCAGGTCGAGCATCTGCCGCAGGTCGGCGATGGCCCGGCGGCCGGTGTCGGTGACGGAGGACAGGGTGCTGTCGAGGCGTTCGGGGGCGGCGGTCAGGTAGCGGGCCGCCTCGGCCTGGACGACCATCGCCGTCACGTGGTGGGTCACGACGTCGTGCAGTTCGCGGGCGATGCGGGTGCGTTCGGCGGCGCGGGTGGCCTCGGCGACGTGGCGGCGGCGTTCCGCCTCGGCGGCCCGGGTGGAGCGCAGCCAGGTGCCGATGCCCCACGGGAGGGCCAGCGCCGCGAAGAACAGCAGGTAGTCCGCCACCTGCTCCGTCGAGCCGAGCAGGTTGAGCACGAGCACGAACGGCACGTACGCGGCGGACAGGACGAGCACCGTGACCCGGCGGTGCCGCTCCAGATGGGCGCCGGCGCTGATGAGCGCGATCGGCAGCGCGGTGCCGGCCAGCGTGTGGTAGGCGAGGAACTGGTCCAGCACGAAGCCGAGCGTCACCAGGACGAGGCTCGTCGCCGGCCACCTCCTGCGCACGATGAGCGGCAGGCACTCCAGCGCCACCACCAGGATCCCCAGCGCGTCGAAGGGCCGGGCCGGCATGTTGCCGAGCTGGGTCCCGTTGCCGTGGAAGGCCGGCACGAGCGACACGGCGAACGCCAGCAGCGCGAACGGTAAGTCCCGGAGCGTGACATCGCACCGCCGCCACAGTTCCGAGACCTGCCGGAGATCCATCATCGGGCGAGCGTAGCCGGGGCGCTTGTCCCCCATGAGAGCTACCGGTGAATGTCCTCCGTACGGTGACGATTCCGGCACCTCCGATTCCATAGCGTTACCGGCATGGGGCACGGCGCTTCGACCGGCTCCCACCGCAACCGCCGTGCGAACCGTCTCGGCGTCACTGGAGGACCTCATGCTTCGCAAGTTCAAGGCATCCGTCGTGGCCGCGCTGTGCACCGCCGCGCTCGGCGCGGGGATCACCGGCTGCGAGGCCGACTCGATGGACGACTGGGACCCGTTCGCCGGCACCTCGCTGGGCGCCGAGCTCGACCCGATCTCCGGCATCGAGAAGATCAAGGTCGGGGGCCGGTCGGTGAACGTGTCCTGCTCCGGCACCCCGGCGCAGGGCCGGCCGGTCATCGTGCTGCTGCACGGAGGGGGCGACGGGCTGGACAAGCTGGCCGCCCTCCAGAAGACGCTCAGCAAGAAGAACCGGACCTGCTCCTACGACCGGCTCGGCGCGGGCGCGAGCGACAAGCCGGACGGACCGCAGGACTTCGCCGCCACGGGGAAGATCCTGACCGGAGTGCTCGACCGCGTCGCCGGCGAAAACCCGGTGGTCCTGGCCGGGCACTCGCTGGGCGGGCTGGTCGCCGCCAGGTACGCCCCCGACCACCAGGACCGCGTCAAGGGCCTCGTCCTGCTGGACACCACCTCGCCCACGATGCAGGACGACATCACGAAGGCGATCCCGGAGTCCGCCAAGGGCCCGGCGGCCGAGGTGCGCGCGCAGAACCTCGCGATCTTCCAGGGGCAGAACCCGGAGCAGCTCGTCATCGCCGACGGCAAGGTGCTTTCCGCCGGGAACATCCCGGTCGAGGTGGTCAAGCACGGGCAGCAGTACCTGGCGGCCGTCCCCACGTACGGGCCGCGCCTGGAGCAGGCGTGGACCGCGGGCCAGCGCAAGTGGCTCGCGCTGTCCGGTGACAGCAGGCTGAGCACGGCCGCCAAGAGCGGGCACTACATCTACGTCGACCAGCCGGACGTCGCCGTCCAGGCCATCGAGCGCGTCACCGCGCAGGCCGCCCGCCAGGCGAGCGGCGGTTGACCGGATCAGCCGGGGGACGCGGAGCCCGGTGCCGGGGCGGCGGGAGCCGGCCCGGTGAAGGGCACCGTGTCCGGCCGGCAGGTGGCGTCCTTCGCGGGCGGCGTGCCGTCGAGCAGGTAGCGGGAGGTCGCCTCCACCACGCAGGTGGACTGCTGGGCGGCCACGTGTCCCCAGCCCTCGTTGACCAGCAGGCGGCTGTTCGGCAACATCCCGTGCACCCGCCGCGCCGACCACAGCGGCGTCGCCGGGTCGAACGCGTTGTTCACGATCAGGACCGGCTCGCTGGTCCGGGCGTTCCACGGGCCCTCGTGCCGCAGCTCGTTCGCGCTGCGCCAGGGCACGCACGAACTGTCCTCATAGGCGCGCAACGCGCCGAACGGCCCCGCGTGCCTGGCGCGTTCCGCGGCCAGCTGGGCCAGATCCCGCGCACTCCCCGGGACGTCCACCTCCCCGCAGGTCACCCCGTGGTAGGCCGCCGTGATCGGCGAGGTGTACGGCGTGCCGCCGATCCCCGCCTGCCGCAGCAGGGTCACGTCGGCCGCGAGCGCGGCGCCCGCCGGGCCCGACGGATCCTCGATCGCCTCCTCGACCGCCTTCAGGAACGGCGCCCCGCCGCCCTGGACGTTCCAGAACATCGGCTGGTAAAGCCAGCTTCCGGTCCACGTGAGCACGAAGGAGTAGGTGAGGGGGACCGTGGTGCCGTCGCTCGCCCTGAGCGGCACCGGCCCCTTCCGCAGCGCGTTCATGACGCGCTCGAACGCCGCCTCCGGATCGCCGCCGCCGAACGCGCACCGCTCGCCGCCCGCCGCGCAGAGCCGGAAGAACTCCCGCAACGTCCGCAGGGTGGCCACGTCGCTGCCGGTGCGGGCCGACTTCGTGGTGCCGGGCCGGCCCGCGTCCCTCCGGACCGGGTCCAGGACGCTGTCGAAGACGAACCGGCCGGTCCGGTCGGTGAACAGGTTCGCGTACACCATGCCGAGGTAGGTGCCGTAGGACTGGCCCAGGAAGTTCAGCCGCCGCTCGCCGAGGGCCGCCCGCACCAGGTCGAGGTCGCGCGCGATGGCCACGCTGCTGAGGTGGTCGAGCAGGTCGCCGCTGCGCTCGCGGCACAGGCGCGCGTACCGGACGTCGGCCCGCTCCCGCGTGCGCCGCTCCGCCGCGGTCAGCGGCGCGTTGGACACGTCACGGGCCAGCGCCTCCGCCTCCTCCGGGTTCTCGAAGCACCGTACGGCCGGCGTGCTGCGGCCGGAGCCGCGGGGATCGACGCCGACGATGTCGTACCTGGCCAGCACGCCGGAGTTCACCGGGCTGGGCAGTGCGCCGGCGACGATGCCGTTGAGGTAGTCGACGGCCGAGTAGCCGGGGCCGCCGCGGTTGACCACCAGCGACCCCAGTCGCCGGGCCTGGTCCGTGGCGGGGATCCGCGCCAGCGCCAGCGTGATCGTCTCGCCACGCGGGCGGCTGTGGTCGAGCGGCACCTCCGCGGTGGCGCACTGCAGGCTCGGCGCGTCGGCGCACGCCCGCCACGCCAGTTTCGGCACGCGGACCCCGTCCACGACGCCGGCCGTGCCCGTCCCGGCGGAGGACTCCGCCGCCGGCGGCACGGCCGCGGCCGGCGGCACGGCGCCGCCGGCCATCCCCAGAAACCCCAGCGTCACCCCGGCCAGTCGCCATGGCATGGATCGCTCCCCCGTCCCGGTACGGCGCGGCAGGGTGCCGCGCTCGTCGTCGATCCTTTCCCGGAGGGCGGCGGGGACGGCAGTCTCCGATCTCATCGCCTGCCGATGACATCTGTCACGAACCCTGTCGGGGGCGGGGACGGCGGCGGTGTCACTTCGCCGGGGCGACCTCGGGCTGCTCGGCGTCGAGGGAGTCGATCAGCGCGTCGGCCTCGGCGTTGCGGGCCGGGGCGATGAGGCCGACCAGCACGAACACCACCAGCGACGACAGCACCGGCGTGGCCACCTCCACGGTCTGGCCCTGACCGGGGAAGACGTACTTGAGCAGGGCGAAGACCACGAGCCCGGTCGCCCAGGAGCCGATCGCCGCCGCCGGCCCGCAGCGGCGGAACCACGGCAGCATGCCCAGCAGCATCGGGATGGCGATCGGGCCGACGAGCGCGCCGAACCAGAGGATCAGCAGGCCGAGCACGCCGCCGAAGTTGTCCGCGCCGAGCGCGATGCCCATCGACAGCGCGATGAACAGGAACGTGGAGACCCGGCCGGCCATCAGTTCGGCCTTGGACGACAGCGCGCGGGCGCCCTTCCACACGGCGGGCAGGATGTCCCTGACCACGACCGAGGAGATCGCGTTGGCGTCGGAGGACGTCATCGCCATCGTGTGCGCGAACATCCCGGCGAGGACGAGGCCGATCAGCCCGCCGGGCAGGAGCTGCTGGGTCAGCAGCGCGTACGACTGGTCGGGCTCGGCCAGGCCGGGCAGCAGCAGCGGCGCCGCCCACATCGGGAAGAACAGCACGAGCGGCCAGAAGAGGTACAGGCTCGCGGAGAACAGCGCGGCCCGCCGGGCCGAGCCGCCGGTCGGCGCGGCGATGAAGCGCTGGGCCAGGTTCCAGGTGCCGCCGTTGTACGACAGCGTGTTGATCAGCAGGTAGACCATGACGAAGCCCACCGTGTACTTGTCGTTGAACGGCTGGCCGTGGCCCTCGGGGAGCTTGTCCCACAGCGTCCAGATCGCCGACACGCCGCCGAGCTGGGCGAGCACCGCGACGAACATCGTGATCCCCGCGACGAGCTGGATGATGAACTGGCCGAGGTCGGTGAGCGCGTCGGCCCAGAGCCCGCCGATCGTCGAGTAGACGAGCGTGACCCCGCCGGTGAGCAGCACGCCCCAGGCGATCGGCACGCCCGCGAACACCTGCAGCAGCAGCGCGGTCGCCGCCCACTTGGCGCCGACGTCGAAGACCTTGAGCGCGGTGCCGCTCCACGCCAGCACCTGCTGGGCCGGCACGTTGTAGCGGGTCGCGAGGTACTCCAGCGGCGAGATGATCCCGAGCCGCTGCCGCAGCCGGGGCCAGCGCGGCGCGAACAGGAACGAGCCCACGACCATCGCGAACGTGATGCCGATCGCCCACCAGACGTACAGGGTGAAACCCGCGGTGTAGGCGATGGCCGCGTAGCCGACGAAGACGGCCGAGCTGTAGCCCGACATGTGGTGGGAGATGCCGGACAACCACCAGGGCATCTTGCCGCCGGCGGTGAAGAAGTCCCTGGCGTCGCGGATGCGGGACTTCGCCCAGACGCCGATGGCGATCATCACGACGAAGTAGCCGCAGATCACCAGCCAATCGAGAACGCTCATGAAGATCTCCCAGAGGGGGGTGGGGCGCAGTGCGAATATCGGGGGCGGACGAGTGGGTCAGGCGTCGTGGACGGGCACGCCGTTCACGAAGGTGCGCAGGATGGACAGGTCAGGGGTGGTGACGATCAGGTCGGCGGGCGCTCCGGGTTCGACGCGACCGCGGTCGGTCCCGAGCAGCCGGGCCGGATTCGCGGCGGCCAGGCGCATCGCGGTGCCGAGATCGACCTCGGTACGGGCGACCGCCCAGGCCACACACTCGATCAGCGAACTGCCCGACCCGGCGAGCAGCTCGCCGCCGGGCAGCGTCACCCGGCCGTCCGCGCACACCGTGATCCGGCCGCCGACGGGAGTGGTGTAGTCGCCCGGGGCGCAGCCCGCCAGCGTGACGGAGTCGCTGACCAGCAGCGCGCGGTCGATGCCCTTGGCACGCAGCATCGCGGTGAACGTGTCGGCGGGCAGGTGGTGCCCGTCGGCGATGAACGACGCGGTGAGCCGGTCCTCGGCGAGCTGCGCCCAGATGTAGTTGGGGTGCCTGCGGATGACCGCGTGCGCGCCGTTGCCCAGGTGGGTGGAGAGCCGGGCGCCCGCCGCCACGGCCCGCGCGATGTCGGCGGGCGCGGCCGCGGTGTGCCCGATGGACACGATGACGTCGCGCCGGGCCAGCTCGGCGATGTAGCCGGCGGCCCCGGCCCGCTCGGGGGCCAGCGTGACGATCTTCACCAGCCCGCCGCCCGCCTCCTGCCAGCGGCCGAACTCGTCGAGGTCGGGATCACGCAGGTGGTCGGTGTCGTGGGCGCCGCGCGGGCCGTCCTCGGGGGCCAGGTAGGGGCCCTCCACGTGCACGGCGGGGATGGCGTGCCGGACCAGCGGATCGGCCTCCCGCGCCGCCGCGATCACGCGCAGGTTCCGGACGATCCGGTCCTCCGGCGCCGTGATGATCGTGGGGCACAGCGTGGTGGTGCCGTGTCTCCACAACTCGCGGACGAGATCGGCCACGTCGCCGGGCGAGAGGTCGTCGGCGTTGACGTCGTGGCCGCCGTACCCGTTGACCTGGACGTCCACCAGGCCCGGCAGGACGAGCACGTCGGGTGCGGTGCGCAGTTCGGTGACCGCGGCGATCCGCGGGCCGTCCAGCTCGACGCGGACCGGGCGTCCGTCCGCGAGCCTGCCCTCGACTCTCATGCGCCCTCCCCGGCCAGGGACGTGGCGGCGGCGAGGACCAGGCGGCCGGCGTCGGGCGTGAACGCGGCACGCAGCCCGTACGCCCGGTGGGCCTCCTGGATCTCGTAGCCGCCCGCGTCGTAGTGCGTCTCCGGGTAGGGCAGGTAGCCGGGCACCCCGCCGGTGTATCCGGCGACGAGCAGCCCGGGGTCGCCGAGCGCGGCCCGCAGCTCCAGGGCCAGCTCGACGAAGGGCTCGCAGGGCAGGAAGACCAGCGGCACCCCGCCCCACCGGTGCACGGCCACCTGGACCGCGACCGTCGCCGGTCCGGGGTCGTCGAGCTGGGCCAGGGCCCAGCCCGTCCACAGGCCGCCGTCCTCGTCAGCCAGGGCGCGCAGCTCGCCGGGCGGGAGCGGGTCGCCGAGCGGCAGCTCGACGCGGGTGGCGGTCACCGACACGGGGCCGGTGACCGGTTCCGTGCCGGCGGCGAGCGCGGCCTCGGCCACCTGGGTCCCGATCCGGTGCGCGGCCTCGAACGTCCGGCCGGGGTCCGGGCCCGTGCCGCGCAGGCTGTCGTGCGCGCTGTGCCCGGTGTTGAGCTGGCCGCAGCAGCCTTGCAGGAACATGGCCACGCCGCCGATCGCGGACTCGACGTGCCGCCGCGCGTAGCCGGGCCAGTCGGCGGTGAGCCGGAGGTTGTCGGGGCCGAGCGTCACCGGGTGGCAGGCGTGGGAGAACACGGTGGCGACGGGCTCGCCGTCCTCGCGTTCCAGCCGCAGGAGGGGGACGGCCGGGTCGGTGAGGACGCCGCCGCGCCGGTTGTGGGCGACGCCGTGCAGCTCGCCGCAACCGCGGCGGAGCACGGCGGGGGCGAGCCGGCCGAGCGCGGTGACGGCCACGCCGACCAGCCGCGCACAGGCGTCCTCGACGTACGCCGGGTCGGCGACGCCGCCGATGCCGCCCCGGGTCACGGCCGGTCCCGCGTGCGTGTGCGTCACCGCCACGGCCACCCGCTCCTCCGGGATCCCGGTGCGTTCGTGCAGGTCGCGGGCGATGCGCCGGGTGGTGTCCGGGTCGAGCGCGATGAGGTCGGCGCAGATCACGACGGACGTGGTCACGCCGTCGGAGACCGCCACGGCGGTGCCGAGCAGCGGGTCGTGCACCCCGGCGGACGGGGAGCGCCGGGCGGCGAACCCGGCGAGCGACCCGCCGACGGACGGCGTGATGTCAACGACCGCCGCCCCGGCGAACAACCGCCCCCCGGCCCCGGTCGCCCCGATCGGACCCGCTCCGGTCGTGGCCGCCGGGGTCGGTCCGGTCGCTCCTGTCGGACCTGGTTCGGTCACAGCCATCGGACGCGTCCGCGGAAACGGTCGATGAAGAGGCCGTTGCGCTCGTCGCCGCCCGGCGCGTTCCCGCTGCGCCAGATCTCCGGGACCGTGCCGCGCTCGGCCAGCTCCGCGATCGCCGCGGCCATGAGGCAGTTGAGCGTGTACGCGTTCGCGAACGTCGAGATCGCGCCGACCCGCTCGGGCACGTCCTCGATCTCGAGCACGGCGTCGCCGACCGGCACCTTCGTGTCGATGTGCAGGTCGACCAGGTCGTGCAGGTTCTGCTTGGTGGGGTGGCGGGCGGGGTGGCCGGGCGCGGTCCGGTCGGCGTGCTCCCTGGAGGAGACGCCGATGACGGTGACGCCCCGCTCGCGGGCGGTCAGCGCCGCGTCGATGAGCGCCGCGTTGATCCCGTACGCGTTGACCAGGATGAGCAGGTCTCCGTCGCCGAGCCGGTTGTCCTCGATGACGATGCGGCCGTAGCCGGGGGTGCGCTCGATCGCCATCGAGCGCAGCGCGCCGCCGGACAGCAGCGTGCCCTCGTCGAGGATCGCGCTGACGTTGACCAGGCCGCCGGCGCGGAAGAACACCTCCTGGGCGGCGAGGTTCGAATGCCCGCCAGGACCGTAGACGTAGATCAGCCGGTCCGCGCCGTGCCGGGTGATGTGCTCGGCGACCAGGGTCGCCGCCGTACCGATGGCGTCGGCCTCCTCGGATTCGATCCTGCCGATCAGGCCGACGACCTGCTCGGTGTACGTACGCATGAGCGACACGTGCCGTCCGTTTTGCACCTGCAGGCTCCCTGTGACCGATGAAAGCGATTGCAGGCATTTAAGTCCATGCCCGAATTCCCGGTCAAGGGGTCGGCCGCGGTCCCGTGGAGTCCCGCGCGACGAACGAGCCGGGCAGCCTGACGTGCTCGGGCGCGCCGCCGGGCGCCTCGATCTGCCTGGTCAGCACCTGGACGGCGGTGGTCCCGAGGTCCTCCATCGGCGCGGTCACCGTGGTCAGGTTCGGCGTCACGGTCCGGGCGAGCAGCACGTCGTCGCAGCCGACGACACTGCGGTCGCCGGGCACGGAGACGCCGCGTCCGGCCAGTTCGGCGAGCACGCCGCAGGCGGTGAGGTCGTCGAAGGCGAACGCGGCGGTGGCGGCGGTGCCGAGCAGCGCCGCGCCGGCCTGCCGCCCGCCCTTGAAGGTGGCGCGGAACGGCCCGAGCTCCGCCAGCTCCACCCCCCGGCCCCGCGCCCAGCGGCGGACCGCCTGCGCCCGCCGGGCCGCGGCCCACGACGCGCTCGGCCCCGTGAGCAGCGCGAACGAGCGGTGCCCGTGCTTGTGGAGGTGGTCGCCCGCGTCGAAGAGCGCGCTGGTGTTGTCGCAGACCACCGAGGACAGGTCGCGCAGCGGACGGTTGAGCAGCACGCAGGGCAGCCCCCGCGCGGCCTCGCGCAGCGCCGCCGACGACGAGCGCGGCGAGGCCACGATCACGCCGTCCACCCTGCTGCGGAGCTGGGCGACCTGGCGCACCTCCGCCGCCGCGCTCTCCTCGGCGTCGACCAGCATGACCGAGCTGCCCATCCGCTCCGCCGAGCGCTGGATCGCCCGGACGAGCAGCGGGAAGAACGGGTTGGTGATGTCGGGGACGATCAGCCCGATCATCTCGGCCCGGCCCGTGACCAGGCCGCGCGCGGCCGAGCTGGGCTGGTAGCCGAGCTCGTGGGCCGCCGCCATGACCTGTTCCCTGACCGGGGCGCTGACCAGCTCGGGCCGGTTGAACACCCGCGACACGGTCGCGGCGGAGACACCGCACCGCTGGGCGATGGAGTAGATCGTCGGCTTGCTCACACCGCGCTCCTCAGCGTTGGCCCGGACCTGGCTTGACCGAAGTACTCTAGCGAAGCCAGAATCATGCAATCGCTTTCATTGTCCGATTACGAAACCTCTATGAAAAGGACGGTATGGGTTCCGAGCAGCCCGAGCGGCCCGAGCGGATCGCCCGCAGGCAACTCGAAGACGTCATCCTCCCGTTCTGGCTCGAGAACGGCATCGACACCGTGCACGGCGGGTTCTACACGTGCTTCGACAACCGCGGCCGGCGCAGGTTGTCCACCGACAAGTTCACCTGGTCCCAGGGGCGGTTCGTCTGGCTGCTCGCCCGCGCCGCCCGGCTGGCCGAGCGCGGCCTGCTCGACCACGGGCGCGACCCCCGGCTCGATCCGGGCACGCTCGTCCGGCACGCCGAACGCGGCGCGGCTTTCCTCCTCGACCACGCCGTCGGGCCCGACGGCCGGTGCGCGTACGTCGTGGACGAGCGGGGCGAACCGCTGCCCGGCGAGCGCAGCATTTTCGCCGACGCCTTCGTCGCCATGGGGCTGGCCGAGCTCACCCGGCAGACCGGCTCCCCCGAGCATCTGCCCACGATCGACCTGATCGTCCAGCGGATCGCGGACGACGTGGCGGCCGGCGACCCGCCGACCCCGCCGTACCCGCTGCCGCCCGGCTGCTCGGGCTTCGGCGCCCGCATGATCGTGCTGAACGCCCGGCTCGACCAGGTCCGCGCGCACCAGGCGGCCTCCACCCGGCCCGGGTCCGCGCCCGTGGACGAGCTGCGCGAGGCCCGCCGGGCCATGCTCGCGCACCGGGAGGACAGCGGCCTGTTCACCGAGACGTTCGTGCCCGATCCCGGCCGGCGGGACACCGTCCTGGCCCGGCACCGCACGCCCGGCCACGCGCTGGAGGGCACCTGGATCGCCATGGAGGCGGGTGACCTGCTCGGCGAGAGCGCCGACCACGGCGACCTGGTGGCCGGCGTCTCCGCGCTGTGCCGGGCCGGCTGGGACGACGAGCACGGCGGCCTGTTCCGCTACGTCGACGTCACCGGCCCGTCGTACGGCGGCCCGTACGAGGACCTGGTCCGGCGCACCTGGTCGACCAAGCTGTGGTGGGTCCACTCGGAGGCGGCCTACGCCACCCTGCTGGCGGCCGAGCGCCATGGCGACCGGGAGGCGGCCGGCTGGTTCGACCGGATCTGGGACTACACGCTGCGCACGTTCCCCGGCGGGGCGGACGGCGAGGAGTGGATCCAGATCAGGGACCGCTCCGGGGCGCCCTTCGACGAGGTCGTCGCCCTGCCGGTCAAGGACCCGTACCACATCGCCCGCAACCTCATGCAGATCGTCGAGCTCCGCGCTCAGGGAGACCAGCCGTGACCATCACGAACCCGGAGCCCGTGATCGAACGGGCCGCCGGACGCCTCGACGTCCGGATCTTCAGCGACAGGGCGGGGTCCGGCGCCGCCGCGGCACGCGCCGCGGCGGCGGCGTTGCGCACGGCGCTGGCCACCCGCGACGAGGCCAGGGTCGTCTTCGCCGCCGCGCCCTCGCAGCGGGAGACGCTGGCCGGCCTGCGCGCGGCCGAGGGGATCGACTGGTCCCGGGTCGCCGTCTTCCACATGGACGAGTACATCGGCCTGCCCGCCGGCGCGCCCCAGCGCTTCGGCCGGTTCCTGCGCGACGAGCTCTGGGACGCCGTGCGGCCGGGGGCCGTCCACGTGATCGACCCGGGCGACGACCCGGAGGCGGAGAGCGCCCGCTACGCCGAACTGCTCGGCAGCGCCCCGATCGACCTCGTCTGCCTGGGCATCGGCGACAACGGCCACCTGGCGTTCAACGACCCCCCGGTGGCCGACTTCGCCGATCCCCTCGCGGTCAAGACGGTCGAGCTCGACGACGCCTGCCGGCGCCAGCAGGTCAGCGACGGCTGTTTCGGCACCCTGGCGGAGGTCCCCGAGCGGGCGATCACGCTGACCGTGCCCGCGTTGATGGCCGGGCGCACGCTCGTCGCCACCGTGCCGGGACCGAACAAGCGGGCCGCGCTGGCCGCCGCCCTCGACGGGCCGATCGGCGAGAGCTGCCCGGCCTCGATCCTGCGCACCCACCCGGACTGCACCCTCTTCGCCGACCTGGAGGCCTACCAGTGATCATCACCGACGCCAAGGTCATCGTCACGAGCCCGGGGCGGAACTTCGTCACGCTGAAGATCACCACCTCCGACGGGGTCACCGGCGTCGGCGACGCGACGCTGAACGGCAGGGAACTCGCCGTGGCGTCCTACCTGCGCGACCACCTCTGCCCGCTGCTCATCGGCCGCGACCCCGCGCGCATCGAGGACACCTGGCAGTACCTCTACCGGGGCGCGTACTGGCGGCGCGGCCCGGTCACCATGACCGCGATCGCGGCCGTCGACACCGCGCTGTGGGACATCAAGGGCAAGGTCGCCGGGCTGCCCGTCTACCAGTTGCTCGGCGGACGCTCGCGCGACGGCGTCACGGTGTACGGCCACGCCAACGGCGAGACCGTCCCCGAGGTGCTCGACGAGGTCGCGAAGTACGTCGACCTCGGCTACCGGGCGGTCCGCGTGCAGTGCGGCGTCCCCGGCCTGGCCGCCACCTACGGGGTCGGCAAGGACAAGATGTTCTACGAGCCCGCCGACGCGAGCCGGCCCAGCGAGGCCACCTGGTCGACCGAGCGCTACCTGCGGGTCGTGCCCGAGCTGTTCGCCGCCGTCCGCGACCGTTTCGGCCACGACCTGCACGTCCTGCACGACATCCACCACCGGCTCACCCCGATCGAGGCGGGCCGGCTCGGCTCCCGGCTGGAGGAGTACGCGCCGTTCTGGCTGGAGGACCCGGTGCCCGCCGAGCTCCAGGACGGCTTCCGGCTGATCAGGCAGCACACCACGGCCCCGATCGCGGTCGGCGAGGTGTTCAACTCGATCTGGGACTGCGAGCAGCTCATCCGCGAGCAGCTCATCGACTACATCCGGGCCACGGTGGTGCACGCGGGCGGGATCACCCACCTGCGGCGCATCTTCGACCTGGCCGCGCTGCACCACGTCCGCACCGGCTCGCACGGGGCCACCGACCTGTCTCCGGTCTGCATGTCGGCCGCGTTGCACCTGGACATCGCCGTCCCCAACTTCGGCATCCAGGAGTACATGCGGCACACCGAGGCCACCGACGAGGTGTTCCCGCACGGCTACCACTTCGCCGACGGCTACCTGCACCCGAGCGAGGAGCCGGGCCTCGGGGTCGACATCGACGAGAAGCTGGCCGCCCGCTACCCGTACGAGCCGGCGTACCTGCCGGTCAACCGGCTGATGGACGGGAGCATGCACCATTGGTGAGGCTCAGCCGGGCCACCCTGTCCAGGGTGGCCGCCGAGGCGCGCCCGCTCGCGGAGCCGCGCGAGACCGGCGTCGTGCACCTGGGCATCGGCGCGTTCCACCGCGCCCACCAGGCCGTCTACACCGAGCGGGCGATGGCCGCGACCGGCGACGACCGCTGGGGCATCTGCGGGGCCAGCCAGCGCAGCACCGCCGTGGCCGACCTGCTCCGCCCGCAGGACTGCCTCTACGGGTTGCGCGCGGGTGACGACGTCCGCGTGGTCGGGTCGGTGCGCGAGGTGCTCGTCCCCGGTGACGACCTGGCCGCCCGGCTGGCCGCGCCGCGGACCGCGGTCGTCACGCTGACCGTCACGGAGAAGGCGTATCGGCGCGAGGGCGGGCCGTCCACCGCGATCGGGCGGCTGGTCGCCGGGCTGCGCGCCCGCGCCGCCGCCGACGCGGGCCCGCTCACCGTCGTGTCCTGCGACAACCTGCCCGGCAACGGCGCGACCCTGGCCCGGCTCGTGGCCGAGCTGTGCGAGCCGCCGCTGCTCGCGTGGGTCGAGCAGAACGTCGCCTTCCCCTCGACCATGGTCGACCGGATCGTCCCCGCGACCACCCCGGCCGACCTCGACGACGTGGCCGCCCGGCTCGGCGTGCGCGACCTCGGCGCGGTCGTCACCGAGCCGTTCACGCAGTGGGTGATCGAGGACTCCTTCGCCGGTGACCGGCCGGCCTGGGAGCTGGCGGGCGCGCTGCTGGTCGACGACGTGCGGCCGTACGAGCTGATGAAGCTGCGCCTGCTCAACGGCAGCCACTCGGCCATCGCCTACCTGTCGGGCGCGACGTACGTGTCCGAGGCGGTGGGCGACCCCGCGTTCGCCGCCTACCTCCGCCGGCTGATGGACGACGACCTCACGCCCACCCTGGACGGCCTGGACGGCTTCGACCTCGCCGGGTACAAGAAGTCGCTGCCGGCCCGCTTCGCCAACCCCGGCCTGCGGCACCGCGTCGCGCAGATCGCCGCGGACGGCTCGCAGAAGCTGCCGCAGCGCCTGCTCGACCCCGCCCGCGACCGGCTGGCCGCAGGGCACGAGCCCCGTTGGATCGCTCTGGCCGTGGCCGGCTGGATGCGGCACGTCAGCACGTCGCGCGAGCTGGACGACCCGCTGGCCGGACGGCTGCGCGGCGACGCCACGGCCTCCGCGGCGGCGACCGTCGATCGCCTGCTGGCCGTCGAGGAGATCTTCGGGGCCGACCTCAGGGAGCACCGGGTCTTCCGCGAGCTGGTCACCGGCTGCCTGGAACGCCTCACCGCCGACGGCCTCCCGGCCACCCTCCGGGCCCTCGCTTGACCTGAACCAAGGTTGAGGCTGAAGACTGTTCGCTGTCCCGATCGGATCGCGAACAGGAGAGTGGCGGACGTGAGAGTGGTACACGTGACACGTTTCGGCGGGCCCGAGGTGCTGGTTCCGGGTGAGGCCCCGGACCCGGTCGCCGGGCCCGGCGAGGTGGTGGTCGAGGTCGAGGTCGCGGGCATCACGTTCGTCGAGACGCAGATCCGGCGCGGCACCGACCGCTGGCACGCCCGTCCCGAACTGCCGTACGTGCCGGGCGGCGTGGTGGCGGGCCGCGTGCGCGCGCTCGGGCAGGGCGTGGCCGCGAGCTGGTCCGGCCGGCGCGTGCTGGCGGGCACGGGGGAGACCGGCGGCTTCGCCGAGCGCGCGGTGGCGCTGGTGGAGAACCTGATCCCGGTGCCGGACGAGCTGGACCTCACCGACGCCGTCGCGCTGCACCCCGACGGCAGCACCGCGGCGGGCCTGGTCGAGGGGGCCCGCATCCGTCCGGGGGACTGGGTGCTGGTCGAGGCGGCGGGCGGCGGCGTCGGGAGCCTGCTGGTGCAGTTGGCGATCGCCGCCGGGGCGAAGGTCGTCGGCGCCGCGCGCGGCGCCAGGAAGCTGGACGTGGTCCGCGAGCTGGGCGCGGCGGCCGTGGTCGACTACTCCGAGCCCGGTTGGACGGAGCGGGTCCGCGAGGCCACCGGCGGTCGGGGCCCCGATGTCGTCTTCGACGGGGTCGGCGGCGCGATCGGCCCGGCCGCGTTCGAGGTGACGGCCGAAGGGGGCCGCTTCTCCGTCCACGGAGCCGCCAGCGGTGAGGCCACGGAGATCGACCCGGACGCGGCGCGGCGGCGCGGGGTCGAGGTGCTCGGGATCGAGCAGCTCTTCGGCTTCGGGCCGAACCTGCGGCGGTGGGCCGAGCAGGTGATGGCCGAGACGGTGGCGGGCCGCGTCCGGCCGCTCGTCGGGCAGACCTTCCCGCTGGAGCGGGCCGCGGACGCGCACGCGGCGATCGAGTCGCGCACCGCCGTGGGCAAGACTCTGCTGCTGATCTGACCCGCCCGCCGCCGGATCCGCTCTACGCGGCGCGGGCGGCGAGCGCCGCGGAGTAACGGCGCAGCAGCAGGACGGCGGTGGCGGCGAGCCCGGCGAGCAGGCCGAGCCAGATGCCCGGGGTGCCGAGCCCCAGCGCGTACGCCAGCAGCCAGGAGACGGGCAGCCCGACCGCCCAGTAGCCGATCAGGGTGAGCCGGAAGCCGCCGGCGGTGTCGTCGAGGCCGCGCAGCAGGCCGACGCCGATGTTCTGCGCACAGTCGAAGAACTGCAGGACGGCCGCGATCGCGAGCAACTGCGTGGCGACGGCGACGGCCGGGCCGGCGTCCGGGCGCAGGAACGGGGCCAGCACCGGCCCGGGGAAGGCGAGGTAGGCCGCGCCGACCACGGCCATCACCGCCGCGGCGCAGGCCAGGGCGGTGTTCCTGATCCGCCGGGCGGCGTCGAGATTTCCCAGCGCGAGTTCGCGGCTGACGTTGACGGAGGCGGCGTGGGACAGGCCGACGGCGATCTGGAAGACGATGTAGACGAGCTGGTTCACGGCGGTGTGCGCGGCCAGCGCGGCCGGACCGAAGGAGCCGGCCATCAGCGCGGTGACGGAGAAGAACCCGGCCTCGGAGCCGTAGGTCGCCGCGATCGGCACGCCCAGGCGGGCCACCCGTTTCACGGTGGCGAGCCGCGCCCTGGCCGGGTTCAGGGCGAGCATGGACGCCGACGGCCGGTCCCTCCTGGCCGACAGCCACAGCGCGAGGAAGGACAGCAGGTAGACGGCGGAGGTGGCGACGCCGATGCCGACCAGGCCGAGCCGGGGCAGCCCCCAGGTGCCGTGGATGAAGACCCAGTTCAGTCCGGCGTTGACCGCGACGGAGCCGATCGTGATCCGTAGCAGCGCCTGGGGTCGTCGCATGCCGACGGTGAACTGGCGCACCGCCTGGAACCACAGGCAGGGCAGCAGGCCGGGTGCCAGCGCCAGCAGCAGGTGCTGGGTCCGTGCGGCGATGGCGGCGTCCTGGCCGAGCCAGGTCAGCGCCTGGCCGATGAGGATCATGATCGCGGCTCCGGCGAGGCCGGCGACGGTGGCCACGGCCATGCTCGCCCGTACGAGCCCGCGGATCTCGGCCCGCTCCTCGTCCGCGGCGGGTCCCGGCGCGGCCTGTTCCGCGCGGGCCGCGGCGGTCGCGATCTGGTTGCCGACGGACGTGAGCAGGCCGACGCCCATGGTGCGGACCTGGTTGAAGATGACGACGGCCAGCCCGCCCGCCGCCAGTTCGGCGGTGCCCAGCAGGCCCATCATCACGGTGTCGGTGGTGGTCAGGGCCACCTGGGCGAGCTGGGTGAGGATCAGCGGGACGGCGAGGGTCGCCAGGTCGCGGCCGTCGCGCAGCAGGGTGGCCGGCACGGGCGTCACCGGTCCCCGCGCAGCTTGCCGAGCAGGTCGCCGATCTCCCGCTCGGCGTACGGGTCGAGCAGGTCGCGGGCGCGCATCCAGTCGTCGTCGTAGACGGTGTCCAGGTACTTCTCCCCGCCGTCGTTGAGGAGGGCGACCACCGTGCTGCCCGGCGGCAGGGAGGGCAGCCGGGTCAGCGCCTCGTGGACGACGCCTCCCGCCGAGCCGCCGATGAGCAGGCCGGTACGGGCGACGGCGCGGCAGGTGGCGAACGCCTCGACGTCGCCCACCTTGACGCCCTCGTCGATGAGGGCGAAGTCGACCAGCGCCCCGATCTCGGCCCCCTCGGGCGTCCCGGTGCCGGACTGGTGGTAGTCGTGGGCGGGCCCGCCGAAGGCGATCGAACCCTTCGGCTCGACGCCGACGACGGCGACGCCGGGCACGAGCGTGCGCAGCTCGCGGGCGGTGCCGCAGAGGGATCCGCCGGTCCCGACCGCCCCGATCAGGACGTCGATCCGGCCGTCGAGGGCCTGGTGCAGCTCGTGGGCGACCGGCAGGTAGCCGACGCCGTTGCCGGGGTTGTTGTGCTGCTCGGTGAAGACGGTGTTGTCCCGGCCACGGGCCAGGGCGGCGGCGAGTTCCTCGCGGGCGGCGGTGGCCAGTTCCCCGGTGCCGTCGTCGGTGACGTACACGAGTTCGGCGCCCAGCGCCCGCATCGCGCGGAGTTTGTCCGCACCGGCGTGATGGTCCACGACGGCGGTGAAGGCGTAGCCGCGTTCGGCCGCGATCACGGCGAGCCCCAGGCCGGTGTTGCCGGAGGTGGACTCGACGATGCGCCCGCCGGGCCGCAGCTCGCCGCGTGCTTCGGCGTCGTCGATCATCTGGCGGGCCATGCGGATCTTCGCGGTGCCCATGGGGTTGAACAGCTCCAGCTTCAGCAGCAGCCGGCACCCGGCCGGGGTGCGGGCCAGCTCCAGTAACGGCGTGTGGCCGATGAGGTCGGAGACGCGGCGGACCACGGCGGGACGCTGCGACGCTGCGGGCATCGGAGGCTCCTTAAAGGTCAGAGGAAGTGGCGGTCCAGGCGCCAGCGCGGGCGCGGGCGTCCGAGATGGTCGATGACGACCTTCGGCGGCAGGGGCAGGTCGTGGAACGCCGACTCGTTGGAGTCCATCTGGTAGCCCGCGGTGTTGGGGTAGACGAGCAGGTCCCCGGCCCTGGGCAGGACGGGGAAGGGGATCTTGCGCCAGGTGAGCAGGTCGGACTCCAGGCAGGTGGCCGCCGCGACGGCGGCCGGGTACCCGCCCACGGGCGCGGAGGCGTCCTGCGGGAGCAGCCGCGGGTCGGGCAGGTACTCGCTGTTGAACCACTGCTCGGACAGGCTCAGGCTGGTGCCGTCCACGGTCAGGATCCGGTAGCCCGCCCGCTCCTTGACCTCCTGGACGCGGAACACGGTGGCGCCCGCCCGGTCCAGCAGCGCGCGGCCGGGCTCCACCAGGAGCCGCACGCCGGAGCGTTTCAGCAGGTCGGCAAGGCTCACGGTGTGCCCGGCCGGGCGGGCGGCCAGCAGGGCGCGCAGCGCGCGGGCGCCCGCGAGGGGCGAGTGGTAGGGGTAGAAGTCGCCGGGGGCGAACGACCTGCCCGCGTGGTAGTGCCCGCTGTGCTGCTCGGCGAGGAACGCCCGCCAGTGGGCGGCGTCGGTGTAGCTCACCGGGAGACCGCCGCCGATGCTGATCCGGTCGGCCGTCAGCCCCAGGGCGCGGGCTTCGAGGCACCAGCCGGCCAGTACGGCGGCCAGGTCGGTGCGCGGCTGGAGGGCGTAGCCGGACAGGTGGAAGCTGAACCCCTCCACGCTCACCCGCTCGCCCACCTCGGAGCAGCGCCGCAGGGCGGTCCGCAGCTCGGCCTCGTCCATCCCCAGCCGGCTGCCGGGCTGGGACGGCGGCGTGTGCCGCAGCAGGAGCCGCGCCCGCCGGTGCTCGGCCGTCGTGACGAGCGCGTCCAGCTCGCCGGGGGAGTCCACGGCGATCAGCGCGTCGTGCCGGACGGCCAGCCGCAGCAGGTCCGGGTGCTTGGCCGGGCCGGTGACGACGACGTCCTCGCCGCGCACGCCGTGGCCGAGGGCCTCGCGCAGTTCGCCGACGGAGGAGACGTCGATCCCGGCCCCGCCGGCGGCGCAGCGTTCGACCCAGACGGCGGCCTTGTTGGCCTTCTTCGCGAAGTACACGAACCCGTCCACCTCCGCCAGAGCCGCCCGCAGGTCGCGCAGGTTGGCGTCGAAGGCGCCGGGCAGCAGGAAGTGGAACGGGCCGCCGAACGCGTAGGCGAGCTCCTGGAGCAGCCCGCTGGCCAGGACCGCGTCGGTGCCGGGGTCGGGCAGCGCGGGCAGGCTCGGGTACCCGGCCGCGCGTGCCGTGCTCACCGCCACAGCGGCACCTCGACGCCCAGGCCCTGGGCCAGGGCGAGCTGCGCGAAGCGGTGGCCGAGGGCGATGTCGGTCACGACCAGGCCGCTGTTGTAGGCGAAGACGCGCTCGCCCACCGAGCGGCGGCCGGCGGCGACACCGGCGAGCACGGCGGGGAACTCGGCGTCCACGGGAGGCAGCTCGCCGTCCGCGCCGGCCAGGTCGGTGCCGGTGACCTTCATCTGGGCCGCGCTGGTGGCGATGATCCGGTCGGCCTCGTGCAGCGTGGACGGTGCCAGGCCGTGCCCGACGAGGATCGACAGCGCGCCGGGGGCGAGCCAGCCCGCCTCGACGGCCGCCCGGGTGTGCCCGCCGGCGGTCGCGACGAGGATGTCGGCCGAGCCGGCGGCCTGCCGCAGGTCGGTGACGATCTCCGGGTCGCGGCCGGGGAAGTGCTCGCGCAGCACGTCCCGCACGGCGGCGAGGCCGTCCGGGTGGGTGCCGTGGACCAGCAGCCGGTCCAGGTCCGGCAGGACGGTCAGCAGGAAGGGCAGGGCCAGCCGCCCCTGGACGCCGGTGCCGATGACCAGCGCGGTGCGGGCGCCGGGGGCGGCGCACTCGCGGGCGATCAGCGCCGAGACGGCGGGTGTGCGCAGGGACCCGATGCGCGCGCAGTCCATCATGGCCACGGGCCGGCCGGTGACGTCGTCGTAGAGGGTGAGCGTGGTGTAGTAGTGCTGCTCGTCGCGGCCTTTGTCCAGGCCGTGCTTGTAGGAGGTCTTGACGGCCACGACGTCGCGCGAGCCGTCCCGGCCCAGCATCGCGTACGACACCGAGTGGCCGTCCGGTGGCTTGACGGTCAGCTTGCGCGGGTTGTCGGAGCGCCCCGCGTGCAGGCTCCGGTAGGCGTCCGCCACGGTGGCGAGCACGTCGGACAGCGAGATCTCCAGCCCGGCCAGGTCGCCGGCAGACAGGATGCGCAGGTCGGCGGTCATGACCGGCCCACCTCCAGGACGGCCTGGCCGTACCCGTGCTCGGCGGCCTCGGCCGGCGGGCGGCTGCGACGGCCGGGGACGCGTACGGAGGCTCGTTTGAGCCAGCGGTCGGTGCCGTCGTAGCGGGGCCGGAAGGGCACCCGGCCGTGCACGGCCTGGTCGTTGTCGATGACGAGGACCTCGCCGGGGGACAGCGTGACCGGGACGGTGACCCGGGTGAGTTCGGCGGTGAGGCGGCGGTAGGCGTCCCGGTAGGCGGGGGAGGCCCGCTCCAGAGGCGTGTACGCCGGGTCGAAGCGCAGGGTCAGCCCGTCGTCGGCGTGGAACAGGGTGGGGACGGCCGGCGGCGGCTGCCGGGTGTAGGCCCGCGCCTCGGTGTAGGAGTCGTCAGGCAGGACCGGCACCTCCGCCCTGCTCAGGGTCTCGATGTCGGCGTCGTCGAGGCGGGTTCTGCGGATGCTCGCCGCCGTCGTCGCGATGCGGTCGCGGTTGCGTACGCAGCCGAGCAGCAGCAGGTTGGCGCGGCCGGGGTGGAAGGCGTCCTCGGTGTGCGGGGCGAGCAGGACGGTGCTGCTCGCGCCGGTCTGCTCGCTCTCGTGCCCGCGCGCGGGCACGATGTTGTGCACGAAGCGGCCGTCCTGCTGGCCGGGCCAGGCGATCGGGTGGCCCATGGCGGCCGACAGCAGCAGCAGGACGATGTCCCGCACCCCGCCGTCGCCTGCCGTGGCCCACCGGGAGGGCGTGGGGCCGATCGGCTCGCCGTCGAGGTTCAGCCCGGTCAGGACGTACAGGCCGTCGGCGGTGTCCACGGGCCGGCACTGGCCGAGGACGTCGTCGCCGAGGGTCTGCACGGCCTGGCCGATCCGGGTGAACAGGCCGGGGGACGGCGACGCGGTGCCGCATTCGGCGTGGATCTGCCGGGCTGCCGCGTGGAGCCGCCGGGCGCCGGAGGGGCCGAGGGAGCGCGCGAAGGGCAACGCCTCAGTCATCTGGAGGTTTCCGTTCCGTTGCGGGGGAACTGCGGGGGAGCGCCGATCCGAGAGCACGGCCGTGCCCGGGCCGATCACCCGGCCGTACTTTTACACGTAATAAAACTTAGCATAGGCTTACCTTGCTTCTAGGTAACCGGGCAGATCGAGGACACGTGAACCTGAACAGGCGTCAACTTCTGGGAGCCGGCGGCGCGCTGGCCGCCGCCGCCCTCGTCGCGGCATGCTCCGGCGGCGGTGGCACGACCACGTCCGGCGCGGCTCCGTCCGCCTCCGGCGGGCAGCCGAAGCAGGGCGGCACGCTGCGGATCGGCGCGCTCGGCCGCGCCAGCGCGATCACCCGCGACCCGCACGGCACCCAGGGCAACGAGAGCGACTACCTGATCCTGGCCCTGATCTACGACACGCTGACCGTGCCCGGCAAGGAGCGGAACACCGCCGGCCGGCTCGCGGAGTCCTGGGAGCCCTCGAAGGACCTCAGGACGTGGCGCTTCTCCATCGTCAAGGACGCCGTCTTCCACGACGGCACACCCGTCACCGCCGACGACGTGGTGTGGTCGCTGCGCCGCCTGCGCGGCACCCCCTCGGGGGAGGCCCGGCTGCCGGGCATCCAGGCGAAGAACATCACCGCGGACGGCCCCTCCACGGTCGTGCTCACCTCCGACTACCCGAACGCGGAACTGCCGCTGCTCACCCGCCTGACGACGTTCGTCCTCAAGAAGGACACCGCCGACGACGCCCTGGAGACCGCGCCCGGCACCGGCCCCTTCACGCTCGACTGGTACCGCGGCGGCAACGCCCGCCTGGTCCGCAACGAGCGCTGGCACGGCGGGACCGTCCGGCTCGACGCCGTCGAGGTGACCATGTTCGAGACGGCCGCGGCGATGGCCAACGCCGTCCTCGCCGGGCAGATCGACGTCGCCTCGAACGCCGGGGCCGTCGCCGCCCGAACCGCCGCGGCCCGCCAGGACCTGCGCGTCATCCGGCGGGCGAACGACCTGTCCATGCCCATCGTCATGCGCACCGCCGACGGCCCCTTCGCCGACCCCCGGGTCCGCGAGGCCATGCGGCTGATCGTGGACCGCGACGCCATGGTCAAGCAGGTCCTGTCCGGCTACGGCACCGTCGCCAACGACATCCTCGGCACCGGCGACCCCGACTACGCCAGGAGCCTCCCGCAGCGCGCCCGCGACCTCGACCGGGCCAGGACCCTGCTGGCCGAGGCCCGCTTCGACCTGTCGAAGAGCTACGACCTCGTGACCACCGAGGACATCGCCGGCCTGGCGGAGTCGGCCACCCTGTTCGCCGCCCAGGCCAAGGAGGCCGGAGTGCGGATCCAGGTGGTCAAGCAGGAGTCCGGCACCTTCTACGAGCAGACCTGGCTCAAGGGCGACCTGTACACCACCTACTGGGGCACCAACGACTCGGTGGTCTTCTTCGCGTCCAAGACGATGGTCAGCGAGGCCGGCCAGAACGAGGCCGGCTGGTCCGACAAGGAGTTCGACGCCGCCTACCGCGAGCTCCTGGAGACCGCCGACCCCGCCGCCCGCCACGCCGCCCTGCTGGAGGTGCAGCGGATCGAGCACGAACGCTCGGGCTACCTGCTGTGGGGCATGGCCGACGGCATCGACCTGGCCGGCGGCAACGTCCACGGACTGCCCGAACTGCCGGGGTACGGACGGGTCCAGCTCGAGAACGTGTGGCTGAGCTGATGCGGCGAGGCGAGCCGGAGGGCGGTGAGCTGGAGGGCGGTGAGCTGGAGGGCGGCGGGCCGCCCGCGCGGGTGCCCACCGCGTCTGCCGCGTCCGCCGTGGCGGTGCTGCGCGGCGTCGTCCGGCTGGTGCTCGTCCGGGTGAGCCTGCTGGTGGCGCTGCTGGCCCTGGTCTTCGCCGCGGTCGAACTGCTGCCGGGGGACGCGGCCACCGCCACCGCCGAACGCGGCGAGAGCGCGGCCGACCTGGCCGCCCGACGTCACCTGCTGGGCCTGGACCAGCCCCTGTGGACGCGCTTCGCCGCCTGGATGACCGCCCTGCCCACCGGGGACCTGGGCGTCTCGGCCCACGGGCGGCCGGTCGCCGAGGCGCTGGCCGACCCGTTCCCCAACACGCTCGTCCTCGCCCTCAGCGCGCTGGCGCTGACCGTCCTGGCCTCCCTCGCCCTGGGCTGCTGGGCGGCCACCCGGCCGGGCGGGCCGGCGGACCGGGTCGTCGGACACCTGGCCACCTCGGCCTTCGCCCTGCCCGAGTACATCGTGGCGGTCGCGCTGGTGCTGCCGCTCGCCCTGTGGACGGGCCTGCTGCCCGCCGTCACCGTCACCGACGGGAGCGGGTCCCCGAGGTCCTGGACGATGCTGATCATGCCGGTGCTGGCCCTGGCCATCCCGCAGACCGGCTGGAACACCCGCATCGTGCGCGGCGCGCTCGCCGACCAGGCCGCGCTGCCGCACGTGGAGGCCGCCGTCCTCGACGGGCTGCCGGCCCGCGTGGTCGTGTTACGCCACGCGCTGCCCGGCGCGGTCCCGGCCATCGCCGCCGGCATCGCCACCAGCGCCGGGATGCTGTTCGGGGGCGCGGTGGTCGTGGAGACGCTCTTCAACCACCCCGGCATCGGCACGCTGCTGGCCGGAGCCGTCTCCGACCGGGACACCCCGCTGGTCGCCGGGGTCGCGGCGTGCGCGGGGGCGGTCATCACCCTCGTCCTGCTGGCCTCCGACCTGATCCGCGACGCCGTCGTGGGAGGCCGCCGGTGAACGTCTTCGGCGTCCGGGGGCTGCGGCGGGCCGTCCCCGCCCTGCTGCTGGTCATCGCCGCGGTGGCCGGCCCGTTCCTCGCCCCGCACGCGATCGACGCGCCCGTCACCATGGCGTACGCCCCGCCCGAGGCCGGCGCGCCGCTCGGCGGCGACCAGCTCGGCCGTGACGTCCTGAGCCGCCTGCTGTCCGGCGGGACCGCGTTGATCGTCAGCGCGCTGGCGGTGGCCGTGATCATCACCGTCGGCGCGATCTGGCTCGGCTGCCTGGCGGCGCTGAGTCCGGCGGCCCGCCGGCTGGTCGAGCGCGGCGCGGACATCGCGATCCTGCTCCCCCCGGTCCTCGGCGTCATGCTGATCGGCATGACCTGGCCCGGCGGCGGCCGGCTCGCCGTGGCCGCCGCGACCGTGGCGCTCGGCCTGCCGTACGCCATCAGGGTCGTGGCCGGAGCCGCCGCGCCCCTGACCGCGACCGGCTACATCGAGACCGCCCTCGCCTCGGGCGAGCGCCTGTCGTACGTGGCGGCCCGCGAGCTGGTGCCGAACCTGCGCTCCACCCTCATCGCGCTGTTCGGGCTGCGGTTCGTCGAGGCCGTCTACATCATCTCCATGGCGGGCTTCCTCCAGATCGGCCCGCAGCCGCCCGCCGCCGACTGGGCGTTGATGATCCGGGAGAACTCCGGCGGCATCCTGCTCAATCCCTGGGCCGTGCTCGCCCCCAGCCTGGCCATCGCCGTCCTGGCGATCAGCGTCAACCTCGCCTCGGAAGCGCTCTCCCGGCGACCGGCCGTCCCCGCCCGGCCGGGCTCTGCACGAAAGGCCGCCCCATGACGGACTCCCCGGCGCTGAGCTGCACCGACCTACGGGTCACGCTGCCGGACGGGACGGTGCTCCTGCCGTCCACCAGCCTCACGGCCCGCACCGGGCAGGTCGTCGCGCTCACCGGGGCCTCGGGTTCGGGGAAGACCACCCTGCTGCGCGCCGCCCTGGGACACCTGCCCCCGGCCGCCCTGATCGCGGGCCGCATCGACGTGCTCGGTCACGACGTCCTCGACCTGCCGGACCGCGACCTGCGGGAGCTGCGCCGCCACCACGTCGGCTACGTCGGCCAGGACCCGGGGGCGACGCTGAACCCGCGGATGACCGTCCGTCGTCTCGTCGCCGAGACGACGGCCCCCGCCGAGGGGGAGTCCGTGACGGAGCTGCTCGACCTCTGCCGGCTGCCAGACGCGGGCGGGCTGGCCGGGCGGCGTCCGGGCGCGATCTCCGGAGGGCAGCAGCGCCGGGTGGCCCTGGCCCGCGCGCTGGCCCGCCGGCCCCGGCTGCTGCTCCTCGACGAGCCGACCGCCGGGATGGACGGCCCGTTGCGCGACTCGATCGGCCGCCTGCTGCGCGCCCTGGCCGCGGAACGCGGCATCGCGATCGTCCTGACCTGCCACGATCCGGCGCTGATCGAGATCTGCGCGGACCAGCGCATCGCCCTCACAACCACCACCCACCGGCCCCCCGACCGCCACCCGGCTCCACGACCACATCCGGACTCTCGACCTCATTCGGCCCCGCGGCCGGATCCGCATCGGGACCCACACCCGGACCTGCGGCCGCACCCGGACCTGCGGCCGCACCCGGACCTGCGGCCGCACCCGGACCTGCGGCCGCACCCGGACCTGCGGCCGGATCCGGACTCGCGTCCGCGTCCGGCGCTGGGATCCGCCGCCGGGCTGGCGGCGGGTGAGGTCGAGGTCGCGTTCGGCACGGGAGCGCGGCGGCGTCGGCCGCTCGCCGGCGTCGACCTGGCCGTGCCCCCGGCCTCGGCCGTCGGGCTCACCGGACGCTCGGGCACCGGCAAGTCGCTGCTGCTCAGGGTGCTGGCGGGGCTGCATCCGGCGGCGGCGGGAGCCGTCACCCTCGACGGCGACCGGCTCGCGCCGCACGCCCGGCGGCGGGGCAGGGCCCAGCAACGCCGCATCCAGTTCGTCCCGCAGGACCCGCTCGGCGCGCTCAACCCGTCCCGCAGTGTGGGCGCGACCCTGGCGCGTCCGCTCACCCGGTTCGGCGGCACGCCCCGGAGCGAGCTCCACGCCCGGGTCGGCGCGCTCCTCCAGCAGGTCGGCCTGCCCGTGGACACCGCCTCCCGGTACCCGGCACAACTGTCCGGCGGCCAGCGCCAGCGGGTCTCGATCGCCCGCGCCCTCGCCGCCGATCCCGACTACCTGCTCTGCGACGAGATCACCTCGGCGCTCGACCCCGCCACCGGCATCGAGATCATGAACCTGCTGGCCCGGCTCCGCGCGGCGCGCGGCATGGCCCTGCTGCTGGTCAGCCATCAGCTCGACCTCATCGAGGGCTACACCGACGAGACCCACCTCCTGGAGGACGGGCGGATCACCCGGACCAGGTCCGCCGCCCCCGTCTCAGCGGCCGGTGGCGAGCACGAGCAGCTCGACCAGGTCGTACAGGGCCTCGCCGGTCCAGACGAGTGAGCTCACCGCCATGACCGCGGGGACGGCGGCCGGCCACGACCGGGCGCGGCGAGCCTGACGCAGGAGCGCGGCGACCCGGCGCGGGATCACGCCGGGACGTCTGGGCCGGGCGAAGGACGCGAGGGGGCCGAGCCTGAGCCCCGGTCGTCCCCGGGCGGCCAGCGCCGCCGAGCCGATCGCCTGGGCGAGGATCCGGCGGTCCCCGACCGTCGCCGCCGCCTGCTCGTCGGCGGCCCGCTCGACCAGGTAGCCGACCTGGCCGCAGACCCACCGCAGCGCGGGATGGACCGCGCCGGCCAGTTCGCTCAGCAGCATCAGCCGGAAGTGGTCGTGGTCCAGGTGCGCCCGCTCGTGGGCGAGCAGCGCCGCGTACTGCTCCTCGGTGAGGAGCCGCCGCATCCCGGTCGTGACGACGACGTGTCCCGGCCGGCCCGGCACGGCGAACGCCTCGATCTCGTCGCTGGCCACCTCGACGACCCCGTCGGGCCCTGCGGTCGGGGTGAACCGGCGCGCCCACGCGAGTCCGCGGCGGTAGCGGGTCACCACCTTGGCGGCGGCCACGGCGGCGGCCACCGTCCACAGCGCGCAGAGCCACGGGACCCAGCGCACGTGCCCGGTGTCGGCGATCACGATCTGGTGGGACCACCCGAGATGACCGGCGACGAGGGGGACCTCCGCCACCGCCTTGATCGTGAAGGCCGCCACGTTGAGCAGGCTCGCCAGCGCGGCTCCGGCCGCCGACCAGGCCAGGACCCTGGCGGCGGGCGACGGCGGCAGCCGGTCCGCGAGCAGCGCGACGAGGGCGACCACCACCAGTGGGACCGTCAGGACCGACCAGACGAAGTGATCGAACATCACCGCGCCCCCGTGGCCGGGCCGCGTCGGTGGGCGGCCACGCGCGGACGAATAGAATGCGACAGGTGACAGACCGTCAGCCGCCGGAGGCCGACTCCGCGGTGCCCAGGAGGCGGGCCGGCCGGCTCGAGGCGGCGATCATCACCGTCCTGTCCGCCGCCGACCGGCCGCTGACCACCGGCGAGGTCCTCGAACGGCTCGACGCCCCGGCCGCCCTGACCTACAGCACGGTGATCACCACCCTGAACCGGCTGGCCAAGAAGGGCGCGGTGACGCGGCGGCGCGACGGCAAGGCGTTCCGGTACACCGCGATCGCCGACGCGCCGGGCCTGGTGGCCGCGCACATGAACCGCCTGCTGGCCGAGGAGGACGATCGGGCCTCGGTGCTGCGGCGCTTCGTCAGCGGCCTCGAACCCGGCGACGAGGAGATCCTCCGGCATCTGCTCAGCGACCCCGACTCCTGACCACCCAGCGCGCACACCAGGACGAAACACCAGAGAACCCCTCGGACACATTGCCGGCAATTAGGTAAAGCTAACCTAATCCTGGCGTAGCCTGCCATCCTGGGAGAGGCACCCGGAGCCCTGGCAGCCACGAAATTACCGCGCGGCATTGCCGCGTGGCAAGATCGCCGGGACGGGCCGCGCCCGAGCGCCGGACCCGGATTCCTGCGAGGATGACGCCAGCGTCGAGGCGACCGGACGGTGGCCGCCCGGCATCCGCACCCGGCCCGCGGGCACCCGGATCGAGCCAGCTCACCGGCACCGCCGGGCTGTCGTGACCGCGTCATGTCACATGCGCGACAGCCCGGAAGCTTGTCCGTACGGGGAGCGCGCTGTTCAACTCCTTCTTGCATGAGAGAAGGAGTCGCATGGTGCGCAGGAAGTTAACGGCGATGCTGGCGCTGGCCCTCGCGGCCACGTCGGCCGTGATCCAGCCCGCGAGCGCGGAACCGTCTCCCGAGGCGGGCGGCTCGTCCGACAAGGCCGTCACGCTGATCACCGGGGACAAGGTCGTCGTCAGCCCGGACGGAGCCGTCGCCTTCCACGCCGGCCCCGGCCGCAAGGAGATCCGGTACGTCAAGGAAGGCACCGCGGACGACTGGACGATCATCCCCGTGGACGTCGCCGGCCTGGTCGCCAAGGGCGTCATCGACCGGCGGCTGTTCGAGGTGCCGAAGCTGATCGAGGACGGCCTGGACGACGCGTCGGCGGCCACGCTGCCGCTGATCGTCCAGTACCGCCAGGGCGTGCGCGCCGCGGCCGTCCCCTCGGCCACCCGGACGCTGGCCTCCATCAACGCCGTCGTCGCCGAGCCGCCCAGGGGCGACGCCTGGACGCAGCTCAGCCAGAGCCCCGGCATGGAGCGGATCTGGCTGGACGCCAAGTCGCAGGTCACGCTCGACCGCAGCGTGCCTCAGGTCGGCGCGCCGGACGCCTGGCAGGCCGGCTTCACCGGCGAGGGCGTGAAGGTGGCCGTCCTCGACACCGGCATCGACGACAAGCACCCCGACCTCGCGGGCCGGGTGGACGCCGCGCAGAACTTCTCCGACAGCGCCGACACCGTGGACCGGCACGGCCACGGCACCCACGTCGCCTCGACCATCGCCGGTCAGGGCCTGGCCGCGACGCCCGCCCGCAAGGGCGTGGCCCCCGGCGCGCGGCTGCTGGTCGGCAAGGTGCTCAACGACCGGGGCAGCGGCTACGACTCCGACGTCATCGCCGGCATGGAGTGGGCCGCCCAGCAGGGCGCCAAGGTCGTCAACATGAGCCTCGGCCACGACGACAGCGAGGGCCTCGACCCCGTCGAGCAGGCCGTCAACCGGCTGACCGAGGAGCGCGGGCTGCTGTTCGTCATCTCGGCCGGCAACAACGGGCCCAAGGAGCGCTCGCTCGGCAGCCCCGGCTCGGCCGACGCGGCGCTGACGGTCGGCGCGGTGGACCACGAGGACCAGCTCGCCGCCTTCTCCAGCCGCGGTCCGCGCCTCGGCGACGGGGCGCTCAAGCCCGACCTGACCGCGCCGGGCGTCGCCATCAACGCCGCCGCGGCCGGGTCCGCCGGCTACCGCAGCATGTCCGGCACCTCGATGGCGGCCCCGCACGTCGCCGGAGCCGCCGCCATCCTCGCCCAGCAGCACCCCGACTGGACGGCCCAGCAGCTCAAGGCCACCCTGGTCGGCACCGCCAAGCCCGGCGGCGCCCTCTTCGAGAACGGCTCCGGCCGCCTCGACGTGGCCCGCGCCGTACGGCAGGCCGTCACGGCCGACGCGGGCACGCTCTCCTTCGGCCACCTGCGCTGGCCGTACGAGGAGACGCCGATCAAGAAGACGCTGACCTACCGCAACGCCGGGACGGACGACGTCACCCTCGACCTGGCCGTGTCCGGCGACGGCCTGCCCGGCGGGCTGTTCACGCTCGGGGCCGACCAGGTCAAGGTGCCCGCGGGCGGCAGCGCGACCGTGGACGTGACGGCGAGCCCGAAGGCCGGCAAGCCCGGCGGGTACGGCGGGCGGATCACCGCCACCGGCTCCGGCGCCACGATCTCCACGCTCGTCAGCCTCGACAAGGAGGCCGAGAGCTACGACCTGCGGATCAAGCTGATCGACCAGCTCGGGACGGTGCCCGACCCGGAGTGGCGGTACATGCCGGTCACGCTGGTCCCCGAGGACGGCGGCACCCCGACGTTCATCGGCATCAGCTACGGCGACAGCGAGACCCCGGTGCGCGTCGCGGCGGGCCGCTACCTCGCCTACGCGCACCTGTCCACCGTCTTCCCCGACGGGCACGACGAGCTGAGCGTGGTCCCGATCGTCGGCCTGGAGGTCAAGGCCGACCGTGAGGTGGTCTTCGACGCCCAGGGCGCCAAGCATCTGGACGTCACCACCGACCACGCCGACGCCCGGACCGCCGGCGAGGAGTTCACCCTGATCCAGGAGCGGGCCGACGGCAAGGCGTGGGGCTCGCGGTACAGCATCGACCGGTTCTCGCTGCCCCGGAACCTCTCACCCGACCCGCTGCGCTTCAACGTCAAGCGCGTGCGGGCGAGCACGCCCGGGTTCCGGTTCGACATCTTCGCGCAGCTCGCCGCGTTCCGGAACGACCGCTTCACCGGCAGCCCCTACCAGTACAACCTCTACCTCCGGCACGAGGGCGAGGTGCCCGACGAGCTGCGGGTCCGCGACCGGGACCTGGCGGCGGTCAAGCAGGACTACAGCAGCCTGCGGGCGGACTCCATCGGCGCCGGCGGCTCCGCCCCGGTCACCGACGACGCGGGCGGCCGGTTCGGGACGTGGGCCCAGGTCACCACGCCGATCCCCGCGACGCCGACCTGGTACTTCACGCCGGGCATCCCGTGGAAGCGCGTGTTCGTGGGCAACCCGGCCAGCGCGAACCTGCACCAGACGTTGGAGGAGGCCGAGCCCAGGACGTACAAGGCGGGCAAGCGGGACACCGACTCCTGGAACACCGCCGTGGTCGGGACCGCGCTGAACAGCGGCGCGAAGGTCGAGCGCGCCGCGGACACGGTCACCGCCTACAGCCTGCCGCTGTGGAACCCGGCCGGGCCGGGGCGTACCGGCCCGGCCAGCTCGTACGGCTCGGGCCGGACCACGCTGCTGCGCGACGGCAAGGAGGTGGGGAGCTTCACCCGGTTCCCGCAGCCCTCCGGGCTGAAGTTCCCGACCCCGGCCGGTCAGGGGAACTTCCAGCTCGTGCTGGAGGGAACGGCCAACCCGAAGAGCACCGAGCTGTCCACCGAGGTGCGCACCGAGTTCGCGTTCACCTCCAAGGGCGAGGGCGCGATCCCGCTGTACGCGCTGCGCGCCGAGCCGGCGCTGGACGGCGACAACGCCGCGCGGGCCGGCCTGCTGCCGCTGCCGCTGCGCCTTGAGCGTACGGCGGGCGGGCTCGTCTCCAAGGTCACCGCCGAGGTGTCCTACGACGACGGGGCCACCTGGAAGCGGCTCATCGTCCTGCCGGTCGGCAAGGACAGGTACCAGACGGCCCTGCTCAACCCGCACCGGCCGGGCGGGTTCGTCTCCCTCCGTCTCACGGCGGGCGACACGAAGGGCAACACGTTCACCCAGACCGTGAAGCGGGCCTTCCGCCTGAAGTGACGCGAGCTCTCCAGGAGCCCGGGGCCGTGACCGGTCCCGGGCTCCTCGCTGTCGTGCGGGCGACCTGCGAAGAGGCGCAAACGGGCGCGCGCCGGATCCGCGGCGTGGTCGTATGACGTCCTGGACAGGTCGAGGAGACGGGAGCGGGCCCGATGCGTGTGGTGGAACTGCCGGTCGGCGAGCAAGGCCACGTCGTCAAGGTGGAGATCAAGGACGAGGACGGCGGCGCGCCGGTCCGCGTCGGCCGGGCCGGGCAGGTGGTCGCCCGTGCGGGCCGGTCGTTCGGCGAGATGCTGGACACGATCCGCCCGGTGGCCGAGAACTTCGTGACCAGTTTCGGCGAGCTGGCGCAGGCGCCGGACGAGATCACGGTGGAGTTCGGGGTGACGCTGTCGGCCGAGGCGGACGTGGTGATCGCCAGCACCGCCACGGAGGCCAACTTCTCCGTGACATTGTCGTGGAAAGGCAAAGCGTGAGGGCGGACGCCTCGCCATACTCCTTGGCAGTAAGCCTGGTGTGAGACCGGGCTCACGAAGAGTCACGGAGTCGTTGTGTCACACAACGAGGTTGATGCGCTCAGGCACGCCACCCTGCGTGTGCGCGGCCCGGGGCCGGACGGCCCGATCATCGGCGCGGGGTTCCTGATCGGCGGCGACCGAGCCGTCACGTGCGCCCACGTGGTCTCCGCCGCGCTGGGCCTGTCGCTGGAGGAGGCGCTCCGGCCCGGCCCTCCGCCGCCGGGCCGGGTCAGCCTGGAACTGCCGTTCGCCGGGTCCGCGCAGGTCACGGCGAGTGTCGAGGTCTGGGTGCCGCCGGCCGGCGACGAGAGCGGGGACATCGCCGTGCTGCGGCTGGACGACGCGGTGCCCGGCGCCCAGCCGGTGCTCCTGGTGGAGGCCGCCGACCTCTGGCACCACGGCATGCGCGTGTCGGGCTTCCCCGAGCAGGCGGAGGAGGGCGGCTGGTACTACGGGCGGGCGCTCGGGCCCACGGGGCAGGGCTGGGTGCAGCTCGACCGGGTCTCCGGCCTGCATCTCGCCGGCGGCTTCAGCGGGAGCCCGGTGTGGGACGAGCAGCTCCGCGGCGTGGTCGGCATGGTGGTGGCCGCTCAGCGCGGCGATGCCTGGCAGGGCTTCTTCATCCCCGCGCGCAGCTTCAAGGAGGCCGTTCCGTCCATCGCCGGCCTGATGGAGCCCCCGTCGCCGTTCCGCGGGCTGTCCGCCTTCTCCCCGGGCGACGAGAACGTCTTCTTCGGCCGCGCGAGCGAGGCCGCCGAGGTCGCCCGGCTCGTCCACGGGCAGCCACGGGTGACGCTGGTCGGGCCGTCGGGGTGCGGCAAGTCCTCGCTGGCGCTGGCGGGCGTGGTGCCGCTGGCCCGGCAGAGCGGGTACGAGGTCGTCGTCGTGCGGCCGTCCACCGGGCGGTCCCTGGTGGCCGCGCTCGCCGCCGAGTTGGCGGCGCTCCTGCATCCCGCACTGGCCCGCCCGGACACGCTGCCGAAGGCGCGGGAGGTGCGGGCGGCGCTGGAGCGCGATGGGCTGGCCGAGGTCGTGCCGCTCGTCCTGCGCGGTTCCCGGACGAACCGGCTGCTCATCCTGGTCGACCAGGCCGAGGAACTGCTCGTCTGCCCCGAGGAGGAGGCGCGGCACGCCGCGGCCGTGCTGTTCCCCGACCGGCCGCCGGCCGACGTGTGCGTGCTGCTCACGCTGCGGGCCGACTTCCTGGAGGCGGGGCTGTCCCATCCCGTGCTGGGGCGGGCGCTGGGGAGCACCGTCTACGTGCTCACCCCGATGGGCGGTGAGCAGTTGACCGAGGTCGTCGTACGACCGCTCGACACCGTCGCGGCCGTCGCGTACGACCCGGGGCTCGTGGACGAGATGCTGGAGGAGGCCGGGACCGAGCCGGGCGCGCTGCCCCTGCTGGGTTTCGTGCTGGAGAAGCTGTGGCAGCAGCGGGAGAACGGGCGGATGTCCTTCGCTGCCTACCGCAGGCTCGGCGGCGTGCGCGGGGCGCTGGCCAAGGAGGCCGAGCGGATCTGGCACGAGTGCGTCCCCGAGTCGCGGGCGGCAGCGGGACGGGCCCTGCTGACCCAGCTCGTACGGGTGACGCCGGGCAGCGAGGCGTCCCTGCGGCGGGTGGTGCCGCGCGGGGAGCTGGAGCCGGACCAGTGGCGGATCGCCCAGGCGCTCGCGGACCGGCGGCTGCTCGTGGTGGGCGGCGACGACCGGGGCGTGACCGTGGAACTGGCCCACGAGGCGCTGACCGTCGAATGGCCGCGGCTCGCCGAGCAGGTGGCGGCCGACCGCCAGTTCCTCGAATGGCGCTCCCTGCTGAACGCCGATCTCGGGCACTGGGAGAAGGCCGGTCGCAACGTGGAGTGGCTGCCCAGGTCCGACACGCTGGCGGAGGCCGGGAAGTGGCTGGCCGAGCGGCGGACGGAGCTGAACACGGCGGAGCTCGGCTACCTGAATCGGGGACGCCAGTACGCGAGCCGCCGGTCGCTGATGAGACGGGGCTGGTGGACGGCGCTGGTCGTGGTCGTGACCGTCATGGCCGTCCTGACCACGATGATGATCGTCCAGGGGCGGGTCGGCGCGGAGCGGGCGGCCGAGGCCCGGTCGAGAGCGCTGGCCAGGAGCTCGGCCGATCTGGCCAGGCGGGATCCCCGGCTCTCGGCGATGCTGGCGGTCGAGGCGGTCCGTTCGTCGCCGACGTGGGAGGCGCGTAACCAGTTGCTGCAGCGCTACGTCGAGTACCGCGACACGACGGGGATCGCGTCGGGCGCGCTGGGCCGGCTCGCCGACGTGGCCGCGAGCGCCGACGGGCGAGTGGTCCTCGCCGTCACGGACACGGGCACGGCGACGCTCTACCTTCGTTCGGCCGACGGCCACTACCGGGCCCAGCACCTGCCCGCCAGGGAGCTGGTGGCCAGTCAGCCCGCCGTGTCGGCCGACGGCACGCTCATCGCGTACGTGCTCGGGGACAGCATGGTGTGGCACAGCGTCGATCCGACCGGCGGATGGCCGCTGGGCGAGGCGCACACACTCTCGCGGCAGAACCGCAGCAAGCCCGCGGGCTTCCCCTCCCTGGGAGCCGACGTCGTGCCGGCGGGCGACGACGGGTGGATCGTGACCACCGGGCCGGAGACGGTGGTGCTGCAGTCCCTGGGCGTGACGACCGCCGAACAGGGGTGGACGATCAGCTTCGCCGCCGATTCGATCCGGTTCGGCCCCGACGAGAAGACCCTGGTCGCGCGCAAGGGCGGCGAGCTGTGGCTGCTCACGAGCGTCGGCAAGCCGCTGTGGAGCAAGGTGAACCTCAAGCGGCTCGGCAAGGCGGACGGCCTGCGCGTCTCCGGTGACGGCACGAGCGCGGTGGTCTGCGCGGCTTCGGGCAGCGGGGACACGCAGAGCGCGACGTACACGGCGCTGCGGCTGCCCGCCGGGACGTCGCAGGGCCGGTACCGCACCGCGAACGGGTGCGGCGACTTCGCCGTGGACGCCTCCGGGCGGCACGCCATGATCATCGAGCGGTACGGCTGGGGGCTGGTCGATCTGCACGAGGGCACGCGGCTCTCCTCGACCTTCATCGAGGCCCAGGCGGACCCGAGCCCGCTCGCCCTGGTCGGCCCGCCGGACTCGCCGTCGTTGCTCACCGCGTCGCCCGACACCGTGGTGAGCACCTCGTTGCGCGGCCGGGAGGACCGGATCGGGGAGCCGGAGCTGCTGTGCAACGGGTGCAGGATGATCGCCCAGGCCGACGGCGGCAGGAAACTCCAGGTGCGCGAGACGGGCGGCGCGCAGCGGACGGTCGCCGAGGTGGTCCGGGACCCGAAGGCGTCCGTCCTGGACGCCTTCGGCGAGCCCGTGGTGAGCCGTGACGAGCGTTACGTCGCCGACCGGGTGGCCGCCGACAAGGTGGTCGTGCGTGCCCTGCCTTCACTTGAGGCCGTCGCCCGGCTCACCACGGCCATGCCGGCGCGTGACAGCGCCGGGAACTGGGACTCGGCGACCTTCTTCCTCAGGAGCGGCGACCTGCTGACGGTCGCGGGACGGCGGCTGGAACGCTGGGACGCCGGGACCGGACGGCGCAAGAGCGCCTACGACCTGGCGGGAGCGGGCTCCACCATCGGTGAGGTCGGCCCCGATCCGTGGAACCCGGAACAACTCCTGGTGGCCGTGTACGGGCGCGACTACATCCACACCATCGAGCTGGCGACCGGCAAGGAGGTCCCCGGCCGGCGGATGCAGGTGGGGCCGGGCAGCATCGACGGATTCACCTTCGACTCCACCAGAAGGTACATGTTGGTGTTCCGCAGCGGCGGGCTGCCGGAGGTGTGGCTCAGCCGGCCGCTGAAGCGGCTGCTCGGCCCGCTGCGATCGGTCGCGGAGAACGCTCTCGGCAACAACCAGCGGATGTTCTCGATGTTCGTCGAGCAGCAGCGCAAGCTGTTCCTGTTCAGCGACAAGGAGATCCACATCTACGGGCTCGGCCCGGCCGAGGACGACGACGGCCAGGTGACGTACGACGGCACCTACACCTTCAGCCAGATCCAGGAGTTCCTCAGCATCTCGGACGACGGCAGGACGTTGCTGCGGCTGAGAGCAGGGGACCGGACGGAGGGATACGCGACCGACCTGCTGCCGCTGGACGTCGCGACCTGGGAGCGGCGCTCGTGCCAGGTGCTGGGCCGCGACCTGACCGACGACGACCGCAAGCAGGTGCCGGAGGAGTTGCCGGCCCGGATCTGCCCGGACACAGCCAGGTAGATTGTCCGGATTTGCACTATTTGGCTAATGGTGTTAGCTTCATGGCTATGACGAATAGCTACATGGCACAGATGACCGGCATGCTCGAAGTCGACGGCGGACGGCTGGCGTACGACGTCAGCGGCGAAGGACCCCTGATCGTCCTCGCGCACGGCATGGGAGAGAACCGCACCTCCTACGGCGCGGTGGCCGCCCGGCTCGTGGCGGCCGGTTTCCGGGTCGCCCGGCTCGACCTGCGTGGCCATGGCGAGTCGAGCACGGGTTGGAGCGCCTACACCCGCACCGCGGTCGCGGGGGACATCCTCGCCCTCATCAGGGAACTGGGCGGCCCCGCCGTCGTCGTGGGGCACTCCTTCAGCGGCGGCGCGGCCACCATCGCCGCGGCCCAGGAGCCGAGCCTGGTCAGCGCCGTCGTCGAGATCGCCCCCTTCACCCGCGCCCAGCGCTTCGACGTGGGCGCGATGTTCTCCCACGCGGGCTACCGCAAGGGCGCGACCCTGCTCATGGGCGCCACCATGCTGCGCAGCACCGGGTTGTGGAAGCGCTACCTCGACCACGCCTTCCCCGGCGTGCGGCCCGCCGGTCTCGGCGAGCACATCTCCGCCCTGGAGAGCGACCTGCGCCGGCCCGGCCGGATGGCCGTCGTCGGCAAGATGGGCATGGCCGCCCCGACCGACGCGGGCGCCCGCCTCGCCGACGTGCGGCAGCCGGTGCTCGTCCTCATGGGCACGCTCGACCCCGACTGGCCCGACCCGAAGGCGGAGGCGGAGGGCGTCGTGGCGAGCCTGCCCGCCGGCGTCGGCCGGGTGGAGCTGATCGAAGGGGCCGGGCACTACGCCCACGTGCAGTCGCCCGACGAGGTCGCCGCGGCCATCATCGGCTTCGTCGGGACCGGCGCGCGTGGCTAGGGCGGCGCTGTCCACCGGCGCGGTCGTGGACATCGCGGTGCGGGTCCTGGACGAGAGTGGCCCCGCGGCCCTGTCCCTGTCGGCGGTCTCCGGCAGGGCGGGCGTCGCGACCCCGTCCCTGTACAAGCACGTGCGCAATCTCGCCGAACTGCGCGCCCTGGTGTCGGCCCGCATCATGAACGACCTCGCCGAGCAGGTGGGCGACGCCGTGCTCGGCCGCTCCGCCGACGAGGCGATCCGCGCCTTCATGACGGCCTGGCGGCAGTACGTGCAGCGCCATCCCCACCGCTACTCCGCCCTGATCCAGAGCCCCGAACCCCAGACCGTCGACGCCGGGACCCGGCTGCTCGCCATCATCACCGCCACCCTGCGCGCCTACGGGATGGAGGACTCCGCCGCGGTCCACGCGACCCGCTGCCTGCGCGCCGCCGTCCACGGCTTCTCGGTCCTGGAGGCCGAAGGCGGCTTCGGCCTCCCGGAGAACCTGGACGACAGCTACGACCTGCTGATCGAAGTGATCATCGCGGGTCTGCACGCCAAGCACTGACCGGCCTCTTCGACATCGGAGCCGGGGTGCGGCGGCCCGTGAGGGCGAGACGGACCGCCGCGGGATCGGGGTGTCAGCAGCTACGGCCGCAACCGACGCCGCCCCGGCAGCCGACGCCGTCCGGCGGGCAGGGGCACTGCGGGCGGGCGCAGACCGTGACCTGGTCGGTGACGGGGCCGTCGGTCTCGTTGGCCACGGCGGTGGCCTTGTTCGTCAGCGGGCCGGGCTTGGTGACCTTGGCCAGCAGGGTGAGGGTCTGGGTGGTGCCGACCTTCATCGCGCCGACGTCCCAGACGCCGGTGGCCGGGTTGTAGGAACCGGCACCGGGCTGGGCGGCCAGGAAGACCAGCCCGTCGGGCAGCCGGTCGGTGACGGTGACGCCGGTGGCGTCGTTCGGGCCGGTGTTCGTGACGGACACGTGGAAGGTGACCGCCTCGCCGACGGTGGCCTTGACCCGGTCCGCGGCCTTGACGAGGACGAGCTCGACCGCGCGGGCGACGGGGGTGACGGTCGCGTTGGAGGTGGAGGTGAGGTGCTCGACGTCCTTGCCGAGGGTGTTGTCGTACGTGGCGCCCGCCTGGTTCTCGATCTGGCGACCGGCGCTGGCGCGATCGACGCGGACGCGGAACTCGACCGTGGTCCCGCCGGGCGCGTCCACGGTGGAGGGGAGCGTGCCGCCCGTGCCGGCGGTGGCGCCCGCGCCCAGGTTGAAGATGACGCGGCCGGTCTCCGGGTCGAGGCGGGCCTGGTCGTCGCCGGGGCCGTCGGTCTTGCCGCCGTTGCCGGGGCCGTCCACGATGCGCAGGGTTCCGGGGACATAGGTGGTGCCGGCCGGGATCTTGTCGGTCAGGACGACGTTCTGGGCCGGGGACCCGCCCTCGTTCCTCAGGTTCACCCGGTAGGTGATGATGTCCCCGATCTTGACCTCGCCGTCGGGCACGGCGGCCTTGGTGACCACCACGCACGGCGCGGTGCCGAAGACGATGCCGTCGAGGAAGTTGCCGACGCTGTTGTTGCCGCCGGCGGCGGAGATGGACTTGAACGCGAAGCGGGTGATGCTCTGGCCGGGCGGGACCACGTACTCGCCGGAGTAGTGGCCCCAGGCGCTGGTGCCGTCGGTCATCCGCTGCTGCTCCACCGGGGCGTCCGGCGGGCCGATCTGCAGCGCCATCGTGTCGGGACCCTGGCGACCGCGGTGTGACAACTTCCAGTACAGCTTGGTGCCCGGCTTGGTCGGCAGGTCCTGGTAGAGGGTGGAGACCATGTTGGCGTTCAGTTCGGCGAACTGCCGGCCGTCGTCGGCGGGGACGCCCTGGAAGCCGCTGTGCCAGATCTCGATCTGGCCGTCGGAGGCGGTGGTGCGCCAGCCGGGCACCGCGTTGGGGGCGCTGTGCGCGGCGTCGGGCAGGATTGCCATGCCGTCGACGACGGGCTCTTCGAAGCTGCCGTTGATCAGGGCGATGCGAGGTCCGCAGCCACCGGGAGGGGGATTCTGGGGAACAGCCATGGCACGTCCTTCCGAGGAGGAGGTGGAGGGGGCAAACCGGCGTCGCCGGCGTTCGGGGGGAGCCGGTCAGGGCAGCCGTCATCGACCGAGGTCAGGACGCGTTCGTTCGGCGCGCGGAAGCGCGACGGCGTCGGCCGCCGGTGCGGCTCCGTGATTCAGGTCCGGTCGCCGGGAAAGACGCCGGCGAGCGGGTGACGAAGGTGTTCGGCGCTGGTCAGCGCCGGCGGAGCACCTGCGGGAAGGGGTCGCGAGAGCGCAGAGGACGTCTGCCCGGCGGCGTGCCTGTGGTCTCCCGTCCGGGCCCGGGGGCCGAACCGGAGGAGCGTGCGACGGCGGACGACGGGGGGAATCTCTTCACGTCTTGCCCTCTTTCTCGCGTTGAGATCGTCCAGTCAGGGGGCGGAGAGTTCCGGCCGGCGGCCAAGGGGGCACGCCGGTGTGCCGATCGCTTTCTGTGAGGTCGTCCCTTCTGGACTTCGCTCAACGTAATACCTCGAATGCGTTATGTGACGTAGCACGATGGTGATGCCACCCTTTCCGGACACCACGCCGGCGGGCTTGACTTCATGTCCACATGAAGTCGCAGGGTGATGCCCATGCCCGATCACACGGAACTCATCAGGTTGCTCGACCTCGCCGACGCCCTCCCGTCCGCCGTCACGCTGCGCGCCCGCTCGTACGAACTGCTCAGGCTCCGCCCGGGGGACACGGCCGTGGACGTGGGCTGCGGCGCGGGCCGGGCGGTGACCGAGCTGAACGACAGGAAGGCCGCGGCCGTCGGCGTGGACGTCAGCGAGGAGATGATCTCGGTCGCCCGGCGGCGCCGGCCCGACGCCGACTTCCGCGTCGGCGACGCGTACGAGCTGCCGCTGGGCGACCACGAGGCGGCCGGCTACCGGGCGGACAAGGTCTTCCACGAACTCGACGACCCTGCTCGGGCCCTGGCCGAGGCCGGCCGCGTGCTGGCCCCCGGCGGCCGGATCGTGCTCGTCGGCCAGGACTGGGACACCCTCGTCATCGACTCCGACGAGCCCGGCCTCACCCGGACGATCGTGCATGCGCGCGCCGACCTGGTCACCCGCCCGCGGGCCGCCCGCGGCTACCGCAACCTGCTGCTGGCGGCCGGGTTCGGCGAGGTGGAGGTGGAGGTGGAGGTGGAGGTGCACGTCGGGGTGTTCACCGGCGGCACGATGCTCGGCATGCTGACGGGCCTCGCCGCGGCCGTCCACGCCGCCGGGGCCATCACCCGGGAGCAGCGCGACGCCTGGACCGGCGAGCAGACGCGCCGCGCCGAGCAGGACCGGCTGTTCCTCGCCCTGCCGCTGTTCCTCGCCTCCGCCACGCGCGGACGGGGCCAGCCGGCCGGCCGTTGAGCCTGGTCAGGATTCTGCGCCGGCATCCTGGGGGACGATCTGAGCATGGCCCCGGGCCGCGAGACGGCCGACCGGCCTTCGTGCGTGGAGAACGGCCTCCGGCACGGAAGTGAGCTTGGGGGTGGATGGAATTGGCGTTGCGGCGGCTCGCACCTGTCGCAGGGATGATGGTCATCGTTCTCACGGCCATGCCGCTGGGTGATGCCGAGGCACGGGCGTCGGTCTCGCCCCTGCCCGCACCCGCGTACGCGTCGCTGAGAATCGACCAGGACGACTCCGGCGACGACGTGTTCTTCCCCGACGAGGAGGACGTCACGGCCTGCGGGGAACCTGACACGATCTCGAACCGGGTGCGGGAGTGCGACGACACCGCCGGCGTCGGCAGACCGGCCGAGCGCCCCGCGCCCGCGCCCGAGGACGTGCGGGCGGACGGCAGGGCGGGCTGGCTGACCCTGGCGGCCATGATGGGCGCGCTCGCGATCAGCGGGGCCGCGTACTGGCTGACGACCAGGCTCGCGCCGTACGCGTCCGGCCCGGCACGGGGGCAGGACGACGACGAAGGCGCTTCGACCGGCGCGCAGTGAAGCCCGCCGGGCGGCGGCTGCCACCCGCCGCCCGCCGGGCCGCTAACGCGCCACGCGACGGCTGCGGAGCGCGAGGACGAGCGCGCTCAGCAGGCATGAGGCGGCCGAGGCGAACAGGATGGCGGCCTTGGCGCCGGTCAGATGGGTGGGGGCGGTGTAGGAGAGTTCGGCGATCAGCAGGGAGACGGTGAAGCCGATCCCGCCGAGCAGGCCGATGCCGGCGACGTCGATCCAGGACAACCGCGGGTTGAGCTGCGCGCCGGTGAGGCGGGCGGTCAGCCAGGAGGCGCCGAGGATGCCCAGGAGCTTGCCGCCGATCAGCCCGGCCAGCACGCCCCAGGTGATCGTGCTGGACCAGAAGCCGCCCGCGCCGGCCAGCGGGATCCCGGCCGACATCAGCGCGAACAGCGGTAGCGCGACTCCGGCGCTGAACGGCCGCAGCCTCTCCTCGGCCCGGTGCGACGGCGAGACCGTCTCGCCGGCGCGAGCACCGGTGCGCATCAGCAGGCCCATCGCGACGCCGGCGATGGTGGCGTGCACCCCGGAGGCGTGCACCAGCGCCCAGATCACCACGGCGAGCGGCCCCCACAACAACCAGCCCGGCACGATCGCCCGCAGCCGGGTGGCGGCCCGGTCGCGGCCGTGCTGCAGCCAGGCCCACACCGCCATTCCGGCGGCGGACGCGGCCAGCGCGGTCAGGTTCAGCCCGGCGGTGTAGCCGACGGCGATGACGATGACCGCGCACACGTCGTCCACCGTGGCCAGGGTCAGCAGGAACGTCCGCAGCGGCGCGGGCAGGTTCCGCCCGGCGACGGCCAGGACCGCCAGGGCGAAGGCGATGTCGGTGGCCATCGGGATGCCCCAGCCGCGCATCGCGTCGGCGGCCCCGGCGTTGACCGCCAGGAACACCACGGCGGGGACGGCCACACCGCCGAGCGCGGCGACGACGGGCAGGATCGCCCGGCGCGGATCGCGCAGTTCGCCGTGCACGAGTTCCTGCTTGAGCTCGTTGCCGACGATGAAGAAGAACACCGCGAGCAGCCCGTCGGCGGCCCACTCCTGGACGGTCAGGCGCAGGTGCGGCCCGGCGGGGCCGATGGCGAACGAGCGCAGCGCCTCGTAGGAGCCGGCCAGTGGCGAGTTGGCCCAGGCCAGCGCCACCAGGGCGGCGCCGATGAGGAGCAGGCCGCTGACGGTGTCCGAGCGCAGGGCGGCGGTGATCCGGGGGAGGACAGCAGGCATGGAAGAACGTCTCCGGGGCGGTGCGAAGGGTGGGTGCCGACAGCGGCCGGGTGAACCGGCCGCGCGTGACCGCCGCCCGTGGCGGTGGCCTCAGACGTCCTTCGGTGGGCAGATGCCCGTGATCGCGCCCCACGTGCTGACGTAGCCGTTCGTGCCGATCGGGCGAAGCTCCAGCGACCGCAGCGGCCGGGCCTGCCGTTCCGGCAGGCCGGGAGCGCGGGGGTGGACGTGGTGCACCGCCGCCTCCTTCGTGCCTTCCGCCTGCCGTTCCGCCGCCACCCTAACAGGGAGGCCATGGGTGGACCGGCCGGCCGTGGTCCACGTCTCCCAGCCGGGCCGCGTCGCGGCCTGCGAACCGGTGGGTGCGGCGGGCGGGCAGCAGGGTCGTGGCCTTGACGTAGAGGGGGTCGTGAGGGGTTTCACGATGCGTCCCTTCGGATGGGGTGGATGCTCACGGCCTGTTCCTCGCGACGCCGCTTCTCACGGGGCCTGCCTTCACGGGGCCTGCCCTCAGGGGGCCGTCCTTCTGTTCAGGCCGGAGAGTTGCCAGGCCAGGCGCTTGCGGACGGTGGGGATGCGGCCTGCCAGCGCCAGGACCAGGTTGCGCAGCACGCGGCGGCCCGAGGCGGCGGTGGCCAGGCCGGTGAGCCGTCCGGCGAGGGCGATCACCTGCTCGGCCTGCGGGCGGCGGGTGGCGGCGTAGGAGTCGAGCAGGCTCTCCGGCGCGCCGCCGAGCACCCGGGCCAGCGTCTCGCCCAGGTGCACGGCGTCGTCGATGCCCAGGTTCATGCCCTGGCCGCCGGCGGGCGAGTGCACGTGGGCGGCGTCGCCGGCCAGCAGGACGCGTCCCCGGCGGTAGGTGTCGGCGATGCGGTGGTGCACCCGGAAGCGCGAGCCCCAGATCAGCTCCTCCACCCGCGCGGGCTCGGCCTCGGGGCCGCGGGTGTCGAGCAGCCGCTGCACGAAGGGCACGCCGGGCTCCTTGGGGGCCTCGTCCACGGTGGCGACGATGCGGTGCAGGCCGCCGGGCAGCGGGGCGAGGACGACCAGCCCGGCGGGGGAGAAGTACAGGACGACCTCGTTCCGCGGCACCCCGCCGGACAGGCGGACGTCGGCCAGGACGAACGACTCGGCGTAGGTGCCGCCGGTGAAGCCGATCCCGGCGCTCTGGCGGACGGTGCTGTTCATGCCGTCGGCGCCGATCAGGTAGGCGGCGCGGACGTGCCGCCCGTCGTCGAGGGTGGCGGTGACGCCGTCGGCGTCCTGCTCGATGCCGGTCACCCGGGCGGGCCTGATCACCTTGCCGCCGAGCTCCTCCAGGCGGGCCAGCAGGTGCCCCTCGGTGTCGGCCTGGGAGATCATCAGGGTGTAGGGGTAGGCGGTCGGCAGGTCGTCGAAGGGCACCGGCAGCAGCACCTTGTCGCGGTCGCGGATGGTGAAGACCGGGGTGGGGAGGCCGTGCGCGGCCAGCCGCTCCGCCACGCCGTACGGCTCCAGCACCTCCAGGGTGCGGGAGTGCACGACGGCGGCGCGGGAGGTGGTGGCGCCCTCCGCCCGCGCGTCCACGATCACGGCCCGCCTGCCGTGCTGGGCCAGGACGATCGCGGCGCTGAGCCCGGCGGGTCCGGCTCCCACGATGAGCACGTCGGCGTGCATGCGGCCTCCTTTGTCAACGGTTGTTGGCATCAAGGTAGGCCGGGGTGCCGGCTATGTCAACGGACGTTGGCCTACAATTGTTGACATGAGGAGATCGTCCGCCGAGACCAAGACCGTGATCCTGGCCGCGGCCCGCGAACGTTTCGCCGCCGACGGCTACGACAAGGCCACCATCAGGGCCATCGCCGCCGACGCGCGGATCGATCCGGCCATGGTGATGCGCTACTTCGGCAACAAGGAGAAGTTGTTCGCCGCCGCGGCAGAGTTCGATCTGGAACTGCCCGAACTGGCGTCCGAGCTGGCCGGCGCGGGTCTGGTCCGCCACTTCCTGCGCAAGTGGGAGGCCGACGAGGGGCTGCAGGTCCTGCTCCGTACCGGGGTGACGAACGAGGCCGCCGCCGAACGCATGCGGACGATCTTCGGCGGCCAGGTCCTCCCGTTCGTGGTCCGCATCACCGGCGACCCGGCGGGCGCTCCCCTCCGGGCTTCCCTGGTCGCCTCGCAGTTGCTGGGCCTGGCCCTGTCCCGCTACATCCTGAAGTTCCCGCCGATGGTGGCGGCGTCCGAGGAGGAACTGGTCGCCCGGCTGGGCCCGACGATCCAGCGGTATCTCACGGGGTGAAGCCTCGACGGCGAGCCGCCGCTTCTCACCATTTCTACGAGGGCGTCCGCGTTCGCCGTACGAATCCGCCGCCAAACCTGCGAAAAGGCATTCTCATTGCCAACCGCAGGCCAACTAAATCTTGCGTGACCATACGCGTCCCCACGCCTTCACATTCTCGATTTCCCCAGGTCGCATCGCTACGATCAGGGCTCGCTGGTCCGCCAGTCCATGTATTGCATAGGAAACGCGCTGCTCAATGCCTATACAAAAACAAACAGCCGGAAGGATGACTATCGGTTTTTTAAGTTGATTGGGTCGGTCAATCCGGCGTCGATCCAGTCAGACTGACTATCTTCGGAGAAGTGGTGGCTGTTGACGTTGGGGGCGATCGCCAGGTCGGGCGGCGGGCGGGACACCAGAGGTCGAGGTTGTGGCGGGCGGCCCAGCCCGCCGGTCTGGTCTGTGTCGACCTGGCCTGCATGGCGTTCACGGCGGCCAGCGCCGGCCAGGTGGCGCTGCGCGCCGGGCTCGCGGGAATTCTCGTCGTCGTGGTCAACGGCATCGGCCGTGTCTACGCGCTACGAGTGCTGCCCTCGGGCCTGGACCGCGGTCTCTGGATCGCCGGCGCCGGCCTGGTCGCCGTGCTGGCCGCGTTCTGGGGGACGGCGTCGTTCACCGTCGTCGCGCTGAGCGCGCTGCTCTTCACCTTTCTCACCCTGTGCGGCAGGAGCGTCCTGTGCTTCCTGGTCCGCAGGGCGCACCGGCGCGGGAGGGTCGCGCCCGCGCTGGTCGTCGGCGCCGGCGCGCACGGTCGCGAGCTGGCCAGGTGCCTGCTCGCCCATCCCGAGTACGGCCTGCTGCCTCTGGGCTTCCTGGACGAGACACCCGGCGAGGGCGCGTCCCCGCCCGTACTCGGCCGGCCCGCGGACGTCGTCCAGGTCGTCCAGGCGCTCGGCGTCCGCGCGGTGATCATCGCCGCGCCGGAGCACCGGCCGGCCGCCAGGCAGGCCAGGGCGCTGGGATGCGAGGTGTTCCTCGCGCCCGAGCTGGGCGAGTTGCTCGTCGACTTCGTCACGTTGCGCGAGGACGTGCGCAGCTTCCCGCTCCTGCGCATGCGCCGCGAGGCCCGCCACAGCGTCTCCTGGCTGCTCAAGCGGGCGCTGGACGTCAGCATCGCCGTGACCGGCCTCATCCTGAGCGCGCCGGTCCTCGCGATCTGCGCGCTGCTGATCCGCCGCGAGGTCGGCCCGGGGCCGCTGTTCCGGCAGCGGCGCGTGGGCTACCTCGGCGAGCCGATCGAGGTCGTCAAGCTCCGGACGCTGAACCCGGCCGACGCCCACGAGTCGGCGACCTTGTGGAGCATCGCCCACGACAGCCGCGTCGGCCCCGTGGGCAGGCTGCTGCGCAGGACCTCCCTGGACGAGCTGCCCCAGCTTTGGAACGTTCTCAAGGGCGACATGACCATCGTCGGTCCCCGGCCGGAACGCCCGCACTTCGTCGAGGAGTTCTCCCGCGCCATCCCCGGCTACGACGGGCGGCACCGGATGCCGGTGGGGATCACCGGCTGGGCGCAGATCCACGGGTTGCGCGGGGACACCTCGATCGAGGACCGCGCCCGGTTCGACAACCACTACGTCGACCGGTGGACCCTCCGCCTCGATCTCAAGATCCTGCTGCTCACCTTGGGTTCCCTGATCCGGCCGGGTGGCAGCTAGAGATGAGAGACTTCCGAGCGCGGCCGAGTCTCGGGGCCGCCGCCACAGTGCTGCTCGCCTGCCTTCCCGGAGGTCCGGCCGACCCGTCCGCCGGCGTGAACGTGACGGCGGCCGACGTGGCGTCGGTGCTGCTGGTCGCCGTCGCCTTCGCCATGCTGGTCACCGCCCCCGGCGCGGCCAGGCTGCCGGTGCGCGCGCTGGCGCTGGCCCCGGTGGCGGGCGCGGTCACCGTCGCGACCCTGGCCTCTCCCGACATGGCGGCGAGCCTGCCGGGTCACCTCAGGTACCTCCAGGTGTTCGTCCTCGTCCCGCTGGCCGTCCTGGTGACGGTTCGCGACCGGGCCGACGTGCTGATCGTGGGCGGGGCCCTCGTCGGGGCGGCCGGGGTGCAGGGGGCCGTCGGCTGCGTGCAGGCGCTGACCGGGACCGGCGCGTCCTACGCGGGCGAGCGGGTGCGGGCTGTCGGCACCTTTGGCGCGCCCGACGTCATGGGCATGGCGACACTGGTCAGCTACGGGGTGATCATCCTGCTGGCCGCCGGGCTGATGCTGCGGGGCCGCCGCCGGGCCGGGGTGCTGGCCGGAGCCGCGCTGCTCTGCGTCCCGCTCGCCCTGTCGCTCAGCCGCGGCGCGTGGCTGGCCCTGGCGGGCGCGGCCGTGGTCGTGCTCTTCCTGCACAGCCGGGTGCTCGCCGCGCGGGTGGTCCTGCTGGGCGTCGTGGCGGCGATCGTGCTGGCCGTCGGGCCCGGCATCGGCCCCGACGTGCTCGGCCAGCGGCTGACCTCGCTGACCACCACCGTCTCGCAGCCCGACCAGTCCGTACGCGACCGGTACCGGCTGTGGGCCGCCGCCGTGGACATGTGGCTGGACCACCCGGTCACCGGGGCCGGCCCGCGCAGATTCGCCCAGTTGCGCGACACGTACGCGCCGATCGAGCTGTCGGCCGGCAGCGACACCGACGACCCCGTGAACGGCTTCCAGCGCCGGCCCCTGCTGTCCCCGCACAACCTGTACCTGCTGGTGCTGAGCGAGCTCGGCCTGCTCGGGCTGTGCTCGTTCGGCCTGTTCCTGGGGTCCATGGCCTGGTGGGCCGCCCGGGGGATCGCGCCGGTGGCGGCCGGGCTGCTGGCCTGGCAGCTCATCACCTTCGTCCAGGGTGACATCGGCGGGCCGACGACGTTGGTCATGGCGGTCGTGCTGGGGCTCGTCCTGTCGCTCGTCGCCCGGCCCGGCGTCCTGGCCACGGGGGACGCGCTGAGACCCGGGCTCGCACGGGGAGCAGTGCGATGACCACGGCCGTCTCGCCCGCGCTACGGGCCGTCAGCGTCACCGTCCTGCTCATCGGGCTCGGGTCGGTGCTCGGCTTCGTCCGTGACCTCCTGCTGGGCACGCTGTTCGGGGCCGACGCCGGCACGGACGCCTTCCTCGTGGCCTGGACGATCCCGGAGACCGCCGCCCCCCTGCTCATCGAAGGGGCGATGGCCTTCGTGCTGGTCCCGCTGTTCAGCCGCGCGCTGGAGACGGGCGGCGACCTGCGTGGCCTGGTGGCGTCGTCGCTGCCGCGGTTGTGCCTGGCGCTCGCGGCGGTCAGCGCCCTGACCGCGGCGGGCGCGCCGTGGCTGGTGGGCGTGCTCGCGCCGGGCATCTCGCAGACCGGGCTGGCCGTCGACTGCATGCGCGTGGCCTCCCTGACCATCCTGACCTTCGGCCTGGCCGGATACCTGAGCGCGGCACTGCGCACCGACCAGGTGTTCGCGCCGCCCGCCGCCATCTACGTCGTCTACAACCTGGGGATCGTCGCGTGCGTGTGGGCGCTGCGCGACCAGGGCACGTACGCGGCGGCCGTCGGGGTGGCCGCGGGCGGGATCGGCATGGTGCTCGTCCAGGCTCCGGCCTTCCTGCGGCGCTTCGGGGCCCCTCGATGGCAGCGGCCCGCCGTGCCGCTGCCCGTCGCCGTGTTCCTGCCGGTCGCGGGGTTCACGCTCGCCCGCCAGTGCCAGGTCTTCGTCGAGCGGTCCGTCGGCTCCTCGCTGGCCGAGGGCTCGATCTCGCACCTGAACTACGCGCAGAAGATCGCCCAGGTGCCGATGACCCTGTCACTGATCGTGGCGACGGTCACCTTCCCGCACCTCGCCCGCGCCGTCGCCGCCGGGGACACCGACCGGGCGCGGCGCAGCATGGCCGGCGACCTCACCGCCGGTTCGGCGATCGTGCTGCTCGCCACCGCGATGCTGCTCGTCTGCGCCCCGGACGTGGTGGCCGTCCTGCTGGAGCACGGCCAGTTCACCGCGTCCGACACCGCCGCCACCGCGCGGATCATGCAGGTGTACTCGCTGGGGCTGCTCGGGCAGAGCCTGGTCGGGATCGTGTGCCGGGCCTTCTTCTGCGGCCCCCGCCCGTCCTGGTACCCGGTGGTCGCGATGGCGCTCGGGCTGGTCGTGACGATCCTGCTCGCCCGCCCGTCCTGGGGGGTCACGGGGATCGCCGCGGCCAACGCGGCCGGGATCACCCTGACCGCCGCGCTGCTGCTCGCGGGGCTGCGGACGCGGGTCATCCGGCTGCCGCTGCGCGCGGCGCTCGCCCCGATCGGCGGGCTCGTCCTGGCCGCCACGATCGCCACCGCGGCCGGGTGGGGGGCGCGGGCGCTGCTGGCGCCGCTGACGGAGCCGATCGCCCTGGCCCTGACCGGTTGCGTGATCGCCGCCGCGTTCTGCGTCGTCGCGGCCCGCACGCGGGCCTTGGCCGCGCTCACCGAAACCACCACGATCACTCGTCTGATCAGGATGCGAGGTCGCGTATGACCGCGATGCCGTTCGTGCTCATGTACCACTCCGTGGAGAAATACGACAGCGACCCCTTCCGCGTCACCGTCTCTCCCGGACGCTTCGCCGCCCAGTTGCGCTGGCTGGCCGGTCGCGGCCTGACCGGCGTCTCGATGGGCGAGTTGCTGCGCGCCCGGGCCGAGGGGCGGGACCGCGGCCTGGTCGGGCTGACCTTCGACGACGGGTACGAAGACTTCCTCGGCGAGGTCGTGCCCGCCCTGCTCGGGTACGGCTTCTCGGCCACCGTCTTCGTGGTCTCCGGCCTGCTCGGTGAGCACAACGCCTGGGACCCCGGCGCGCCGCCCAAGCGGCTCATGGACGAGGACGGCGTACGCTGGGCCGCCCGGCAGGGCATGGAGATCGGCTCGCACTCGTCCGGGCACCGCTCGCTGGTCGGCCTGAGCGACGCCGAACTCCAGCACGAGGTCGCCGCCAGCAAGGCCGCCCTGGAGACCGTGCTCGGCGGGCGCGTGTCCGGATTCTGCTACCCCTACGGGCATGCGGACGCCCGCGAGGTGGCCGCCGTCGCCGAGGCGGGCTACTCCTACGGCTGCGCGATCTGGAAGTCCGAGCTCAGCGGCAGGCACGCGATCCCGCGCACCTACGTCGGCGACCGGGACGGCGGGCTGCGGCTGCGGGCCAAGTGGATCCGGCACCGGGTCCGGTGGGGCGGGTGAGGATCCTGCACGTCATCACCGGCCTGGCGGCGGGCGGCGCGGAGCAGCAGCTCCACTCCCTGCTCCCGCATCTGCGGGCCCGCTGCGAGGTGGCCGTGCTCACCGGGCGCGGCGCGGTCGCCGACGCCATCGAGCGCGCCGGCGTGCCGGTCCACCACATCGGCATGCGCGGCAACCGGGACCTGCGTGCCGTCGGACGGCTGGCCCGGCTCATGCGCGCGGGCCGTTACGAGGTGGTGCACACGCACCTGTACCGCGCCTGCGTGTACGGGCGGCTGGCCGCGTGGCTGGCGAACGTGCCGGCCATCGTGGCGACCGAGCACTCGATCGGCCACCGGCACATCGAAGGCCGCCGCCTCACCCCGCCCATCAGGGCGTTGTACCTGGCCAGCGAGCTGCTCGGGGACCACACCGTGGCGGTCTCGCCGTCGGTGGCCGAGCGGCTGGCGAGGTGGGGCGTGCCCCGCTCCCGCATCGGGGTGATCTCCAACGGCGTGGACGGCACGGCGTTCGGCTTCGACCCCGATCTGCGACGCCGTACCCGGGAGCGGCTGGGGCTGCGGGAGGACGCGTTCGTGATCGGCGGAGTCGGCCGGCTGGAGCCGGGCAAGCGCTTCGACCTGCTGATCGAGGCGCTGCCGCCGCTCGACCACGCGGTGCTGCTCCTGGTCGGCACGGGATCGTGCGAGGCGCGGCTGCGCGAGCTGGCCCGCGAGGCGGGGGCCGGGCACCGGGTGCTGTTCGCCGGGGAGTCGCTCGACGTGCGCGCGATGCTCTCGGCGATGGACGTGCTGGCGGCTCCCTCGGCGGAGGAGACGTTCGGCGTGGCGGTCGTCGAGGCGCTCGCCTCGGGGCTCCCGGTCCGCTACGACACCTGCCCCGCCATCGACGACCTGCCGCCGGACGCGGCCCCGGGCGCACGACGGGTCGCCGCGCACCGGCTCGCCGCCGAACTGGCCGACCTGGCCGCCCGCCCGCCCGGACGGCTCCGCCCGCCGGACGCCGTCGGGCTCTACGACATCCGCCGCCAGGCAGAACAGCTTGAGTCGCTCTACCTGCGCCTGCTCGGCGCCGTACCGATGGAGAAGCAACGATGACACGGACTCGTGCCCGGATCGCGGACCGGCTCATGCGATGGTGGCTGCCGCTGTCCCTGGCGGCCGGCGCGCTGGCCGGAGCCGGGTACGCCCTGGCCGGGGAGGCCGTCTACACCGCCGACGCGTACGTCGTGGTGGTGGCGGACGGCGACCCGGAGCGGGCGGCCAACTTCGCCACCGCCTACGCCCGGATCTCCGCCCATCCCGGCTTCCTCACCGGGGCCGAGGCCGAGCAGGCCGCGCTGAGCGTGGCCGCCTCCCCGGACGCTCCGCTGGTGCGGCTCACCTCGGCGGCGGCCACGGGATGGGAGGCCGCCGCGCGTGCCAACCGGGCGGCCGGGGCGCTGATCGCCTACGCCGCCACGCACGCGGCCGACACCCGGGTGCGGCTGGCGTCCTTCGCGACCGCGGTGCCGCCGCTGCGGCCCTCGTCCCCGGTGCTGCTGATCAGCGTGGCCGTCGGCGCGTGCGGGGCGGTCACGCTGGCCTGCCTGCTGCGGCTGGCCTGGTGGCCGGCCCGCCGCGACGACCGCGACGACCGCGACGACGACCGTCTTGAGGATCGCCATGACGACCGCCGCGCGCCGGAGCCCGCGCTGAGCGGAGCGAACGCGTGAATGCCGTCACCCCGTCCACGTCACGCGCGCGGCTGACCGTGCGCGTCGTCAGCGAGGACGGGGAACTGGCCGGGTTGTCGCGGGAGTGGGCGGACCTGTACGCCCGCAGCTCGCCGGCCACGCCGTTCCAGGCGCACGGCTGGCTCTGCTCCTGGTGGCGCTCCTACGGCAGCCCGGGGCGGCTGCGCGTCTTCCTGGCCTACCGGGCCGGGCGGCTGGTCGCGGCGGCGCCGTTCCGGCTGGACCGGCGGGTGCTGACCCCGGTCGGCGGCGAGCAGTCCGACTTCACCGACATCGTGGTGGACGACGCCGAGGGCGACGCGGGCCTGCGCGACCTGCGCGACGGCCTGCTCGGCCAGCGGGGCTGGGACGTGATCGACCTGCCCGAGGTGCGTCCCGGCGCGGTGGCCTGCCGGCTGGCCGGGGTCTGGGGCGAACGGGCCTGGACCCTGCCCGCCTCCACCTGCCTCCAACTGCCCGGAGAGCCCATCGAGCACGCGCTGGGCGCGCTCGAGAGCCGCCGGGCGCGCCGGCTGCGCTCGGTGCTGCGCAAGCTCGACGCGCTGGAGCTGTCGGTGGCCGACGTCAAGGCGGACGGAGTCGCCGGGGCGATGACCGAGCTGCTGCGGCTGCACGCCATGCAGTGGGCGGGCCGGGGCATCAACGTCCAGCACACGCAGCCGCGCTTCAGGGAGCACCTGGTCACGGCCGCGCGGTCGCTGACGGCGGACGGGCACGCGGTCGTCTCGGAGTTCCGGGTCCGGGGCCGGTTGCTGGCCTGCGACTTCTCGCTGATCGGAAAGGACTTCGTGGGCGGATACCTGTACGGGGTGCACCCGGACCTGCGCGCCGAGGCCGACGTGCTCACGCTGCTGCTGCGGCAGAACCTGGCGATGACCCACCGGCTGGGCAAGCCGGTGTTCAGCCTGCTGCGCGGCGACGAGCCCCACAAGGGCAAGTACGGCTGCCGGGCCGTGGCCAACCAGCGGGTGATCCTCGGCCGCGACGTCCGGGCCCTGCCCTACGCGGCGACCACCGGCGCGCGCACCGCGGGCCGGGAGCTGCTGAAGCGGCGCTACCCGCGGCTGGCGGAGAGGATCTCGGCATGGCGCTGACGCCGAGCGTCCTGCACGTCACGCAGCCGGTGGACGGCGGTGTGGGGGCGTACGTGGCCGGGGCCGTCGCCGACCAGGCGCGACGCGGCTGGCGGGTGGCGGTGGCCTGCCCGCGGACCGGCCCGCTGTCCGGCACGCTGGACCGGCTGGGCGTGCCCTGGCTGGAGTGGGAGGCAGGGCGCGCGCCCGGACCCTCCGACCTGGTGCACGCGGCCCGGCTGCGGCGGATCGTCCAGGAGTTCGGGCCCGACGTGGTGCACCTGCACTCCGCCAAGGCCGGGCTGGCGGGCCGGATCGCGATCAGAGGGCGGGTGCCCACGCTTTTCCAGCCGCACGGCTGGTCCTGGCTGGCCGCCCGCGGCCCCGCCGCCACCGCCGCGCTGAGCTGGGAACGCCTGGCCGTGCGCTGGGCCGACCGGGTGATCTGCGTCGGCGCGGGCGAGGCGGCGCTGGCCAGGCGGCACGGCGTGGCGGGCGACCTGCTGGTGGTGCGCAACGGCGTGGACCTGCGCCGGTTCACGCCCGCGGGGGCGCACGAGCGGGCGGCGGCCCGCGCCCGTCACGGCCTGGCCGCGGACGTGCCGCTGGCGGTCTGCGTCGGCAGGGTGACCCGGCAGAAGGGTCAGGACGTGCTGCTGTCGGCCTGGGAGCGGGTCGTCGCGCGCAACGGCCGGGCGCACCTGGCCGTCGTCGGGGACGGCCCGCTGCTGCGCGCGTTGCGCTCGCGGGCCGTGCCGCGCGTTCACTTCGCCGGCGGTGTGGACGACGTCCGCTCCTGGTACGTCGCCGCCGACGTGGTGGTGCTGCCCTCCCGCTGGGAGGGGCTGCCGCTCACCGCGCTGGAGGCGCTGGCCACCGGCAGGTCGCTGGTCGGCTGCGCGGTGCCGGGAATCACCGAGCTGGTGACCGAGGGCGTCGGCGCGGTGGTCGCGCCCGGTGACGGCGCGGCGCTGGCCGAGGAACTGCTGCTGCGGTTCGAGCAGCCCGCGCTGGCCGCCGCGGAGGGGCTGGCCGCCGCCTCGCTGGCGGGCGCGCTGGACGTCGGCGACTCGCTGGACTCGCTCGCCGCGCACACGCTGGGGCTGGTCGGCACGAGCAGCGGCGTGGACGGCGCGGGCGTCGCGGACGGGGCCGGGACGTCGGGGGTGCTCAGCCGCTCGCGGAAGATCTCCGACGACCGCGGGTTCGACGGGCACTGCCAGACGCCATGCGGACAGTAATCGGAGATCGAGTGATAGACGACGTCGTGACTGTCGATCCAGTCGAGCATCTGGCGGACGTAGGCGGGACGGTCCCCGTTGCGGAACAGCCCCCATTCGGGGAAGGAGATCGGCTTGTGGTGCCGGGCCGCGAACTCGGCCTGGGCCCGCAGCCCGTACGGCTGCTCGACGTAGTCGGAGAACTGCTTGCCCGGCCCCTGGTCGTAGCTGTCCATGCCGATGATGTCGACCACGTCGTCACCCGGGTAGCACTTCGTCCACGGGATCGCGTCGTGCCCCCGGTTGGGGGCGAAGTCGAACTGGAAGCGCTGGCCGGGCGTGGCGCGCATGGTCATGACGATGCGCCGCCAGTACTGCTTCCACGCCTCCGGGTTCGGGGCGCACCGGCTGGAGTACGTGGTGCCGTTCATCTCCCAGCCGAGCACGACGATCGTGTCTCCGGCGCCGGCGGAGACCAGCCGCCGGGCCAGCCGCTTGAAGTGGTGGTCGTAGAGGCCGCGCGCGCCCGCGGCGAGCCGCTCGGACACCGCGTCGTCGGGCATGCCGGACTCGTTCGGGGCGATCATCGGCACGTTCAGCGCCAGCACCCGGTCGGGGTGGGCGGTCCGCCAGCGGGTCCAGGGCCCGAGGACGGCCTTGGTTCCCTGGATGGACTCCCACCGCTCCCCGGGCAGGTAGGTGCGGCCCACCGTGGCCTCGTTCCGCAGCCACGACTCGAAGCCCTGCAGCCGTCGCGGGCCGCGCCAGTCCGAGGCCAGGAAAACGCCCAGGGCCGCGTCGCCGCGTGGCCAGTCGTCCGGAGTCGTTCTCACCCGCTCACCGAGGCCGAGCAATGCCATAGCCACTGAACCAATGGCAATCGCGATCGAACAGTGCAGATAGTTCTTTCTCGCCACCATCGCACATCTCCAGATATCGCCTTTCACCTATTCCCTATACCCGGGTAGCCCGGAAGCCGGATATCCGACTCGCGACTTGCCTTATTCATGGCGTTTCTAGAATGAAGAGGACGTAACCATGCTCGATTGCACCGTCCCGGCGCTCGTGTTGCGGCTGGATTCCAATGTCTTCCACCATGGGACGCTCGGCGCCATCCGCTCCCTCGGCCAGGCGGGCGTGGAGGTGCACGCGCTCATCCAGGGCCCGCACGCGCCGACCGCCCGCTCCCGGCACCTGACGCGCGTCCACGCGTGGCCCCACGACCAGGACGTGGTCAAGGCCCTCATCCGGGTCGCCGGCGACATCGGGCGCCCGGCCGTGCTGCTGGCCATGGACGACGCGGGCGCCATCACCGTCGCCGAGCACGCGGCCGACCTGCGCCCGTACTACCTCGTCCCGGACCAGTCGCCGCGGCTGCCGCGGACCCTCGCCGACAAGCGGCTGCTGGCCGAGCTCTGCGCCGACCTGGGGATCGCGCAGCCGGAGACCCGGCTGATCACCGACGAGCGCGACGCCGCGGCGGCCGTCGCCGACTTCGGGCTGCCCCTCGTCGCCAAGTGGGCGCAGCCCTGGCTCCGGCCCTCCGGGATCGGTTCGCGCAACACCAGCCTGGTCCGCCAGCTCCACCAGGTGCCCCGCCTGCTCCGGCACGTGGCCGGCCACGACCTGCTGTTCCAGCGGTTCGTGCCCGGCGACCGGCGCTCGGACTGGTTCTTCCACGGCTACTTCGACGAGGACTCCCGCAGCCTGTACGACGGCACCGGACGCAAGGAGCGCTCCTACCCCAGGGGCGCGGGCCTGACCACGTACGGACGCTGGCTGCCCAACCCCGTCGTGGAGGACACGGCCCGCGAGCTGGCCAGGACGCTGGGCTACAGCGGCGTCCTGGACATCGACTTCCGCCACGACCCGGCCACGGGCGTCTACCACCTGCTGGACTGCAACCCCAGGCTCGGGGCGCAGTTCCGCCTGTTCCGCGACAGCGGCGGACTGGACCTGGTCCGGGCCGCGCACCTGCACCTGTCCGGCAAGCAGACGACCCGGGGGCGGCCGGGGCACGGCCGGACGTACCTGGTGGAGAACTACGACCTGTTGTCCGCCGGGCCCGGGACCGTGCGCGCCCTGTGCACGGCCGACGAGCGCGCCTGGCTGTCGGCCGACGACCCCCGCCCCTTCATGGCCATGGCCGGGCACACGATCCGGCGCGGCCTCGGCCGGCTGATCCAGCCGCAGAAATAAGCGACACCTACATCTAGCACCATGGAGGAGAACTTGCGTACGCCGGTCATTGATGTGGCGATTGTGGGCGCGGGCCCCTACGGGTTGTCCGTGGCCGCGCACGCGTTGGACGCCGGTCTCGACACGCGGGTGTTCGGCAGGCCGATGTGGGCCTGGGAGCACCACATGCCCCGGGGGATGTTGCTCAAGTCCGAGCCGGACGCGTCCCACCTCGGCGACCCGGACCGGCGCTACGGCCTCGACGCCTACCGCCGCTACGCCTACGGGGAGCCGGTGCCCGTGGCGGAGTTCGTCGACTACGGCAGGTGGTTCGGCACGCGGGCGGTCGGCCAGGCCCTGGACGAGTCGGAGGTGGTCTCCGTCGGCACGGAGGGCGAGATGTTCGCGCTCTCCCTGGCCTCGGGGGAGTCCGTGCTGGCCAGGTCCGCCGTGCTCGCCCTGGGCTTCCTGCCGTTCGCCCACCGGCCCGGCGCGCTGGCGGCGCTGCCGCCGGACGCGGCGACGCACAGCTCCGACCACCACGAACTGGGCGGGTTCGCCGGCCGGGACGTGACCGTGGTGGGCGCCGGGCAGTCGGCGCTGGAGACCGCGACGCTGCTGGCCGAGGCCGGCGCGAAGGTGCGCGTCGTGGCCCGGACCCGCATGCTGGACTGGAACGCCGTCCCCGCCGAGCGGCGTTCGGCCCTGGACCGGGTGCTCGCGCCCCGCTCCGGGCTCGGCAGCGGCTGGCCCTCCGTGGTCTGGTCGCGGCTGCCGGGCGCGGTCAGGTACCTGCCGAGGCCGGCCCGCGCCCACATCGTGCGGACCGCTCTCGGGCCCGCGGGGTCCTGGTGGCTGCGCGAGCGCTTCGACGACGCCGTCACCGTGACCCTGGGCACCCGCCTGACGGCCTCGGAGCGCCGCGACGGAGTCCGGCTGCACCTGACGGACGTCACCGGGGCGATCACCACGCTGGACACCGAGCACGTGATCGCGGCGACCGGCTACCGGGTGGACGTCGCCAGGATCGGACTGCTCGCGGACCGGCTGCGCCGCGCGGTGGCGTCGTCGGGTCCCACCCCACGGCTCAGCCGCACCTTTGAGACGTCCGTCGGCGGGCTGCACCTGGTCGGGCTCGCGGCGGCGGCGACCTTCGGGCCCGCCATGCGGTTCGTGTACGGCTGCGACTTCGCCGCGCGCCGCGTGACCAGGGGCCTGACGAACCGGCTGCGCCGGCCGCGAACGTCTTGACGACGCCGCGCGGCCGGCCCGTTCGGGGGCCGAGATCGGACCGCACCACCATCGACATCGGGGGCAGCAAAGTGGCAATTCGTGGACTGTTGGCCGGCCTGGCCGTGGTACTCGTCGGCGTTCCGGGGCTCGTTCCGGCCGCGTACGCCGACGTGGGGCCGTCGTCCTTCACCAACGCGGCGGCGACCGCCGTGGGCCGGACGCCGTCGGGGGTGACGGTGACCGTGCGCAAGAAGATGATCGGCAAGACCCGCGTGGCCTCCGCCGAGGTGCTCCCCGCCAACCCGGCGGCCGACGACGACGAGTACCTCGCCCCCGCCAACGCGAAGACGGCGGCGGGCTTCATCGACCTCTACGAGGACTTCGCGGCCAGGCCCGGCGGCTGGAGCGACGTCGCGACGCTGACGTTCACCTTCTCCAGGCCCGTACGGGATCCGAGCCTGCACGTGTTCGGCACGGGCGGCTCGTCGGGGGCCTCCACGGCCAACCGCGACGATTTCTGGCCCGCCATCGACATGGTCAGCGGCCTGCCGGTCAAGCCCGCCTTCGCCAAGACGGCCGGGTTCCCCGGTTACCGGGTGAGCGCCGGCACGATCGAGCCGGAGCGCGTCTACTCCGTGCGGTCCACCACCTGCGGCGTGGTCTACACCTGCGGGACCGTCAAGGTGGCCGGCACCGTCACCGAGTTCACCATCAAGCTGCGGGCCCGCGACGTGCGCTACGGCGCCGGCGGGACGAACCCGCAGGTATGGGGCTCGTTCAAGCTCTCGCTGACCGAGGACGTCTCCGACGCGCCCGTCTCCTACGGCGCGGCCGCCCACGCGATCGGCGACTCCTTCCTGGGCCGGTCCGTGAGCGCGGACCACGGTGCCGCGGTCGGCACGCGGGTGCGCGGCCTGCCCGCCGGCACGGACGACGACGACGCCGTGACCGGCTCGCCGGCCCGGGTCGCGAGCTGCGACCTCACGTACTCGCTGGTGGTGCCGGTGCGCTCGCAGTCCCCGGCCTACGTCGCCGGCTGGATCGACTTCAACCACAACGGCCGTTTCGACGCCGACGAGCGGGCCGTCACGCGGGTCGCCGACGGGGCGCTGGCCGCCACCCTCAAGTGGACGGTCACGCAGACGCCCCGCACCGGTCCCGCCTGGATGCGGCTGCGCCTGGTCACGAGCGCCGGGGCGACGGCGTCACCGACCGGCTGGGCCGACGGCGGCGAGGTCGAGGACCACCAGATCGAGCTGGTCGAGGGCACTGTCGGCGCGGACACGGCCGAGTCCGGCGCATGGCGCGCCGAGGCGGCCACGAACTGATCACCGGGCGGTGCGCGGGGAACTGAGCGCGGGGAACTGAGCGCCGGACCGCTTCCGGAGAACGCGACGGGCCGGCGACGCATCGCCGGCCCGTCACCGTGTCCGGGATCGCGGGCCCGTGGCCGGTCGCGGCCGGTCGGTGAACGCGAACGGCCCAGCCCGGCACGAGCCGGGCTGGGCCGCGAGCCGTCGCCTAGTCGTTGAGCTGGCCCCGGTAGCCGACCGGCCCCTCGTTCGGGAACTGCGCCGTTCCCTCGAACCTGGAGCCGCTGTCGAAGAAGGTCACCGAGCCGTTGCCCGCGTGGGGGCTGTTCCAGGTGACCGTGGTGCCCGCCTGCGGCCGGCCCCCGTCAGGGACGACCTGACCGCGGTTGGCGATGGACAGGACCAGCGGCTTGTCCTGCTGCCATCCTCCGCCGCCCGTGTGGATCTCCGTGTCGTAGGTGGCCATCGTGGTTCTCCTTGCGTGCTCGGGCGAGGGCGCGGTGCGCCTGATCGCCGTTGTTGGGCGCTTTCATCGTCACACCACCGTTCGCGTTCGCGGCCTCACTGACGGTTAGTGCCAGGTGATGTTGCCGTGCCGATTGGGACAAGGGATAACAGGTGCGCCCACAGGCCAACCTACGGGTGCATGGCAGGCGTCTCGTCCCGGTCAAGGGGTTCGCCGATCGGCCGCGCCACAAGGCGATGCGGGACGGGCGGTGCCGCCACCGCGTCAGCAGCGCGGGGCCACCGCGTCGATCTTGCCGCCGAAGTCGTTCTTGTACACCCGGCGGTAGTCGCCCTTGCGCACGATGCGGGTCTCCTTGCGGTCAGGGACGTGGATCCAGTTGATGAAGCAGCCGTCGGCGTCGGCCTTGAACGAGCCCACGTTGTCGTGCAGCGCCGGCGGCACGTCCACGTAGCCGTTGCCCGGGTTCCAGCACCACGACGCGCCGGTGAAGTCCTTCCCGCTCCACAGGCAGATGTCGCCGGGGCCCGCCTGGGCGCCGGCGGGCGCGGTGGCGCAGGCGAGCGCGGCGAGCGCGATCGCGCCGGTGAGCGCGGCGATCCGGGTTCTCTTCATGAGCGTCCTCCTGGTTGGTTCGCTGGGGAGGCCGTGTTGCGGCCATGTCACAGCATGTATTCGAGTGAACACGTTACGCATCGACCTGGGGGATACAAGGTCGGCGACCGGGGGTGGCCAAGAACTGACGTACTGGTCAGCCCTCTGCCGGAGGTCAGCCGGCGGGGGCGAAGGTGAACCGGGTGAACTCGCGGCTGCCGGTCACCACGCCGTCGAAGGGCTTCAGCCACTGCTTGCCGTCGAGCGGGTTGGTGACGTAGTTGCCGGTGCCATGCTCCTTGAGGTACCAGCCGCCGCCGGGGGCGGCGGCGAAGCTCCAGCGGGTGGCGCAGTTCGAGTCGCCGAGGAAGATGCTGGCGTTGCCGGCGCACCAGGTGTCGTAGCCGCCCCAGTTGAAGCCGGTGGACCTGATGCGGTACGCGTCGCCGTCGCGTTCGAAGACCAGGGCGTCGCCCGTGCCGCCGTCGTCGTCGCTCAGCCGGACGTGGTCCCAGCTCTCGTAGACCTCGTAGGTGGCTCCGCGCTGCCCGCTGCTGGTGTGGCCGATCGCGTGGTAGGGCTCGCCCGGGGTGATCGGGGCGGCCTCGGCGTCCGCGGGCAGGGGCGCGGCCGGCAGGGTCAGGCAGGTCGCGGCGGCGGCGGGCTGCAGCAGCAGGTGGCGGCGCGTGAATCGTGAGGTCATGGGTGGAGTGTGGTCCTCTCTCTGGTTCCGTCCTGGGGATGCGGCCCGGGTGGGTTCCGGGCCGCCATGGACGTCACACAAAGTAATGGATCAGTGACTCTCCGCTTACTATCGGTTTGGTGATCTCTCCCTGACCGGTCCTAGGGTGATGGGGTCCGCCGAGTTCGCGGGCGAAGCCGACGAGAGGAAGGCGGCCGGTCGGTGTGGGGCTGGGAGTGGTTGATCGGGATCGGGGTCGCCCTCTGCGTCGCGTGGCTGGCGCTGATCGCGGCGCTGGCGATCGTCCGGCCGCGTGGCGGGTTGCTGCGCGAGGCGCTGCGGCTGCTGCCCGACGTGCTGCGCCTGGTGCGCCGCCTGGCCGCCGACGACGGCCTGCCGCGCGGCGTCCGGGTCCGGCTCGTCCTGCTGCTGGCCTATCTGGCCGTCCCGATCGACCTGGTGCCCGACTTCATCCCGATCCTGGGCTACGCCGACGACGCCATCATCGTGGTGGCCGTGCTGCGTTCCGTGGTCCGCCGGGCCGGGCCGGCGGCCGTGCGCCGGCACTGGCCGGGCACCGACGACGGCTTCGCCGCCCTGGTCCGGCTGACCGGGCTCAATCGAGGCCGGCGACCTGCCTGAGGAAGACGATGCCGTCCATCGTGCCGAGCTGGGCCGGGTCCAGCGGGAAGTAGGCGAAATCGGGGGAGACCCGCGCCACTGGCTCCGCGCCGGCCCCGGCCAGGCGGCGGGCGTCGATGAGGGCACGTTCCCACGGGAGCGTGGCCAGGAGGCCCTCGACGGTGTCCGGGGGCGGGGTGTGCGCGCCGATCGTGCCGAGGGCCGAGGCCAGGAAGGCGTACCGGTCGCCCAGGTGCGCCCCGGCGATCGCGCCCGCGCTCCACCACTCCAGCGTCTGGTCGCCGAACGGCATGAGGCTCAGGTTCCGCTGCAGGTGCAGGTTGTGGGAGAAGACCAGGGCCGGGCCGTGCTCGGCGACGGCCCGCAGGTTGGCCGCCATCATCGCGTCCCGCAGGGCCGACAGCCGGGGCCACCGTAGCGGGGACGCGTCGGCCAGCCAGTGGTGGTAGCGGAGCAGGCCGGTGGCGGTACGCGCGTACAGGGCCGCGCGTTCCCTGTCGTGCGCGCTCAGCCGGGGCGCCTGGGTGTCGAGCAGCGCCACCAGGTCGTCGGTGATCAGCCGCAGCCGCCGGGCGTCGGCGGACCGGCCGATCGATCGGGACGGGTCCGTGGCGGTGGCCTCGTCCGACCACCGGTCGTCCGGGCCGAGCAGCGTGTCGAGGGTCTCCCCGGTCACCACCGCGTCGGGGAACGGGCCGTCGAGCAGGGCGTGGAGGGCGGTGAGCGCCTGACGCGGGCTGGCCGCCCAGTACTCCAGCGGGCCGTCGAACCCGAAGAAGCGCAGCTTGCCGTCATGCTCCGCGTTGTAGGCCCGCATCCAGGCCACGAGCTCCCGGTTGGCCGGTGACGCGCCGAAGCCGTGGCTGAAGCCGCGTTCCATGACGTCGTCGAGCGTGCCCGTGCCCGTCGCGAGGTAGTCGTCCACCACGAGGCCCATGAGGCAGTCGCTCTCGATGGCGAAGGCCCGGTAGCCCTCGTGCTCGACCAGATGCCGGAAGAGCTCGTTGCGCGCCTGGCCCAGTTCCGCCACGAAGTGCCTGGCCTCGCCCAGGCCGAGCAGCAGCGGCCGGGCGGGGAGCGAACGCAGGAAGGCCGAGACGCCCGGACCGTCGAGCGGCCCGGCCATGTCCTTGATATTCATGCCTTCAACGCTATCGTTGAACACTCTTTGTAAACTTTTCCGCCGAATTCCGGCTCCCTTCACCGTTTACCTTCAAACGGATGACGCGCCTGCTGCGCGGCGCCAGGCGGCCCCGCGCAGCAGGCGCAGCCCGTTCAGGCCGACGATGACGGTGGAGCCCTCGTGCCCGGCCACGCCGAGCGGCAGCGGCAGGTCGCCGAACAGGTCCCAGGCCACCAGGACGGCGATGAAGGTGAAGGCGATGACCAGGTTGGCCACGACGAGCCGGCGGGCCCGCCGGGCCAGGGCGAGCACGGCGGGGACGGCGCTCAGCTCGTCGCGGGTGATGACCGCGTCGGCGGTGTCGAGCGCCAGGTCCGAGCCCGTGCGGCCCATGGCGATCCCGGCGTGCGCGCCGGCCAGCGCGGGAGCGTCGTTGACGCCGTCGCCCACCAGCGCCACGCGCGCCCCGTCCGCCTGCAGCTCGCGGACCGCCGCCACCTTGCCGGCCGGCAGCAGCCCGGCGCGGACGTCGGTGATGCCGGCCTGGCCGGCGAGCCGGTGCGCGGCGCGCGGGTTGTCACCGGTCAGCAGCACCGGCGTGGTCCCGGTCAGCGTCGTGAGCCGGGCGACGGCTTCGGCGGCGCCGGGGCGCATGCGGTCGGCCAGCGCCAGCACGCCGGCCGTCGTGCCGTCCACGCGGGTCACGACCGCGGTGTGCCCGCCCCGCTGCAGGTCGTCCACGAGCCGGGCGGCGGCCTCGTCGCCCGCGTCGAGCAGGTGCGCCGGGCTGCCGACCTCGACCAGGCGGCCTTCGACGCGGGCGCGCACGCCCAGCCCCGGCCGGGAGCCGAACGCGACGGCCTGGCCCGGCGGCAGCCCGGCCGCGCGGGCGGCCCGGACCACGGCCCGGCCCAGGGGATGTTCCGAGCCCTGCTCGGCGGAGGCGGCCAGCGCGAGCAGCCGTCGCTCGTCCAGGCCCGCGCCGGGCAGCACGTGCACCCCGGTCACGTGGGGACGGCCCTCGGTCAGGGTGCCCGTCTTGTCGAAGGCGACCTGGGTGACGGAGCCGAGCTGCTCCATCGCCACGGCGGACTTGACCAGCACGCCGTGACGGCCCGCGTTGGCGATGGCGGCCAGCAGCGGCGGCATGGTGGCCAGGACCACCGCGCACGGCGAGGCGACGATCATGAAGGTCATCGCGCGCAGCAGCGCCTCCTGCAGCGGCACCCCCCACAGCAGCGGGACGGCGAACAGCGCCACGGTGGCCGCGACCATGACGACCGAGTAGCGCTGCTCGACCTTCTCGATGAACAACTGGGTGCCCGCCTTCGTGGCCGTGGCCTCGCGCACCATGGCCACGATCCGGGCGATCACGGTCTCGGCCGCCGGTCGCGTGACCCGGACGCGCAGGACGCCGCTGCCGTTCAGCGTGCCGGCGAACACCTCGTCACCGACGGCCTTGTCCGCCGGCACGCTCTCGCCGGTGATGCCGGCCTGATCGACCGCGCTGGCGCCCGCGATGACCTGGCCGTCCGCGCCGATCCGCTCTCCCGGCCGGACGAGGATCGTCTCGCCGACGGCCAGGTCGGCGGCCGGGACGCGGTCCTCGCCGTGCTCGCCCAGGCGGGTGGCCTGTTCGGGCGCGAGATCCAGCAGGCCGCGCACGGCGTCCTCGGTGCGTTTGGTGGCCAGGGCCTCCAGCGCGCCGGAGGTGGCGAAGATGACGATCAGCAGCGCGCCGTCGAAGACCTGCCCGATCGCCGCCGCGCCGATCGCGGCGACCACCATGAGCAGGTCCACGTCCAGGGTTCGGTCCCGCAGCGCTCTGAGGCCAGACAGGCCGGGCTCCCAGCCTCCGGCGGCGTAGCAGGCGAGGTACAGGCCCCACCACGACCACGACGGAGCCCCGGCCAGGTGGAGGATCCCGCCCGCGGCGAACAGGACGGTGGCGGTCGCGGCCCAGCGCACCTCGGGCAGCGACCACATCCCGTCCCGCCACGCCGAGGCCGCTCGCGGGACGGGCCCGGAGCCGGCGGCGGGGGAGGTTCGCACGTCTGTTGTCACGCTGGCAGCATATATGCGCATCAATGCAGATACGCAAGTAGCGGGGTTCGCGGGTATCGTGGCCGCATGCACACGTCGCTGCCGGATTTCGACATGCCGAACGAGGAGCAGGTGCACCTGGCCGCCGAGTCGTTCCGGCTGCTGTCCGACCCCACCCGCATCAAGATCCTCTGGGCGCTGCTGCAGGGTGAGTCGAACGTCGCCTGCCTGGCCGAACTCGCCGACGCCGCCCCCACCGCGGTCAGCCAGCACCTGGCCAAGCTCCGTCTGGCCGGCCTGGTCAAGGGCCGCCGCGAGGGCACCTTCGTGTACTACAGCGCGGCCGACGATCATGTGCGCCGCCTGCTGACCCAGGGCCTCTACCACGCCGACCACGTCGATCGCGGCGACCTGTCCTCCTCCGCGCACACCTCCGGCTGAGCGCCCGTCCGCCCCTCTCGGAGGGGGCGTGCGGCCATGTAACTGAATGGCGGGGTTTATGTGCCTACTGGGACAGACGAGCTGCCATAGCTGCATGAGGTAGTCGAGCCGATACTGACGGTGACAGACGCTCGACGGAGAGGATCCCCTCATGCCGACCGCACGTATCGCCGCAGGACAGACCGCCCCCGGGCAGGGCTGGCAGCCCTACGGGGCCAACGGCATCTACATCGACGTCAACACCACCGACGGCCGCTTCACCGGCAAGCCCATCTACGTCACCTCCATCGGCGGCGCCGGTGGCAACCAGTGGAACCTCGTCGGCCCCAGCGCCGTCTACGAGGTCACCACCACCAAGTTCCGCGTCTACGTGCAGTGGAAGGACGGCTCCGCCCTGTCGCCCGCCAGAGCCCAGGAGTACGGCTGGTACATCAACTGGATCGGCTACGACAACCCCTGACACCTTGAGGCGGGCCCGCCGGACTCGCCGGGTCGCCGGCCGTCCCCGCGCCTGATCGCCAGGCTGGGCGTGACCTGCCTCGGACGACCATGACAAAAGAGGTGGAGCCCCCGGCGCGCGCCGGGGGCTCCGTCGTGTCCGGGATGGACGGCTACCGATGATCCGGCGGGGTGCGCAGGACCTCGCGGGCCTGCTCGGCGGCGCGGGCGATGCTCTCGGAGACGAAGTCGAGGAAGCGGGCGATGTTCTCCATCCGGACGGCGGCCTGGGTGCCGGGCCCGAGGACCCCGACGCCCTGCCGCGCGATCTCGACCAGGTGGGCGGTGCCCCGGGCGCTGGCCATCATCGACTGATACCAGACGTCGTCGTCCACGACGTAGCGTTCCCGGCGGCGTTCGTCGCGCTCCCGGCGGACGAGGCCCTGGCTCTCGAGGTAGGCCACCGCCTTGGAGATGGACGCCGGGCTGACCTGCAGTCGCTCGGCGAGTTCGGCCGCGGACATGCTGCCGCTGTCGGTGATGGTGAGGCAGGCCAGCACCCGGCCCATCATCTTGGGCGTGCCCGACTGGATGAGGACGGTGGTGAAGATCTCCTCGTACTCGCGCACGGCCTCGGGGTCGCGCCCGTGGGCCTGCCGGGACGCCTGCGGCCCCCGGGGTGTGGCCTGCCTGCGCCGGTGGGCGCGGTGCTCGGTGGCGCGGTGGGCCAGGTCGGCGCGGTAGGCGGTGGGGCCGCCGTTGCGCATGACCTCGCGGGTGATCGTCGAGGTCGGACGATCGACCCGTCTGGCGATCTCCGCGTAGGCGAGGCCGTCGGCCAGCCCCAGCGCGATCTGTTGGCGTTCCTGCTGGGTGAGCCTGCCTCCCGGCATCACGGCCTCCTTCGTGTGTCCCTGATACCGGCAGACTAGCGTTCGCGTTCAAGTCATTGCAACATATGGATCGGCTCATGTTGCGTTACCGAGGAAGCCGTTGCAACGATTATGAGTCATTGACCTGCAATTATGCGTGTAACGTGCAACGAACGACTTGAAGAAACTGCGAAGGCAACGTAGCGTTTGCGTTGTTCGAAACGACAGCCGCAAGGAGCACACCATGCAGAAGTTCGACACCTCCGCCCCGATCACCACCGTCCTCGACATCCCCGCGGGCCGCGTGCAGTTCATCGCCGCCGACCGGGCGGACACCACGGTCGAGATCCGGCCCGCCGACGCCACCAAGGAGCGCGACGTGAAGGTGGCCCGGCAGACCGAGGTCCAGTACGGCGACGGCGTCCTGCGGATCGTGGCCACGGCCAAGAACCAGGCGTTCGGCCCGTCCGGATCCATCGAGGTGACGGTCCAGCTCCCCGCCGGCTCCCGGGTCGAGGCGAAGGCGGCCAGCGCCGAGGTCCGGGCCGTCGGGCGGTTCGGTGACGTCGCCGTCGAGAGCGCGCACGGCTCGATCAAGATCGACGAGGCCGAGAGCGCCCGCCTCACCGTCGTCGCCGGTGACGTCTCGGTCGGCCGCCTCAACGGCCCCGCGCAGATCAGCACCGGCAAGGGGGACATCAGCGTCACCGAGGCCGTGCGGGGCACGGTCGTGCTGCGCACCGAGGCCGGTGACGTGGCGGTCGGAGCCGCCGCCGGAGTCTCCGCCTCCCTGGACGCCGGCACCTCCTACGGCCGGGTCCACAACGCGCTCATGAACACCGAGGGCCCCGCCGCCCCGCTCGCCATCCAGGCGACCACCGCCTACGGCGACATCACCGCCCGCAGCCTCTGACCGCACAGCCTGCTACAGCTTCGAAGGAGCCCGCCATGTCCATTGACCCCACCCCGCTCGACCGCCCGGAGTTGCGGAAGGCCGTCCAGGAGATCGTCGACTCCGGTGTCACCGGGGCGCAGCTCCGCGTGAACGACGAGCACGGCGAGTGGACCGGCAGCGCCGGGGTACGCGAGCTGGGCGACCCCGCCGAACCGCCGGCCGACGGGCACGTCCGGATCGGCAGCAACACCAAGACCTTCACCGCGGTCCTGGTGCTGAAACTGGTGGCCGACGGCACGATCACGCTCGACGACCCGGTGGACGACCACCTGCCCGAGTTCGGGCTCGACCGGCGGATCACCGTGCGGATGCTGCTCCAGCACACCAGCGGGGTGTTCAACTTCACCGGCGAGTACTACGAGGACGGGACGGTCGCGCCGGGCATCACCTGGTCGGGCCGGGAATGGGTGGACAACCGGTTCGCCACCTACCGGCCCGAGGAACTGGTCCGGCTGGCCCTGTCCAAGCCGGCGCGCTTCGAGCCGGGCACGGACTGGAGCTACTCCAACACCAACTACGTGCTGGCCAGGCTGCTGATCGAGCGGGTCACCGGCCACACGTACGCCGAGGAGATGGGGCGGCGGATCCTGGGGCCGCTCGGGTTGTCGGGCACCCTAGTGCCCGAGACCGCCCCGGACCTCCCCGAGCCGCACGCCCACGCCTACTACCGCTACGAGGACGCCGGCCAGGAGCGCACGGTGGACGTCACCCACCAGAACCCCTCCTGGATCTCCACCGGCGGCGACATGATCTCGACCACCCGCGACCTGCACACGTTCATCTCCGCGCTGATGGGCGGCCGGCTGCTGCCGGCCCCGCTGCTGGCCGAGATGTGCACGCCGCATCCCAAGGCCGGCTACGGCCTGGGGGTGTTCGTGCAGGAGACGGCCGGCGGCACCGTCATCACGCACAACGGCGGCATCGCGGGCCACGCCGCGCTGATGTACAGCACGCCCGACGGGAGCAGGACCCTGACCGCCGCGCTGAACTACGTGGACGACGCCGCGCTCTCCCTGGGGGAGGCGTTCCAGAAGGTGACCCGGATGCTCGTCGACGAGGTGTTCGGCGAGCGCTAGGCCGGCCGGGATCCGATGCGGTCAGGCGAAAGAAGGACCTGCCTGCCCTGCGGGTTCACCTGGCCCGCCGCGAAGTACGCCGCCAGTTCGGGGGCGACCGGCGGCACCGTACGCGGCCGTGAGCCGTCCCGCAGCGACTCGGTCGCCAGCGCCGCCGCCGCGACCGCGTCGCGGGCCGCGACCGGGGAGGTCTCCGTGGCCCCGCCGTGCCGGGCGAACCGCAGGAACTCGCTCATCAGCGCCCGGTCGGCCCCTCCGTGGCCGCCCGCCTGCTCCCGCACCGGCACCACGAGGTCGCCGTCGGCGTCGTAGTCGCGGCGGCCGCGGTTCCACACCCGGATGACGCTCTCGCCCCGGTGGTCGCCGAAGTTCTCCATCCGGCCCTCGGTGCCGATCACCGTGTAGTTGCGCCAGTAGTCGGGCGTGTAGTGACACTGCTGGTAGCTGGCCTGGACGCCGTTGTCGAGCCGCATCAGCATCATCGACAGGTCCTCCACGTCCACGACCGGGTTGAGCCCGCGCTGGGCGAGCGGCGGCCAGTTGCGCGCCGGGTCGAACCAGTGCTCGTCCTTGTCCTGGTCGTCCGCGCGCCGGTCGGTGACGCGGTCGTAGACCGACAGGCCGCCCATGGCGGTGACGAGTTCGGTCCGCGCGCCGGTGAGCCAGTGGATGACGTCGATGTCGTGCGCGCCCTTCTGCAGCAGCAGCCCGGTGGTGCGGCGGCGGTCGGCGTGCCAGTCCTTGAAGTAGTAGTCGCCGCCGTGGCCGACGAAGTGGCGGCACCAGATCGTCCGCACCTCGCCGATCGTGCCCTGCCGGATGAGCTCGCGCAGGTGCCTGATGACCGGCATGTGGCGCATGTTGTGGCCCACGTACAGCCGGGCGCGGTGGCGCATCGCGGCCTCCAGGACGTCGTCGCAGTCGCGCACGGTGACGGCCAGCGGCTTCTCCACGAACGTCGGCAGGCCGCGGGAGAGCGCCTCGACGGCGTGCCCGGCGTGCAGGTGGTCGGGTGAGGCGATGATGACGGCGTCCACGTCGTCGAGCGCGTCCCGCACCCGGCTCGACGTGCGCGTCCCCGGGCCGAAGAGCTGACGGGCCGCCGCGAGCCGGGCCTCGTCCAGGTCGCAGACCGACTCGACGCGGGCTCCCTCGCCCGGCCGGTGCGCCTCCTGGGCGATGCTGATCCGCTGGCCCGCGCCGATCACGGCCAGGCGCAGGTCGGTCATCGCAGGTAGTCCTCGGTCAGGATGTCGGACACCAGGCGGGCGTTGCCCGCGCTCAGCCCGCCGTCCACGCGCAGCACGGTGCCGGTGATCCAGGCGGCCTCGTCGGAGGCGAGGAAGAGCACGGCGGCGGCGACGTCGGCGGGGGTGCCGATGCGGCCGAGCGGGTACCAGGCGGTCAGCCGCTCCATCAGGGCGGGGTCGCGGGTCAGCCGCTCGTCCCAGATGGGGGTGCGGATGGTGGCGGGGGCGACCAGGTTGACCCTGACCCCCTTCGGCCCGTACCTGACCGCGAGCCCTCTCGTCAGGCTCTCCAGCCCGGCCTTGGCCGCGCTGTAGGCGTCGTTGCCGAAGAAGGCCGAGGCGTTGATGGAGCCCATCATCACCACGCTGCCGCTGCCGCGTTCGGCCATGCGCGGGATCAGCGCCTGGCTCATCAGGAAGGGGCCCTTGAGCACCGAGGCCAGGTCGGCGTCCCACTCCTGCTCCCCCAACTCGGGGAAGGGCGTGTCGGTGCAGGTGGCGGCGTTGTTGATGAGCAGGTCCGGGACGTCGTCGACGGCGCGGACCGCCGCCGCGTCGGTGACGTCCAGCCGCAGGGGGGTGGCGCCGAGTTCCTCGGCCGCGCGCCACGGGTCGAGGTCGGCGATGGTGACGTCGGCTCCCTCCGCGAGCAGGCGGCGCGCGACCTCCATGCCGATGCCGGACCCCGCCCCGGTGATGAGGGCTCTTCTCCCGTCGAACCTGGCCATGGCCGCTCCTTCCCGGTGATGTCGTTCGATCTTAGGGGGAGCGGGCACGGGTTGCGCAAGCGATTGCCGCAATTTCCATGCGATGCTTGATCGGACCTCGTTTCATGGGGTAGACAAGGTGCGCAACCGCTTGCACCGAGAGGATCACATGAAGGGATACGCACTCGTCGGCGCCCGGGTGGTGCTGGAGGACCGGATCGACGGCGAGTCGGCCGTACTGGTGCGCGACGGCCTCATCGAGGCCCTGACCGCCCCCGGCGACCTGCCGGCCGGAGTGGCCAGGATCGACGCGGGAGGCCGGTACCTGACGCCGGGGCTGATCGACCTGCACGCCCACGGGGCGGCGGGCCACGGGTTCGACACCCCCAGCCGCGCCGGGTACGAGAGCGTGCTGGCCGCGCACGCCGGGTTCGGGGTGACGGCGATGCAGGCGTCCCTGGCCACCGCCGCGCTCGGCTCGCTCGCGGAGACGCTGGCCTTCGGCGCGGCGCTGGCGGCCGAACCCCCCGGCGACGGCGCGCGCCTGCTCGGCGTGCACCTGGAGGGGCCCTTCCTCGCGCCCGAGCAGGCGGGGGCGCACGACCCGGCCCTGCTGATCCCTCCGTCCGCGCGGGCGGTCGAGAAGCTGCTGGCCGCGGGACGTCCCACGATGATCACTCTCGCGCCCGAGCTGCCCGGCGGCGTCGAGGCCGTCCGCGCCTTCGCCGCCGCGGGGACGGTCGTCGCCATCGGGCACAGCCAGGCGCGCGGCGCGAGCTTCGCCGAGGCCGTCGCGGCCGGCGTCACCCACCTCACCCACCTGTGGAGCGGACAGTCGTCGCTCACCCGCGAGGGTCCCTGGCGGGTGCCGGGCCTGCTGGAGGAGTCGCTGGCCTCCACCGGCCTGACGGCGGAGGTCATCGCCGACGGCCGGCACCTGCCGGTCGAACTGCTGCGCATCGCCGCGCGCTGCCTCGGCGGGCGGCTCTGCGCGGTGTCCGACGCCACGCCGGGGGCCGGTCTCGCGGACGGGACGCCGTACCGGCTGGGCGCGCTGGAGTGCGTCGTCGAGGACGGGGTGGGCATGCTCCCCTCGGCGGGCTGCTTCGCGGGCAGCACGACCGGGCTCGACCGGATGGTCGGGCACCTGCACGCGGCGGTGGGGCTGCCGGCGCACGAGGCGGTGGCGACGGCCACCTCCGTGCCCGCACGGGTGCTCGGCCTGCGCCGCCAGGGCACGATCCGGCCGGGCAACCTGGCGGACCTGGCGCTGTTCGACGAGGACTTCACCGCGCGCGCCACGATCGTGGGCGGCCGGTGGGTGGTGGACAAGGACGGGATCGGGGAGAGAGCTCATGACTGAGGACGTACTGCTGCTGCGCGCGGACGACGACGTCGCCGTCGCGCTGCGCGATCTCGAGGCGGGTGAGAGGGTGCGCGCCGGAGGCGGGTGGCTGGCGGTCACCGGGGCCGTCCCGCGCGGGCACAAGCTGGCCTTACGCGCGCTGCCCCGCGGCACCTGGGTCCGCAAGTACGGCCAGCGCATCGGCGTGGCGGGCGCGGACATCGCCGCGGGCGCGCACGTCCACACCCACAACCTCGCCTACGAGGACGACCAGGACCGCCTGGAGGCGTCCGGGACGGCCCCGGAGCGCCTGCCCGCCCGTCCGGCGGCCACCTTCGACGGTTACGTGCGCCCGGACGGCGGCGTCGGCACCCGCAACTACCTGGGCATCCTCACGTCGGTCAACTGCTCGGCCACCGTCGCGAAGCTCGCCGCCCAGCGCCTGTCGGCCGCGCCGCCGCCCGGCGTGGACGGCGTCGTCGCGCTCACCCACGGCACCGGCTGCGGCCTGGCCGAGGACGGCGAGGGCCAGGCGATCCTGCGCCGCACGCTGGAGGGCTACGCCCGGCACCCCAACTTCGCCGGCCTCGTCATGATCGGGCTGGGCTGCGAGGTGAACCAGATCTCCGCGCTCGACCTGCCGGTGCCCGCGCTCACGATCCAGGAGCACGGCGGCACCGCCGGCACCGTGGCCGCCGCCGTGTCGGCGCTGACGGAGGTGGCCGCCGAGGCGGGCGCCGCCCGCCGTACCCCGGTGGCCGCCGCGGAACTGGTGCTGGGCCTGCAGTGCGGCGGCTCCGACGGCTACTCGGGCCTGACCGCCAACCCGGCGCTCGGCGTCGCCGCCGACCTGCTGGTGGCCCAGGGCGGCACGGCGATCCTGGGCGAGACCCCGGAGATCTACGGCGCCGAGCACCTGCTCGCCGAGCGGGCCGCCCGCCCGGAGGTCGCCGACCGGCTCATGGCGCGCATCGCCTGGTGGCGCGAGTACGTGGCGACCCACGGCGGCAGCATGGACCACAACCCGTCGCCCGGCAACCGCGCGGGCGGCATCACCACGATCCTGGAGAAGTCGCTCGGCGCGGTGACCAAGGGCGGCACCAGCCCGCTGACCGCCGTCTACGAGTACGCCGAGCCCGTCACCGAACGCGGCCTCGTCTTCATGGACACCCCCGGCTACGACCCCGTCTCGGCCACCGGCATGGTGGCCGGCGGAGCCAACCTGATCTGCTTCACCACCGGCCGGGGCTCGGTGTACGGCTGCCGCCCCGTGCCCAGCGTCAAGGTGGCCACCAACACCGAGATGTACCGGCGGCTGGCCGACGACATGGACCTCAACTGCGGCACGATCGCCGACGGCGAGGAGGACCTGCACGCGGCCGGGTCACGCCTGTTCGACCTGCTGCTGGAGGTCGCCTCCGGCCGGCGCACCCGCAGCGAGGAACTGGGCGTCGGCGCGGAGGAGTTCGTCCCGTGGCAGATCGGCGCGGTGATGTGATGGGCGGCGAGGGCGTGCTGCACTTCGGCCTGGGGGCTTTCCACCGCGCCCACCAGGCCGTCTACACCCACCTGGCGGGGGACGACTGGGGCGTCTGCGCGGTCGCGCCCCGCTCGGCGGGGGTGGTCGAGGCGCTGCGCGCCCAGGGCCACCGCTACAACGTGCTGGTCCGCGAGCACGACCGGGCCTGGACCGAGCCGGTCACCGCGATCCGGCGCACGCTGCACGCCCCCACGCAGCGGGCCGAGGTGATCGCCCGGCTGGCCGACCCCGCGACCCGCGTGGTCACGTTGACGATCACCGAGAAGGCGTACGCCGACACCTCGCACGGCGCTCCCGTACGGCTGCTGGCCGACGGCCTCGCGGCCCGCGCGGCGGCGGGCGGGCCGCCGCTGGCGGTGGTGTGCTGCGACAACCTGCCCGGCAACGGCCCGGCGACCAGGCGCGCCGTGCTGACGGCCTGCGACGACCGCACGGCCGCCTGGGTGGCGGACGACGTCGCCTTCCCCGCCACCGTGGTGGACCGCATCGTGCCGGCCACGAGCCCGGCCGACCACGCGCTGGCCGCCGAACTGGCCGGAGCGCCGGACGGGGCGGCCGTGGTGGCGGAGCCGTACCGGATGTGGGTGTTGCAGGATCACTTTCCCGGCGGGCGTCCCGGCTGGGAGCGGGCCGGCGCGCTCTTCACCGACGACGTCGCCCGCCACGAGCGGGCCAAGATCAGGGTGCTCAACGGGGTGCACAGCGCGCTGGCCTACGCCGGGGCGCTCACCGGGCACGACCGCATCGACCAGGCGCTCGACGATCCGGCGCTGGCGGCCTTCGCCGAGTCGCTCGCCCACCGCGACGTGCTGCCCACGCTCGACCCGCCGCCCGGCACCGACCTGGGGGAGTACGCGGCCACCGTGCTGCGCCGCATGCGCAACCCCGCCCTGGGCCACCGCTGCGCCCAGGTGGCCGCCGACGGCTCGCTCAAGGTGCCGATCAGGCTGCTCGGCACCGTGCGGGAACGGCTGGCCGCGGGGGCCGAACCGCGCTGGGCCGGCCTGGCGGTCGCCGCCTGGCTGCGGCACGTCGTCACCGGGACGGCCGACGACGGGCGTCCCGTGGAGGTCACCGACCCGAGCGCGGCCAGGCTGCGGGAACTCGCCCGAGGCGAGCCCGCGCGGCACCTCGACGCCCTGCTCGGGGCGGACGACGTCTTCGGCCACGACCTGCCGCACGAGCGGCGCTTCACCGACCTGCTCCGCGCGGACCTGCGCGCCATGGCCCGGCACGGAGCCGGGGAGCTCATCAGAAAGGAACTCACACTGTGACCCAGCCTCTCGCCCGGTTCGACGCGGGGCACCTGGCCGTCGGCGTGCACGCCGACCAGACGGCGCTCGCCGCCGCCGCAGCCCGGCACACCGCCGGCGTGCTGCGCGAGCGCGTCGCGGCCGGCGGCACGGCACGGGTGGTCATCGCCACCGGCAACTCGCAGCTCGGCTTCATCCGGGCGCTGCGCGAGGAGGAGGTGCCGTGGGAGTCGGTCACCGTCTTCCACATGGACGAGTACGTCGGCCTCCCGGCCGCCCACCCCGCCTCGTTCCGCCGCTGGATCAAGGAGAACGTGGCCGACCCCTTCGGCCCCGCCGCCGTGCACTACATCGACGGCGAGGCCCCCGACGCCGAGGCCGAGTGCGTCCGCTACGCCGATCTGCTGCGTGCCGCCCCGCTCGACCTGGTCTGCCTGGGCATCGGCGAGAACGGCCACCTGGCCTTCAACGAGCCCCACGAGGCCGACCTCGCCGACCCGCAGTGGGTGAAGGTCATCACCCTCGCCGAGCGGTCGCGGCTGCAGCAGGTCGGGGAGGGCCACTTCGCCACGGTCGCCGACGTGCCCGCCACCGCCATCACGCTGACCGTGCCCGCGCTGCTCAGCGCGTCGGTCGTGCAGGCAGTCGTGCCCGAGAGGCGCAAGGCCGAGGCCGTCAGGGACAGCCTGCTCGGGCCGGTCGGCGCGCACTGCCCCGCGACATTCCTGCGCGGGACGCCGGGCGCGGTGCTCTTCCTCGACCCCGGCTCCGCGGCTCTCGTACCGGATGTGGCCCATGTCCGGTAACGGCAGGCGCTACGCGCTGTCGGGGATGAGCGCGCGGGCCATGTCGGTGTTCGCCCGGCCGCTGCTCGGCCCGTACGCGGACCACGGCGACCTGGTCGCGGTCGTGGACCCCGACCGGGACCGGGTGGCGGAGTTCGACGACCGCCTGGCCTGGTACGCGCCCGGCGACTTCGACCGCATGGTCGCGGACGCCCGTCCCGACACGCTGCTGGTGGCCGGGCCCGACCACACCCACGCCGAGGCGATCATGGCGGGCGTCCGGCACGGCCTGCGGGTGATCTGCGAGAAGCCCATGGTGACCACCGCCGCCGACGCCGCCCGCGTGCTCGCGCAGGCCGCGCCCGGCCAGGTGCGGGTCGCCCACAACCTGCGCTACGCCCCCCGCCACCGGCTCATCAAGCGCCTGCTCGACGAGGGCGCGATCGGCCGGGTGCTCGGCGTCGAGCTGGTCTGGAACGTCGAGACGCTCCACGGGGCCAGCTACTTCCGGCGCTGGAACCGGCGGGCGGAGCTGTCGGGCGGGCTCCAGGTGCACAAGAGCTGCCACCACTTCGACCTGGTCGGCTGGTGGCTGGGCGACGTGCCCCGGCAGGTGTTCGCCTCGGGCTCGCGCGCGTACTTCGGCGCGGACAGCCCGCACAACCCCGGGGCCGCGCTGCCGGTGTCCGCGCAACGGGACCGGTGCCCGTACGGGCGGCGCTGGCAGGAGGAGGGCGCCGAACTGCCGGAGTTGCGCGGCCACCAGTACGACGGGCCCGAACGTTACATCTACGACGCCGAGATCGACATCGAGGACAACTACGCGGCGCTGGTGCGTTACCGTGGCGGCGCGCACCTGTCGTACTCCATCCAGTTCTCCGCGCCGTGGGAGGGCTACCGGCTGGGGATCAACGGCACGCACGGCCGCATCGAGACCAGCCTGGAGTACGGCAGGCAGTCGGGTCCCGAAGGGCTGCCCGTCGTGCTGTACCCGATGTTCGGCGAGCGCCGCGACATCGAGGTGGACGGGGAGGACGGCGGCCATCTCGGAGCCGACGGGCCGTTGGTGCGCGAGCTGTTCACCGAGGACGGCGCGGGGCTGGCGGACGCCGCGGAGGCGGCGTGGGCGGTGGCGCTCGGCGAAGGGGTGCGCAGGTCGTCGCTGACCGGCGCGGCCGTCGATGTCGAGGCTCTGCTCACAACCGCTTGCGATGCGAAATAGGTGGGGATCGGAGAGGATTGTGGGAGGCTTCCCGCAAGCGCTTGCGAACTCGTCGAGGAAGGGAAGGTGGTCATGACCGTCACGCTGGCCGAGGTGGCGGAGGCGTGTGGGCTGTCGCCGTCCACGGTGTCACGCGCGCTGTCGGACCCGGGCCGGGTCAGCGCCCAGACCCGCGACAAGGTGCAGCGCGTGGCCCGCGAGCTGGGCTACACCCCCAACCGGGTGGCGCGCTCGTTGTCCATGGGACGCACCGGCACGATCGGGCTCATCGTGCCCGACGTCGCCAACCCGTTCTTCCCGCCGATCATCAAGGCGGTGCAGGCCCGCGCGGCGCGCAAGGACCTGGCGGTGGTGCTGGCCGACACCGACGAGCGGCCCGCCGACGAGCTGGAGCGCGCCCGGGTGCTCGCCAAGCAGGTCGACGGGCTCGTCATGGTCTCGCCGCGCACCACCGAGGCCAAGATCGGCGAGATCGGCGCACTCGGGCCGACCGTGTTCGTCAACCGGCACGTGCCCGGCGCGCCGACGGTCATCATCGACAACGCCGACGGCGTCCGGCAGGCCGTCGAGCACCTCGTCGCGCTCGGCCACCGCGCCATCGGCTACCTGTCCGGCCCGCGCCGCTCGTGGTCCAACAAGCAGCGCGGCGCCGCGATGACCGACGCCTGCGCGCACCTCGGGGCCGAGCTGACCGTGTTCGGCCCGTTCGAGCCGCAGGTCCAGGCGGGGGTGCAGGCCGCCGACCTGCTGTACGGCAGCCCGGTCACGGCCGTCGTCGCCTACGACGACCTGATCGCGATGGGCGTCATGGCGCGGATGGCCGAGCGCGGCCAGAGCGTCGGACGAGACCTGAGCGTCATCGGCATCGACGACAGCCCGCTGTCGGGGGTGGCCTACCCGACGCTCACCTCCATCCACGTGCCGGGCGCGGAGGCCGGGGCCACGGCCGTCGACCTGCTGCTCGACGTGCTGGACGGCACGGACGACCCGGCCCCGCTGGTCGAGCTGGAGACCTACCTCGTGGTGCGCAGCTCGACGGGGCCGGCGCCGGAGCGGCGATGACGACGGTCCACGGCTTCGGGCCGCACCTCGACGGGCGGTTCGACACCAGCCACGACCTGCAGGCGCACGTCTACCGGCGCACGATCGAGCGGCTGGGGCACTGGCGCGCGGTCAACGACGCGCTGTCCACGCCCGAGCAGGTCGCCGGGCGCCAGGCCGCCATCAGGGCGCAGGTGCTCGACTCGCTCGGCGGCCTGCCCGCCGCCGAGCCGGGCCCGCCGCAGGCCGAGGCGCGGGGCGTGACCAGGCTCGACGGCATCGACGTCGAGCGGCTGCTGCTGACCACCGCGCCGGGCGTGGCCGTGCCCGCCAACCTGTGGCGTCCCGCCACGGTGACGGAGCCGGCGGGCGCGGTGCTCTTCGTGTGCGGGCACGGCCCGCAGGCCAAGGCGCACCCCACCTACCAGGCCGTCTGCGCCCGCCTGGCCAGGGCCGGGCTGGTCGTGCTGGCCATGGACCCCGTCGGCCAGGGCGAGCGCGCCGGCGCGTCCCGCGACGACGGCGGGGTGTCCGAGCACACCGACGCGGGCGTGCAGTGCTGGTGGGCCGGGCGTTCGGTGGCGCGGCACTTCGTCCACGACGCCATGCGCGGCATCGACTACCTGTGCTCCCGGCCCGAGGTGGACCCGGCGCGCCTCGGGATCACCGGCAACAGCGGCGGCGGCACGCTCACCACGCTGATGATGGCGCTGGAGCCCCGGCTGGCCGCCGCCGCGCCCGGCACCTTCGTGACCAGCCGCGAGAGCTACCTCTGGTCGGGGCAGGCCCAGGACGCCGAGCAGGTGCTGCCGGGCGGCACGCTGGGCGGCGTCGACCACGAGGACCTGCTCATCGCCATGGCTCCGAAGCCGGTGCTGGTGCTGGCGGCCGACTACGACTTCTTCCCCGTCGAGGGCACCGTCGCCACGGTACGGCGGGCCCGCCGGATCTACGGCCTGCTGGGCGCCCCCGACCGGCCGGAGCTGGTCCGGGCTCCCGTGCCGCACGGCTACTTCCCGGAGCTGGCCAGGGCGGCGGTCGCGTTCCTGGCCCGCGAGCTGGGCGGTGCGGTCACCGACGACGCCGAGCCCGAGCCGCTGCCCGAGCGGGCGCTGCGCTGCACCCCGGCCGGCGTCTTCCCGGGCTCCGCCCACCTCAGGGACCTCAACCTGCGCGAACCCGTGGTGCGCAGGGACACGCGCTGGCTGGCCGAGCGGGTGTTCGCGCACCGCCGCCCGCCCGAGGAGTTCTTCCCCCGCTGGTTCGACCGCGCGGACGGCGTCAGGCAGGTGTTCTGGCGCTCGGAGGCGGACCTGTGGGGCTGCGGCGTGCTCGCGGGCGCCGGGGCCGAGGAACTGGTCATCGCGCTGCTGGAGGGCGGCACGGCCGCACTCCCGCACCCGCTGCCGCCGGGACGTCTCGTCCTCTGCCTCGACGTGCGCGGCGTGGGCGCGCTGGCCCCCGCCCCCGTCAACGCCCGGCCGGACGACCGCTACTTCGGCACCACCTACAAGCTGATGACGGACCTGCTCTGGCTGGGCGACAGCCTGGCCGCCGGGCAGGTCTACGACGTGCTGCGGGCCGTGGAGTTCGCCTGGGCCACGCCGGAGCTGGCGCCCGCGCGCCGCCGCCTGACCCTGTACGCCGAGGGGGAGCGCCCGGGGCTGCTGGCCCGCCTGGCCGCCGCGCTCGAACCCAGGGTGAGCGGGCTGGAGCTGGCCGGCCCGCCCCTCGACCCCCGGGCCGCCCTCACCGCCCCCGTCGGTCACACCCCCGACGGATGGGCGGCGGTGATCCCCGGCCTGGCCGGCCTCGACCTGCCCGAGCCCGGCCGGCATTGAGCGAGTGAGCCGCTGCCCGGATCAGGTGGGCAGCGAGCAGAGCGGGCTGTCCGGGTCCCACAGGTCCAGCGCCCGCAGCAGCGCCCCGGCCAGGGCCCGGTGCCCGTACCCGTTGGGGTGGCAGTCGTCGGCCATCCACCGTCCGGGCGCGCGACCTCCCCAGCCCGCGTGGTGGTCCACCAGCACCACGCCGGGGTGGGCCGCCGCCACCTCGCGGACCACCGCGACGTAGGCCGTCAGCCACTCCAGCCGGGCGGGCACCGCCGTGGGCAGCACGGGGTTGGGCGTGTGCAGCACGACCTGGGCGGGGGCCGCCTTCCGCACCAGACCGTGCAGGCCGGCGCGGAAGGCGGGCAGGCCGTCGGGGCCGGCCAGGCAGTCGTTGAGGCCGTACATGATCGAGACCACGCCGGCCCGGAACCGCGAGAAGTCGGGGACGGTGAGCCGGGCCCCGCTGACGGCGGTGTTGATCACCACGTCGGCGGGGCGGTTCAGCTCGAAGCGCACCCGTTCGGCCAGGAGCTGGGTGTAGTCCCGCAGGCCGCCGGTGTGCTTGGCGCCCTGCGTGACGCTGTCGCCGCAGAACAGCCAGGTCGTGCTCATCCCTTCACCGCTCCGACCAGCACGCCCTTGGCGAAGTGACGCTGGAGGAAGGGGTAGATCAGCAGGATCGGCACCAGCGAGATCACCAGCACCGCCATCTGCATGGCCTGCTGCGGCGGCGGCAACTCGCCGGCCAGGGCGGTGTTGTCCACACCCATGGTGCTGTTGTCGACCACGAACGTGCGCAGCACCTGCTGCAGCGGCCAGTCGGCGGCGTCGTTGAGGTAGAGCTGCGCGGAGAAGAAACTGTTCCAGTACGAGACGGCGTAGAACAGCCCGACCACCGCCAGCACCGCCTTCGACAGCGGCAGCACCACCCGCCACAGCACCTGCGTCTCGCCGGCCCCGTCCATGCGGGCCGAGTCGAGCAGGTCGCGCGGCAGGTCCAGGAAGAACGAGCGGATGACGATGACGTTGAAGCCGTTGATGAGCACGGGCAGGATCAGCGACCAGTGCGAGTCCAGCAGCCCGATCTGCCTGACGACCAGGTAGAGCGGGATGATCCCGGGCGAGAACAGCAGGGTGAACAGCACCAGCATCAGCAGCGGCCGGGAGCCGAGACTGCCCGGCCGCGACAGCGCGTAGGCCAGCAGCGCGCTGCACGTCAGGCTCAGCAGCGTGCCCACGGTCGTCACCAGCAGCGAGATCACCAGTGCCCTGGTCACCACGCCGCCCGCGAAGACCGCCCGGTAGGCGTCGAAGGTGACCGGCGAGGGCCACAGCACGTAGCCGCCGGCCGCGTTGATCTGCCGCTGCCCCGCCAGGCTGGTGGCGACGACGGCCACGAACGGCAGCACCACCACCGCGCAGCACAGCAGCAGGACGAGCCCTTTCGCCGCGCGCACGGGAGGCGCCGGAGTACGGGAGTAGGCGCTCATCGCGAGTACACGCCCCTTTCGCCGAAGATGTGGGCGACCTTGTTCGCGCCGAGCACGAGCGCCACTCCGATCACGCCCTTGACCAGGCCGACCGCGGCCGAGGAGCCCCAGTCGCCGTTGATCACGCCGTTGTTGTACACGTAGGTGTCCAGCACCTCGGAGGCGTCCACGCCCACCGCGCGCTGCTGGAGCAGGATCTGTTCGAAGCCGACCGTCAGCGAGTCGCCGAGCTTCAGGATGAGCAGGAGCACGATCACGCCCCTGATGGACGGGAGCGTGATGTGCCAGAGCTGGCGCAGGCGGGAGGCGCCGTCCACCGCCGCCGCCTCGTACAGCGACAGGTCCACCCGAGACAGGGCGGCCAGGAACAGGATCGTCCCCCAGCCGGTGTCCTTCCAGATCACCTGGCTGGTGATGACCGCCTTGAACAGCTCGGGATCGCCGATGAGGCTGAAGCCCTCCATGCCCTTGCTGCGCAGCCAGGCGTTGACCAGGCCGCCGTTGCCGAGCATGTGCTGGAACAGCGCGACCACGATCACCCACGACATGAAGTGCGGCAGGTAGAGCACCGACTGCACCAGGCGCTTGAGCCGTTCGGAGACCAGCGAGTTGAGCAGCAGCGCCAGCGCGATCGGCACCGGGAAGACGAAGACCACCTGGAGGAAGGAGATGATCAGGGTGTTGGCCAGCGCGGTCAGGAACGCCGGGTCCAGATTGAGGATCACGCCGAAGTTGCTCCAGCCCACCCAGGGGGAGTCGGCGATGCCGATGTAGGGCTGGTAGTCCTTGAAGGCGATCACGTTGCCCAGCAGCGGCACGTACTGGAACAGCAGCACCACCGTCATGCCGGGCACGGCCAGCAGCAGCAGGAAACGGTCGCGCCGGAAGCGCTCGCGCCACGTCGGCGTCGCGGGGTCGCGGCGGGGCGGCTTCTCCGCGGCCACGCGGTCGGCCTCGAGCAGTGCCATGGTCAGTCCCTTCAGCCGATGAAGCTCGCCGAGGCGGTCCTGGCGTACGGCAGGCATTGGGCCAGCGCGCCGTCCGGATACGGGTCGTGGCCCTCGAACTCCTCGGGCCCGAACCGCTCCAGGTGGTCGAGCCTGGCCAGCAGCCCGCCGTAGCGCCGGTCGATGACGTCCCAGCCGAACGGCTTGTTGTCGCCGCACCAGGTCTGCCGGTGCAGCTCACGCAGCCGCCGTACCTTCTCCTCCAACCCGGGTACGGCCCGCCGCGCCCGGTGCAGCTCCACCTTGGCGGCCAGGACCTCCGCCAGCAGCGCGGGCAGCGCGAGCCGGGCGTCGCCGCGCCGGGTCGCGCCCAGCCGGTCCGCCAGTTCGCGGTAGTGGCCGGCGAGCCAGCCGGGCAGCCCGGAGGTCAGGAACCCGAGCACGGGGTCGTGCCAGAGCAGCCACTTGGCCGGGTTGCCGCGCCAGCGCACCGGGTCGCCGGAGCCGGGCAGGTAGTCCAGCTCGGCCGCGGCCAGCCACGTCTCCCAGGTGGCGTCGCAGGAGCCGACGAAGTTCGTGGCGTGGCCGGTCGAGCCGTAGGCGAGGTCGGCGAACGCCTGCACGGCCGGCAGCGCGGAGAACAGGTCGCACTCGGTGCCGTCGTTGCCCCACATGGTGACGACCGCCTCGGGCAGGCGGGCCTCGCGCGCGGCCGTCATGCCCGCGGTGATCGTGGCCAGCGCCCTGGGCAGCGCCGCCCACAGCCGGTGGTGGGTCCACCCGCCGGCCGCGAACACCGGGTCCTTGCCCAGGTCGCGGCGGTGCCGCTCGATCCAGTCGGCATAGAAGGCGCTCTCGCCGTGCTCGTAGTCCCAGTAGACCAGCTCGACCTCGTCCGGGATCTGCCCGGCGACCCAGGACGGGATCTCGGTGTCCGGGTCGTAGTAGTCGTTGGCGGCCGAGCCGAGCCTGAAGTACATGTCGCTCCAGATCATCGGCCGCAGCCCGTGCTCCTGGCAGATGGCCAGCACGTTCTTCAGGTGCGAGGAGAGGATCTCGAACGGCTGGCGCTCGCCGAACCGGCGGCGGTACTGCCCGGTGCCGATCCCGTGGGCCTCGTCCATGCCGATGTGGATCCGGCGGCTGCGGAAGCAGGAGGCGACGGTGGCGATCATCCTGTCGATCAGCTCGTAACCCTCGGCCGCCTCCGCGAGCAGCACCCGCTCGGTGTCGCGCAGCGGCCAGTAGGCCGGCCACTGCAGGATCTGCTCGAAGTGCCCGAGCGTCTGCACGCACGGGATCACCTCGATGCCCAGGCGGTGCGCCTGGTCGTCGATGGCGCGCAGTTCCTCGGGGGTGTACGCGCCGCGGGCGTAGCCGAGCATGGGCTCGCCCTCGACCCGGTAGGTGTCCTCCATGTAGAGCCAGAGGGTGTCGATGCCCATCAGGGCACATTTACGCAGGTAGGAGGCGATGGCCTCAGGGCGCATGACGGCGTTGCGCGAGGTGTCGAGCATCACCGCGAGCGTCCGGAACGGGCTGGACCCGCGCTGCTCGGGCACGTCGCCCGTGGCGAGGTAGGAGCCCATCGCGACGCCGAGGCCGCGCAGGGCGTCCCGGGTGCGGTCGAAGCCGATGCGCCAGCCGCCCTCCTCACGTGTGATCGAGAAGCCCTCGGCCGTGGTGTCGGGGACCAGTCTGAACAGCGGGCCCCCGTCCTGCGCGAACCGCCACGGGTACTCCGCGGCCAGCTCTTCGGCCAGTTCGACGGGTGCGGACAGGCGCATCGGCGCGGACCTCCTAGGAGCGGGTCAGGACGATGCCTGAGTTGGGCTGCAGCGTCACCTGTCCGGTGTGGGCGACGCCGTGGGTGTCGGTCCAGGTGCCGGTGGGCAGCGTGTGCACGGCCGGCAGCGTGGAGGACGGGTTGACCAGCGTGCGGCCGAGCTGGTAGTCGCGGTACCAGGCGCCCGTGCCGTCCTGCGCGGGGGCGGCCGTGGGCGTGCCCAGGTTCACGTCCAGCTCGGGCCGGTCCAGCCAGACGCCGTACTCGAAGCGTCCGCACAGGGTCAGCATCGTGCGCGGCTCACGTACCAGCAGGTAGTTGGCGATGACCCAGTCGACCTGCTGCTGGCTGGCGTCCACCAGGTGCGTGGTGGTGGTCATCCCGACGGTGACGACGGGCTTGCTCTGCACGACCGAGCGGTAGAGGGCGAAGGTCTGCGCCCACTCGTCGTCGTTGATGTTGATGTCCCGGCCGCGGGTGAAGCCGCCCTCGTGCAGCCACAGGTCCACGATCTGCACGGCCGCGGCCGACTGCGTGCGCTGGAAGGTGTTGACGCCGAGCGGGCTGATGTTGCCGGCCAGGCCGACGTCATAGGTGTTGAGTCGGTTGCGCAGCCAGGTCAGCCAGTCGAGGTACACCGTGGCGTAGGCGGGGTCGTCGAGGCCCGCGTACTGCTGGACCCACGTGCCGGCGGAGTTGAAGTGCCCGGCGGCCGAGGTCCAGTTCCACGGGACCACGTTGTCCAGGGCGATCCACTTGTAGCCGGCTTGGATGTTGGGCAGCACCAGGTTGGTGAAGTAGAACTCGCGGACCGCGGGGTCGGCCACGTTCAGGGTGACGATCGGGGAACTGCCGCTCTGGATGACGGGGGTGACCTGGTCGGCCTGGTACATGATCCAGTCCGGGTGGTTGGCCTGGTACCAGGCGAGGGGCCGGTCCGGGCTGTTGTCCCTGATGGAGGGCAGGTAGCGGCTGGGCACCACGTCGGACGGCTGCGCGTCCAGCGGGTAGGCGCCCCAGACGAAGGGGACGCGGCCCTGGTAGACCGAACGGTCGGGGATGGCGCTGTCGAAGATCTGGGCGCGGCTGATGCCGTCGGGACGGGGCTGCGGGAGCTCCAGGTCGACCCTGCGCCGGCCCGCGTCGGCGGCGGTGACGGTCGAGGCGATGACGGTGGCGGCTAAGGCGGTGACGGTGAGCAGACGACGGATCATCTCAGTTCCTCCCTGATTTCTGCAGCGCCTCGCTGTACTCGGCGCGGATCTTGTCCCCGCCCTCCGACTTCCACGCGGCCACGCCCTCGTCCCATGCCGAGACGGGCTTGCGGCCCTGGATGATGTCGGCCTGCAGGTCCTTCATCTTCTTGTCGAGCCCCGCGCCCCGCGCCTGGTCGGTCGGCGAGTACAGGCCGCCGATCGGCCAGGCTTCCGCGGTGGTGAGGGCCTGCTTCTCGGCCTCGTACTCGTTCTTGGTGATGTCGGGGAAGCCGGGCGCGTAGTGCACGACCGGCGAGGCGCCGATGTAGAGGGTCGGCACGGTCGTCTCGGACTTGCCGACGTCGGTGTGGATGGGGTCGCTGCCCTTGAGGGTGAAGTCCCAGTCCTGGACGCCGTAGACGCGCTGGCGGTGCTCGGCGGTGCCGAACGGGGAGACCAGCCAGTTGAGCACCCGCAGCACCTCCTCGATGCGCTCCTTGGGCGCCTTCTTCAGGCCGGTGATGGAGAAGATCGCCGGGCCGAGGTAGTTGGCCGCCTGGCCGCCGCCGTCGAACTTGGGCGCGGCGATGGCCCTGATCTCCGCCTTGGGGTCGGCGGCGCGGGCGGCGATGGCGATGTTGGACCAGGTGGACGCGCCGACGTGGATCTTGGTGGCGCCGCTGGACATCCAGGCCACCTTCTGCGCGCCCGTGGCGGTGAAGGCGTCGGGGTGGAAGGCCTGCTCCTTCCACATCTGGGCGACGATCTCCAGCGCCTTGCGCATCTCGGGGGCCTCGTAGTTCTTGGTGAAGCTCCCGCCCTCGGCCTTCCAGTTGTTGGCGATGCCGAGCATGGCGCCCACGTACTCGAGGGTGGACAGCGGTTCGTCGATGGCCCACTTGTTGGCGGACGGCTCGGTCAGCGCCCGGCACAGCTCCAGGAACTCCTCGCCGGTCTTGAGTTCCGTCGTGAGCCCCTTGGCCGCGATGAGGTCGGCGCGGGCCGAGGCGGCCAGCCGGATCGCGGGCAGGTGGATGGGGATGCCGTAGATGCCGCCGTTGTAGATGGTGGACTGCCAGCTCACGGTGGGGATGTTGGCCAGGCCGGGATAGTCGTTGATCTTGTCGCCCGACAGGAACTCGGTCAGGTCCTGGAACTTGGCCTCCAGCAGCCCCGGGAGTTGTGGGGTGTTGGCCCTGACCTCCATGGTGTCCGGCAGGTCGCCGCCGGCCATCAGGGTCTGGAACTTGTTGATGTAGTCGGCGGTGGGTGCGCCGGTGATGCGCAGTTCCGCGCCGAGCGACTTGTTGAGCGCCTGCCAGTAGCGGTTGCCGCCGAGTGGGGTGGGCGGGGTGTTCATCGTGCAGAGCGCGTGGACCACGCCGCCCTTGGCGGGGGGCTCGGTGGTGAACGCGACCGGGTTGGCGGGGTAGCTGAAGAAGGCGGGCAGCACGCCTTCGGGAGTGCCGGGGAGATCGGGCTTGAGCCCCGTGTAGGGGACGTAGCCGGGCAGGCGGACCGAGCCGCCGCCCGACCCGGCCGATCCTGAGGTGGTGCCACCCGAACCGCAGGCGGTCAGAGCGCCCATCACCGCAGTCCCGAGTGCACCCCTGAGCACCTGCCGTCTGTTCAAGCGGATGTAGTCCATCGAGGAGCCACGCCTTTCGTGATCGCTCGTGACTGGGGTGGTGCAAAGATTGCAAGCGCTTGCCTAAGTTGTCAATAGTTGCGGGCTAGACAACAAGTCAGGGCTGGTGAGAACGTAAGGCAAACGCTTGTCATCGATAATGCGGTCGCGGTGAGCACACGCCACGTGACCGCCCGTTGGCCGCGCGGTGCGGAGGCCGGGCGCGGACGGCGGCGGTGCGACCAGGGGCGGATCCACCCTGGTGGGCCGGGCCCCCCTCGCCCGCAGCGCGTGGCGGGGTTCGTGCGGAGGGTTCGTGCGGGAGGCGCGTGGCGGGCTTCGTGCGGAGGGTTCGTGCGCAGGCGCGTGGCGGGTCAGGCGCGAAGGCGCGCGCCCGACCGGCGGCCGGTCGGGCCGGTCGGGCGCGTCGGGCGGGTCACCGCCGGTCGAGCGTGTTGAGCAGCATCCAGCCGGCGATCACGGCGAAGAAGACGCAGAACGCGATCTGCACGACCAGACCGAACCCGGGGGTCAGGCCGTACGTCAGGGCGGTCGAGACCAGGTTCACCGGCAGGAAACTCAGGAACATCCAGGAGAACGTGCGGAAGGCGAGCATGAAGAGCCCGTCCCACCAGCCGAACAGCAGGCCCCACAGCGTGACGCCCAGCCCGAGGAAGGCCAGGAGCAGCCAGTACCGGAGCGATCGGCTGGGCGCCGGTTCGAACCACTGCGCGTCACCGGTCGCCCGCAGGCCGACGACCTCCCCGCGCCACAGCCGTAACGTGACCGCCTGCCCCTCGGCGACCCCGCCGTAGAAGCCGGACGACACGTCGCGGCTCTCCTCGGCCCCACCGGCCCGCCGCCAGGTCACCTCGTAGTGGGTGGTGGTGTCGGACGTCGTGTACGTGTGCCCGTTCGCGTCGGTGTGCGTCGTGGTCGAGGTGGTGGTGTAGGTCCGGCGCTTGACGACGGAGCCCGGCTCGCTGTCGAAGCAGCCGCCGGTGCGCTGCTCGCAGGCGACGACCTCGCGAAACGCCCCCGTCTGGCGATAGGGGCCGGCGGCGCCGGCGAGCGCCACGACGATGATGCCGAGACCGAGCACCACCACCGTCCACCGCCGGGGGGTGGCCGCGCCGAGCGGTCGGCGGGGCGGCAGACGTGGTAACCGGCGGAGCCGGGGATTGATCCTCATCACGAAGGGTCATACCCCGTGTTCCGCCGGTGAGACCGGCTCATCGGGGTTCGTCACGGGTGTTTCACACGAGGCCCTCCCCCGTGGGAAGGAGGTCCGGCAGGCGCGTTGACCCGGTGCCGCCCGCTTTCGCACTGTCCGGGAGCTCAGCTCACCGCCTTCTCGACCAGCTTCCTGAGCGCCGCCTCACCGGCTTCGCTCAACTCCGTCAAGGCGTAGGCCGTCGTCGTCGAGACGCGTGCTCGGTCCTGATCGGTTGCTGCCGCTCAGGGCGCCTTCAGCAGCAGGTTGATGACGACCGTCAGCACGACGGACAGCACGATCGACGCGACGATCATCGCCAGGCAGCCCATCCAGCCGCCCAGCGGACGCACGTCCCACTTCCCGATTCGCACACCATGTCGCCTACCCGCAAACGCGGCGACCATGAGTCTCAGCTCAGCAGCATCGCGCTGTCCCATGACGTCGCCGGCGCGTCCCCCGTCGCGTAGGCGTGCAGGACGAGGGCGATACCCGCCGCCCCCTCCAGGAAGCCGGGCCGGTCGAGGTCACGCGCCGCGAGCGCGTGCCGGTACCGGTAGCGGAACGGCGCTTCGGGGTCGTACCCGGCCAGCACCCGCGCGGCCAGCCCGTCGGCGAGGGCGTGGTAGCCGGAGCCGGGGCTGTCGTGCGCCATGCGCAGCACGATCTGCAGCAGCCCGGCCCAGCCGTGACACAGCGCCGAGTCGTGGATCAGCTCGTCGCTCGCCACGGTCAGCGCGCCCCGCAGGGCGGCGTGCGCCTCGGCGCGCCAGTCCGCCCGGTCGAGCGCGACGCCCGCCAGGTGGACGGCGCGGGCCGTGCCCGCGGCCCCGTAGCACCACGAGTCGCGGGCGCGTTCGGGCGGTCGCCCGCTCCGGAGACGGGGCAGCGTGATCAGGTGCGGCCAGCGCGGGCCGGCGTCGTCGGTGGCGCGCCAGCGGGACAGCAGCGCCATGATCCGCTCGATGGCCTCGTCCTGCCGGTCCACCCGGACCCCCTGCCGCCAGGCGACGGAGAGCAGCGCGAGCGGACCGCTGACCCCGTGGGCGAGACCGAGGTTGACGTGCTCGGGCAGCCCGTGTTCGAGTCCGTCGGTGACCCACCACGAGGGCAGCCGGGTGCCGTGGCGGTCGAGGTCGTCCGCGACGGCCGTGGCCACCAGCGATTCGAGCACGTCGGTGAGCGCGGGCCGGACGGCCGGCCCGGCCGCCGAGTCGTGCCGGGCCAGCAGGTAGCGGCCGATCCCGGCGGCGCCGCCGAGGACGTCGTAGCGGTTCCACGCGCCGGCCGGCTCGCCGGCGCGCAGCCGTTCCCGGTCGGCCCGCGCGCGCTCGCGGGCCTGGCCGGTGATGTGCCGGTCCAGCCCGGCCAGCATCGAGGCGTAGCCGCCGAAGCCGGTGGCCGCGGCGTGCCCGGCGAACGCGAGCGCCACCATGCCGCTGAACAGCGACTGCGGCAGCAGCCGGATCCCGCTGCCGAGCGCCGCGGACAGGTGCGCGTGCGCCCGGCCGCGCAGTTCCGGCGCGCCCGCGGCCAGCTCGGCGAACAGCAGGCCGACGCCGGGGTGACCGTCGGACAGCAGCAGCGGATGCCACACCGGCTGCGGGTCGCCCGGGTAACGCATGAGGTTGTCCGGCGCGCCGGCGATCCCGGCCACCCGGTCCGGCTCCGCCAGCCGGTCCGCGATCTCGGCGACGACCCCGGCGGCGGCCCGCCGGTGGGCCGCGCCCCGGTCAGCCGGTGCCGGCGCGGGTGACGGCACGGAAGCTCTCCAGTTCCTGCAACAGGCGGCGGACCCCCGCGCGCTCGGCCACGGGCAGCTCGCCGACCCGCACCACCGCGCCGGCGGCCAGCCGGGCCAGCACCGCGAGGGCCGCCGCGTCGGCCACGCCGGACGAGACGTTGCCGTTCGCGGCGAACCTGCGGGGGCCGTCGCCGGGCGCGGCCGGCAGCGCGGCGCACGCGCGTACGGGGGTGTCGTCGTCGAGCGGGCGAAGCTGCGCGGGCGGCTGTGTCGGCCAGAACCCGCCCGCCGTCCTGACCCGCAGGGCCAGCGCGGTGGCCCGGTCGGCGAACCCGTCCTGGCCCAGATGTCGCGCGAAGGCGTCCACGGCGTCGGCCAGGGCCGTGGGCAGCTCCTCGGCCAGCCGGCCGTCCGGACCGGCGTCCGGGGTGAACAGCGGGGCGGACGCGGCCGGCCGGGTGCCCCGGAACAGGTCCTTGATCTCGTAGTACGGCCGGTGCTCGCGGCGGGGCACGCCCACGTTGACACTCGTCGCCGGCACATCCCCGGCGCTCTCCCCGACGTGGTGGTAGCGCGCCGGCCAGTACAGCAGATCGCCCGGCTCGACCTCGGCGACGAACGAGGACGCCAGGTACGGCTGGTAGTCCAGCACCGTGTGCACCGGATCCGACCACGGACGTTCGGCCCAGAACCGCATCCGCTTGGTGCCGCGCACGCAGAACATGAAGGTGGCGAACCGATCCTGGTGCACGCCGACCGGGCTGTGCTCGTACGAGCCGTGGAACATCGTGGAGCCCGCGGTGTGCGTCGGCTGACCGACCCGCTCCCAGAGGCCGGAGTAGAACCGCTGCGCGCGCGCCCACAGGGGGTGGGAGAAGGCGTGGAACCGGTGCACCACGAGGGCGTATCGTTGCCCCCGCAACCGGTCGGCCATGCGCGCCTCGTAGCCGTCGAACGAGCGGTCCGACAGCTCCGGCAGGTAGTCGCGGGGCCGGGTCTGCTGCCCGCGCCGGATGAGGAACTGCACGTTGGCCGGCACGGCGAGCGGATGCGGCGGCCGGCTGCCGAGCACCGCGCTCTCGAACACCTCCGCCTCGGCGAACGGCACGTCGGCGATCCCCTTGTACAACACCGGCCGCCGGTCCCAGAACCGGTCGGCGAAGGTGTCCCAGTCGAACGAGTGCTCGGTCGTCAGCGTCATCGCACAGGCTCCTCGACCACGTCGATGCCGCGCAGCCGGTACAGCCGGTCCAGCAGCGCGAGCACACTCCTGTCGCCGGCGCCGATGGCGTGGCACACCTCGGCGACGGTGGTCTCCTCCCCGTCGCGCAGCGCGGCGAGCACCCGGTCGCCGGCGGCTCCCGGCAGGGTGAAGACGTTCCCGTTGATCGCCCAGACCTCGTGGCCGGGCCCGTCGGGCATCCGGACGATCTCGCCCGAGCGGCGCACGCGGGTCTCCCCGGTCATCGGGACGCCCTCGCGCGGCACCGGAATCGGTTCGAGCCCGGCCGCCGACCGCAACGCCGCCCAGCGGACCCGCAGCAGCCGGCGTAACCCGTCGCCGTCCACGACCGCGCGCAACTCGTCGCCGAGCGCGGTCAGGTGGGGCAGCACCCCGTCCGGGTCGTCGATCCCGGTGCCCGGACCGACCGGGAAGTACGGCACGCTCTCGTCGTTGCCCTGCCGGCCGTGCACCAGGTCGGCGAGCAGGTCCCGCAGCGCGGTGAACGGCAGCCGCCGGTCGACCGGGATCCGCAGGCGCAGCGCCACGCACCGCTCGCGGTAGGTGTCCACGTGCCGCCGGTCGGCCGGCCAGTACAGCAGCTCACCGGCGGTGGCGCTCAGGGTGCGCACGCCGTCGAGGTCATGGTCCGGGTCGGCGATCTCGGCCGGTGGCGGGCCCTGGCGCTCGTCCCACAGGCGTACGTCCATCCGCCCGCGCAGCACCCAGGTCAGCGCCGCGTGGGTCGGCGTCTCGGCCGCGCCGACGTGCTGGGTGAACCGGTCGCCGATCAGCACCTCGGCGAGCACCGGGAGGTTCGGCCAGCCGACCGCCCGCCACAGGCCGCTGATCGCCTCGCGCACCGCGGACCACAGGACGAAGTCCAGGAGCAGCGGCTGCCGCACGGTGAGCAGGTAACCCTGCCCGGACACGTCGGCGTCCAGCCGGTCGAGGTAGTCGTCCAGGGTCCGGTCGGCGAGGTCCGGCAGCCGCGCGCCCGGCGCGCGCAGCCAGCCGTCGCCGAGCAGGAAGCGGACGTCGGGCATCACCCAGAACCGGGTGCCGGCCCGGAACGGGGCGCACGACCGGACAATCAGGGCGTGGATCCGGTCGAGGCCGGCCGGTGGCCGGGCCCGCAGCCGGGCCGGCTCCCTGCCCCAGTACCGCCGCGCGAACTGCTCCCAGTCGATGTCGTCGGACGCCTGCCGCGCCTCGTGGATCAGTGTGGTCATGATGCCTGCCTGCCCGTCAGGGGGAATCGCCGCCGGATCCGGATCGTGTGTTCGGCCAGCGGCTCCATGCCCATCGCGGCGCGCCGGCGGTCCACGCCGTCCGGGTCCTCGATCGGGCACGGCTCCAGCCGTCCGGCCACGGGCTCGAACTTCGTGCCGTACACCTGGGGGAGCCCGTCGGCCAGGCGCAGTTCGTCGGTCAGGTACGCGACCTCACGCCACGGGAGGTCGCCGCCCTCCGCCGCCTGCCGCATCAGCACCAGGCAGTGCCGGCGGAAGTCCAGATGCTCCCTCGCGTGCTGGACGAGCCGGCTCGCCGCCCCGGCCGCCGCGGCGCCGACCATCGTGCGGCCCGGCCACCCATGCTCGGCCACCACCTGGGACAACCAGGCGATGCCCGCGTCGGTCAGGGTGCGCAGGCGGCGCTCGGCGGCGGCGTCGGCCATGCCGCCGTCCGCCCACGGCACCCTGATCGTGCCGTCGAGCCGGTCCAGCCGCAGCAGCCGCCGCCGGATCTCCCCGGCGGGCGCCGGTTCGGCGGGCACCTCCGGCGCGTCCACCGCGTCGATGCGCAGCCGGACCTTCTCCCGGTTCCAGACGTAGGTGACCCGCCGGCCCACCTCCGGCCAGTCGAAGCCGACCTGGCCCTCGGCGGGGCTCTGCAGGTGCAGCCGCACGCCCAGCGACTCGTCCGTGACGACGTGCTCGGTCACGTCGTCGAACACGTGCTCCACCGCGTCCCGGAGCGCCACCCCGAGACCGGCGAGTTCCAGGTTCGTGCCGTCGAGCAGTTCCGGCAGCGGGGGCCAGCCGCCCTCGGGCTCCGGCCGGGCCGCGACCCGGGCCGTCCCGAACGGCTCCGGCGGCGGCTCGACCCGCAGCACCGGCCCGCCGTCGAGCGAGCGCACGAAGTAGGGCACGTCCATGCGCCGGAGCTGGTCCAGCTCCGCCCGGTCGAAGCGCACGCCCGGCTCGGCGGGGACCGGCGCGGCGCCGCCGCCGGACAGCCACCGGGGCAGCAGCGCGTCGAAGTACCGGTACGTGTGCTGCCGCAGCACCCGGACGTGGTGGCCGGGGGCGGCCGTGGCGAGGAAGCGCCGGATCGCCGGGCGCCGGCGGCACATCAGGGTCCAGGCGTCGAACATGCCGCGCAGCATCGCCGGCAGGTAGGGGCCGTAGCCGGCCCGGCCTTCGACGTCCGCGACGACGGTCCTGGTCTCGTCCCTGGCGAGGGAGCGGCGACGGCGGTGCAGGACCAGCGCGCCCGCCGGCCCCGCGCGCCAGCACACCGGCGCTCCCTCGGGGCCGCAGAAGCGCGGGGTGCTCTCCAGGCCGACGTGGTGCTGCTCGACCTCGGCGGACGGGTCGTACAGCAGGCCCGTGTCGTAGAGCCGGGGGACCCGGCAGAAGTAGACCTCCAGGTCGATCGGATACAGCAGCGGCTCGCGCTCGCCGGGCCTGCTCCCGGTCACCACGTTGCCGCCGATCATGTCGGAGATGCCGAAGGCGAACATCGCGGCGGCCAGCGAGCCGGCGCGGTGCCAGAACCGGACCGCCTCGCGCGGGGTCAGCCGGGTGCCGCTCAGCCGCCACGTCTCGGACGTGCGGATCGGCCCCCACTGCGCCGGCGGCTCGATCCACTCCTGCCACAGGTAGCCAGGTTCCGTACCGGACCAGCACGAGAGCACCGGCAGCCGGACCTCCCCGGACGCCGCGGGCGCGCGGTTGAGCAGCTCGAACACCGACGCCGGCGCGCCGCCGCCGTCGCCGTCGCCGCACGCGGTGAACAGCAGCTCGCCGGACGCCGGCCGCGGTTTGTAGGCGACGCGGCCGCCGCCCGCGCAGTCCAGCCGCAACACCCGTTGCCGGCCGTTGTGGGTCTCCTCGCCGTGCGCCCACAACCCGACGACCGGGCCGCGGAAGGCCGGGTCACCGGGCCAGGAGGCGCTCATGTCACGCAGCAGCCGGTCGAGGAAGAGGGTCAGGAACGCCTCGCAGCGCGCCGCCCACTCCGCCACCCGGACGCGGGCGTGGTGCGCCCGGCCGGTCGCGCACGCCACGAACGCCTCCGACACCACGGGCCCGAACACGTCGGCGTTGGTGATGTCGAGCACGCCGGGGGCGATGACCGCCGGGTAGCGCCGGGCGGCGGAGGCGCACCAGCCGTCCAGCCGGGCGAGCAACGTCAGCAGCGGCGTGAAGCGGCGGTCCTGGAGGGCGTGCGCGAGCATGTCCGCGTCCGTCACGCCGCCGAGAAGACGGTCGATCCGGACCGTCCCTTCCGGCCCGGCCGTGACGACCGGCGGGAACAGCCCGCCCGCGGTGCCCGCGCGGACCGCCGCGATCACCCGTCGCGCCACCGGTGGCAGCGCGGCGCAGGCGTCCTGATCGGCGGCGCCGGCCCGGGGGCGCAGTTCCCAGAGCGGCTCGACGTCCGCCGGTGCGTCCGACAAGGGTCCCTCCCGACTCGTCGTCACGTGGACACGAAGCGGGTGGTGCCGTCGTCCGGCGGCACCACCCGTCACGTCAGCAGCAGTACTGGCCCGCGCAGGTACCGCAGGCGGTGCCGCTGCCCGAGTTCGTCGGCGACGCCAGTGGCGGAATCTCCTTCTCCAGGTCGCCGATCACCAAGTCGAATACCTCGTCGACACTCTGATCCGTTTCGGCCGGCTGCATGAGCACCTTCCTCCCGCATGGAGTGATGAATCCGAAATTCACTACAACTGGGTGAAATATCCTTGTCAATGGTTCGCGACTCTTGGTCAAGAAGCTCGCGATTCACGGTTAAAACCGCTGGTCGCGGGCGGTGTACGCACGCCGGGACGCCGATTCGCGCGAAGCGCTCACGGCCGGTCGTTTCGGCGCGGTCGCGAATTCGGCCAGGTCGAAAGCGTGTGACGGCCGAAAATGCGAGACGAGCGTTCCGCCGATCGACGCGATCCCGGCCGCATGGCCTCTCCTGACATTCAGTAGCCAGACGACTACGGACGGCGCATACTTGGTCTGCTGTTCGCGGACACCCGCCTGATCACGGATCAGATCTTCGTCGTGCCCCGTCGAGCAGCACCCTGAAAAACCCGGCAGCACCCCCAGGCGAAGCGCCGTGGGGGGAAGTCCACGAGCACGAAGGAGATCCATGTCCCTCATCAAGTTCTCCGCCTTCGCGGCGGCCCTGATCGCCCCGGCCGCGGCCGGCCTGATCGCCACCGGTTCACCGGCCGCCGCGGCGGCCACCGGGTACTGCCTCGACAGCGGTGGCAACACCTCGTCGGGCAAGGTGCCCGCGTACCTGTATCGCGACTGCTCCAGCTCCTCCGCGAACCTGCGGTGGGTCATCGAGGGCGGTCAGATCAAGAACGTGGCGACCGGGTACTGCCTCGACAGCGGTGGTAACACCTCGTCCGGGAAGGTGCCCGCGTACCTGTACCGCGACTGCTCCAGCTCCTCCGCGAACCTGCGGTGGGTCATCGAGCGGGGTCAGATCAAGAACGTGGCGACCGGGTACTGCCTCGACAGCGGTGGTAACACCTCGTCCGGGAAGGTGCCCGCGTACCTGTACCGCGACTGCTCCAGCAGCTCCACGAACCTGACGTGGATCATCGAGCGCGGCCAGATCAAGAACCGCTAGCGGTTCACCCGGCATCCGCCGATCGCGGCCCGGTCACGCGCAACCGGGCCGTCCCTCCGTCACCCCCGGATCCCTCACGAGGGGTCGGCCGGATTGACGGCGAGCACGCAGGCGACGGGCGGGTCCAGGTCGAGGGTCTCGACCCGGAGGCCGGTGAATCCGGCCCGGGTGAGCAGGTCCCGAAGCTCCTGGGCGGCCCGGTCCGTGGTGTCGTGGGTGGCGCCGGGGCAGCGGGGCTGGCTGACCAGCGCGATGCGTCCCGCCGGACGGAGCAGGTGGCGCAGCTCGCGGAGCCGATCCACCGGCTCGGGCCAGAACCCCGCGGAGTTCACGGCGAGAATGACGTCGAGCGGACCGTCGAAGCTCGGCAGCCGCTCCACGGAAGCGCGCGTGAGGCGCACGCGACCGGCGCGGACGGCGGCGGCGTTGCGACGGGTGGCCTGCCGGACCATGGTCCGCGAGTGATCGACGCCGAAGACGCGGCCCCTGGTGGCGCGGCGGGCGAACTCGGTGATGGCGATCCCCGGACCGAAGCCGACCTCGAGCACCCGGTCGGTCGGCCGCACCTCCAGCAACGACACCGCCCAGACGTTGCGCTGCCGGTTGGAGGGACGCAACGCGAACATCCAGCCGGTCGCCCACCCGACGACGCCCCGTGGGCGGTGCGCCTGGCTCACCAGCCTGCTGATCACGTGCTGCTTGAGCGATGTGTCTCCTGTCTGCATGATCGCCAGTCAACGGCTTCAAGTACGCTTGAAGTCAATGGGCGAGCAACTGACGATCGGCGAACTGGCGAGCCGCACGGGCGTCGCCACCTCCGCGCTGCGCTACTGGGAGGAACTCGGCCTGCTGCCCGCCCCCGCCCGGGTCTCGGGGCAGCGGCGTTACCCGCCCTCGGCGGTCGGGCTGGTCGGGCTGGTGCTGCTGCTGAGGAACGTCGGTTTCACGTTGCGCGAGGCCAACGGGTTCATCGAGGCCCGTTCGGCGTCCGGTGACGGCTGGCGGGAGCTGTACCGGCGCAAGCTCACCGAGCTGGAGCAGCGGATCGCCCAGGCGCAGGCGGCACGGACCGCCATCGCCCACGGCCTGTGCTGCCCGCACGAGGACCTCCTCGAATGCCGCAAATTCGCCGACGGAGTCGAGGCGCTCATGTCCGGCGCCTCCGTCGAGGAGGCCCACGACGAGGTTCATTCGCGCTGACCTCACCGCAGGGCCCGGCGTCACTGGTGCGGGATGCGCACACCGGCGGAGCGGAGTTTCGCCTCGACCAGGGCGGTCAGCCGGGCCATGGTCGGTTCGTGGTCCTCGCCGAAGTGGTTGAGCAGGCCGTAGCGGGTGGTGTCGATGCGGGCCTGGAAATCGGACGAGACCGTGAGCAGCGCCCGGTTGGCGAGGAACTGCTCGGCCATGGCGGTGGCTAGTTCCTCGATCCGGGAGTCGTCCGGCTCCCAGTCCTTGGCGACCCAGCACCGCCTGACCAGCTCGACGAACCGGGTGTCGTCGAAGGCGTCCTCGACCTGGGCGAGGTAGGCGTCGAAGCCGTCCGGGACCAGGGCCCTGACCAGCACCAGGCTCTCGCGGTAGATCGCCACCTGCTCCGCGGTGAAGCCGAGGGCGGCGGTGCGGTTCAGCAGCGCGCAGGCCCGGTCGGGCAGCAGGGCCCGGTCGCCGCCGGCCAGCCGGCGCAGCGTGTCGCGCCGCGCGATCAGCTCGTCGATGCGGTCGGTGAGCCGCTGCTCGACGTCGACGAGCATGCCGGCGAACCGTTCGGGATCGGCGTCGAGCAGGGGCCCGATCTCGGCCAACGGCACGCCGGCCGCGGCCAGCGTCCGGACCTGGACCAGCCGCAACAGCTCGGCCGATCCGTAGCGCCGGTAGCCGGAGGAATCGCGGCGCGGCTCCTCGACCAGGCCGTGCTTGTGGTAGTGCCGCACGGTCTTGATCGTGACGCCGGCGAACGCCGCCGCCTGGCCGATCGTGACGCCGATCGTCATCCGTTCAACCGACTTCCTGTCCGAGCCCGCGGACCACTTCGGCGATCGCGCGGAAATCCTTGCGCACGATGGAGCCGTGGTTGCTGGCGACCTTCGCGCCCACCTTCAGGTTCGGGTTGCGGGCGAGCAGCGGGTCGAGGGTGGCGCGCATGTCCTGTTGCAAGGTACCGGAGCTGCCGAACGCCTCGCCCGAGGCGACCACGTACCGGATCGGGACGGTGACGCCGTCCAGGACCGGTTCGAGGGCGGCGTGGATCTTGTGGGCCTCGATGTTGACCTCGGCGTGCTGTTCGGCGCTCATCCGCGCGGCGTTGCCGATGAGGCGCATCACCGGCAACGCCCACCGCAAGCGCCGGAACAGCCGCCGGACGCGTTCGTGGCCGGCCTCGTCGGTCCAGCCGACCGGATAGGGGCCGTCCACCCCGACCACCCCGGCGACCCGGTCGGGGTGCCGGGCCGCCCAGTGCACCCCCAGCAACGCCCCGTACGACCAGCCCACCAGCAGCGGGCGCGGCACCCGCCTGGCCCGCAGCACGGCGTCGAGGTCGCGGACGCAGGCTTCGAACGAATAGTCCGCCGAGCGCTTCGACCGGCCCCGGGCCCGCTCGTCGTAGCTGAGGTGCCGCCAGCCGGAGCCGAGTTCGGCGATGACGGGACGCCAGTGCCGCCGGCTGGCGTAGGAGCCGTTCAGGTAGACGACGCAGGGCGCGGACCCGCCGGTGTCGGTGACGGCCAGCTCGGTGTCGTCGACCGGCACCATGCCGGTCCAGGCCGACTTCGTCAGTTCGGTGTCGTTCATGATGCGAGGGTGCACCTTGACCTCGGGTCAGGCTCAAGCCGGGATTTCGCGGGCCCGCCTCTGGTTGCCGTGCCGACCCGGCCCAGCCGGATCAGCCGAAAGTACCGCCGCCGGAGCGCGAGCCCGGCCTTGCGGCCGAGGCGGGCGCCGGGCCGGGTCCGCAGGATGGGCGCATGCGCTGTGAAGATCACATTCCGGGATCGGCGGCCGGTGCCGTGGCGACGGCGGGGGAGGCGTCGTGGTGCGGCCCATGGGCGAGTGGGATCCCTGGCTCGGGCTGCCGGTCTTCTCCCTGCTGTTCGGGGTCGGGTTCGCGCTACTGATGGAGCCCGCCGCGAACCGCGTCCCCCGGCCGCGGCTGGTCCTGCTGCGCCGGCTCATGGCGCTGCTCGCGATGGCCTGCCGATCGGCCACTCCTTGACGGCGGCGTACTGGACGGCGGGAGCCATCCTGGCAGCCCAGTGGCTGTTCTGCACCCTCTGGTCACGTTACCGCCAGGGCCCCGCGGAGTGGCTCTGGCGCTGGGCCACCTGGGCCCACCGCCCACCCCTGCGCCTCCCCGCGCCCTGACCCCGTGATCACTGCTACTTGTTGGTGAACGACTGGCCGACGATCTTCGCCTTGCGGAAGAGCCCCAGACGCGAGCACTCGACCCACGAAACGTTCCAGAAATGCGTGCCGGGGCTCCGCAGCGGCCCCCAGATGAATTCGTCGTCCGCACACACGGCCCAGGCCTGATGCCTGCCCGTGCCCGAAAGGCAGACGCTCCTGGCGCCGGAAAGCTGGCCGTTGATCGTGAGCTTCTGCAGGCGGCACTGGCTCGGCGATGCCTGAGCCGGCGGGGCGAAGATGAGGGCGCTCGCGGTCGCGACCGTCGCCGCCAGGGCGACGCCGGTGACACGGGCGAGCGCCGTCCGGCGGAGACGGGACGATCTTGAGCTTTCCTGGCAGGGTCGTTGCAGTCTGGGTGTCCGCACGCGCGTGTTCCTTCCGCTGGAGTACGTTTCGCGAGGCCCTCCTCGCCGGGCGCTCGTGTGCTCCGAGCATGCCGATCGCCGTCATCATCCGGTCATAACCGCCGGCCGGGGACGCCGGCGTGGACGTCCGGGTCGGTGGCTCCGATGGCGGCCAGCAGTTCGCGGACCTGCGCGTGGGCCGAGGCCGCCGCGTCCTCGGCGCCGCGTTCGCTGTGCACCCCGGCGAGCTGGTGCAGCACGCGCGCCTGCCAGATGGGGGCGTTGATGGCGGTCGTGAGCCGCTGCGCCCGGCTGAGCCGGCGCAGCGCGGTCTCGTGGTCGTGGCGGGCTCTGCTGGCCGCGCCGAGCGCCAGCCACGCCTTGGCCTCGACCAGCGGCTCGTCCACCGCGCCGGCCAGTTCGATGGCCTGGTGGAGGTACTCCTCGCCGGTGTCGTGGCGGTCGCGTTCGAGGTGCAGGTAGCCCAGGCCGTAGCGGGCGAACGCCTCGCCGCGCAGGTCGCCGAGGTCGCGTACGGTGGCGAGCAGGTCGGTGAAGGACTGTTCGGCCTCGTCGAGCCGGCCGGAGCCGAGCAACAGTTCGCCGATGCGGTAGACGACCTCGGGGTGGGTGTGCCGGCCGAGTGCTCTGCTGGCGGCGAGCGCCTCGTCGAGGTAAGGACGGGCGGAGTCGAGATGGCCGACGTCCACCAGGAGCTGGCCGAGCAGCCTGAGCACGAGGATCTCCGCGCCCGCGTCGCCGACCTCCCGGATCGCGTGCAGCGCGGAACCGCACTGGGCGACCGCCTCGGCGTACAGGCCCCGCATGCCCGCGGTGAAGGCGGCCACCGCGCGGGCGAGCGCCCAGCCGTGCCGGTCGTGGCAGCGCTCGAACAGGTGCAGGGCCTCCTCGACGGCGGCCGCGGCGGGCTCGTAGCGGTGCCGGTAGGACTCCAGCAGGCCCAGCCCGGTGAGCAGGGCGGCCGAGCCGCGGGTGTTGCCGGCCGCGCGGGTGGCCAGCAGCGCGACCCGGTGCGTCTGCTCCCAGTCGTCGTAGTGGCCCCGCGTCTGGAACAGCGAGACCGCGCTGACGGCCAGGTCCCAGCAGAGCTCGTCGAGGCCGAGCGCGGCGGCCTGGCGGACGGCGGCCACGATGTTCGGCCGCTCGGTCTCGTACCAGGACAGCGGGTCGGTCTCGGCGAGCTCCGAGCCGGGCGGGTCCCAGCGGGGAGCGGTCCCGTGGAGGACGGCGAAGTCGCCGCCATGGGCCGCGCGGTGCGCCCGCTCGGTCAGCGCGAGCCAGCCGCCCAGCATGGGGGTGATGTCAGGGGCCGCCAGCTCGCGGGCGTGCAGGCGGACGAGGTCGTGCAGGCGGTAGCGCAGGTGCCCGGCGACCTGGAGCAACTGGGCGTCCACGAGGCTGTCGAGGAGGTCCTGCGTGCCGTTCACCGCCAGGGCCGCCCATCCGGGGAGCTCAGGGGCGTCGGCCTGGGCCAGCGCGGACAGCAGCCGGAGCGCGGCCGGGTCGAGCCCGGCGGTGGACAGCGCGAGGTTGCTGCGGACCGCCAGGTCGCCGTGGGTCAGCTCGTCGAGGCGGCGGCGCTCGTCCCGCAGCCGGTCCACCATGTGGCCGACCCGCCAGTGCGGGCGGCCGGCCAGCCTGGCGCCGGCGATCCTGAGCGCCAGCGGCAGGTTCCCGCAGAGCCGGACGAGGCGGGCGGTGGCCTCCGGCTCCGCGCGCAGCCGGTCGGGACCCGCGACCTTGGCCAGGAACCGTACGGACTGGGCCGGTTCCAGCTCCTCCAGCTCCACCCGGCCCGTGATGGGCAGGCCGGCCAGCCGCGGCCTGGCGGTGATCAGCACCGCGCATCCCGCGCCGCCCGGCAGCAGGGGGCGGACCTGGGCTTCGTCGAGGGCGTCGTCCAGGACCACCAGCACCCGCCGCCGCGACAGGCACTCCCTGAACCTGGCCGCCCGTCCGTCCACGCCGTCGGGCAGGTCCTGTACGGGCTCGCCCAGCGCGCGCAGGAAGTCCGCGAGCACCTCTCCCGGCTCCACCCGCCGGTCGGGCACGGCGCGCAGCCGGGCGAACAGCCGGCCGTCGGGGAAGCGGTCCGCCACCTGGTGCGCGACGTGCACGGCGAGCGTGGTCTTGCCCACCCCGGCCCGGCCCGCGACGACCGCGACCGCCACCGCGGGGCTCGCCTGACGGGGGAGCAGCGCGGCGGTCACGTCGAGCGCGTCGCGCTCCCGTCCGGTGAAGTCGGGCACGTCGGCGGGTAACTGGCAGGGCCGCCGCCGCGGCCGGTCCAGGTGCAGGGAGGCGTCGTCGGTGAGCACGGCTCGTTCCATCAGCCGCAGCGGCGGTCCGGGCTCCAGGCCGAGTTCGGTCACGAACGTGGCGCGGGCCGTCCGGTAGAGCTCCAGCGCCTCCGCCTTGGACCCGCACCGGTAGAGGGCGAGCATGCGCAGCGCCCACAGGCCCTCGCGCAGCGGGTGCTCGCCGGTGAGCGCGGCCAGTTCGGGCAGCAGCTCGCGGTGGCGGCCGAGCTGCAGCTCCAGTTCCAGGCACTCCTCCAGCGCGGCGACCCGGGCCTGCTCGATGCCGGCGGTCTCGGCCGTCAGCCCCGCGTGCTCGATCCCGGCCAGCAGCGGGCCGTGCCACAGGGCCAGGCCCCGGCGCAGCGACCGGACGGCCTCCGGCCGCCTGCCCTGCGCCGCCGCCTGCCGTCCGGCCTCGGCGTGCGCGGCCCATTCCAGCAGGTCGAGCGTGTCGGGCCCGGCCCGCAGGCGGTAGCCGCCCGGCACGGTCGCGATCACGTCGGGGCAGCCGGCTCCGGCCAGCGCCCGGCGCAGCCGTCCGACGGTGTTCTGGATCTGGCGGCGGGCCGAGGACGGCGCCCGCGCCGGGAAGGAGATCTCCACGAGCCGGTCCACGGTGACCGTGTCGTTCGCGCGCAGCAGCATGACCGCGAGCAACTCGCGCTGACGATGCCCGAGATCGAGTGGCTGCCCGCCGACGCTGACCCCGACCCGTCCGAGAACCTGGAACCGCACCACCATGCGCCTGCCCTTTACCCGCTTCGCCCCGTTGGCTGACAATCGTCATCGAGGGGCCCGCGCGGGTCCAGGCATTGCAGTCAGGGCTTAAAAGCCCAGCCAGTACGTGGGGAGGCGGCCTCGGGCAATGTTGCGCATCCACTTCACCGACGAGGACCTCGCCCGTACGTGCATCGCCCCGACAGCCGATCCGCTGTGGGAGATCGCGCTCAGCATGTTCCGGCTGGCGGGACGCAACGGCAGGGGGTCGTTCGCCGCCTGGCGCGGCCGGGCCCGCCACGACCTGGCCAGACGCGACGGTCTCGGCATGGTGCGCCGCGTGCTGTCCCCGCTCTTCCCGGCCGGCTCCTCGTACTTCCCCGACTTCCTCACCCCGCCCGACGGCGCGCACGGGCTGGGCGCCGGGGTGGACGCGGTGCTGAGCACGCCACGCGCGCTGCTGCGCAGGGAACTGGACAAGCTGGCGACCAGGACGGGCACGCCGTCATGGGCGTGGGGGCTGGCCGACGGCCGCGTGGACGCCTTTCACCACCTGCGCGACGCCATGTGCGGCTACTTCGACGCCGCCGTCGCGCCGTACTGGTCCGAGATCCAGGGGATGGTGGACGCCGACCGGGCCAGGCGCGGGCGCGCCTTCCTGGACGGCGGGGTGGGCCACCTGCTGGCCGGCTTCCGTCCGGTCATCCGGTGGCGGCCACCAGTGCTGAGCATGGACCATCCGGTCGATCGGGACGTGCGGCTCGACGGGCGGGGACTGGTGCTGATCCCGTCGTACTTCTGCTGGGGCGCGCCGGTGCCGCTGGCCGATCCCGACCTGCCGCAGGTGCTGGTGTACCCGATCGAGCGGGACCACCCGCTGGCCATGCCGAAGGAGCCGTCCGGCCGTCCGGACGCGCGGCTGCTCGGGCCCACGAGGGCCGCCATCCTGAGGGCCGCCGTGGATGGGGCGACCACGGGGGAGTTGGCCCGCCGCCACGGGATCTCGCCCTCCGGGGTGAGCCAGCACACCCAGGTGCTGCGGGAGGCCGGGTTGATCGTCAGCCGCAGGTCCGGCGGCCACGTGATCCACACGGTCACGCCGCTCGGCGTCGCGCTGCTGACGAGTTGCCGGTCGATGCGGCGCGAGCCGTTCGCGGACTGACCGGCACCGGTTGTCTGTGGGGGGTGCGTCCCGGCGTGCGGGGGGCGCGGGCCGGGGCCGCACGCCGGGATCGGGCTGCGCCTGGGCGCTCAGGCCCGGACGGGCGCTATGGGGCCGAAGAGGCCGGCCCCGTAGGCGCCCGGGTCGTCGGTGCAGAAGAATCCCTTGGCGGCGAGGTGGACCTGGTCGTGGGTGAGGTCGCCGCCGCCGGTCTCGTCGAGGGCGTCGAAGGCGTCGCGGGCCGCGTCCTCGGTCAGGCGGAAGGCGTGGATCATGGTCTGGACGAACTCGTGGCGGCTGATGACGCCGTCGCCGTCACCGTCGGCGAGGGTGAGGAACGCCTGGGCGAGGGGGCGGAAGTGCTCGTAGCCGGTGGTGGGGTCGTGGAGCGCGTCGTGGTGGGCGTCGACGAGTTCGTCGAAGGTGAGGATGTTGTCCTGGTCGGAGTCCATCGGGGCGTAGGTCTTGTCCCAGATCTGGGTGTAGGCGTCCCTGATGAGGTGGTGCGCCTGCGAGCCGTGGGTGTGACCGAAGGCGAGGGTGACGCGGTCGGCGGCTCCGTAGAAGTCGTCGAGGGTCAGGGCGCCGTCCCCGTTGTCGTCGAGGAGCTGGATGATCTTGTGCATTTTGTCGAGGAAGAAGGCGTTCATGGAGGCTCTGCCTTTCTGTTGTCGGGGTGGGACGGCCACCCCCTTCGCGATAACCAAGAGTAAGGTAACTTAAACGCAGAGTAATGACGCCGTCATTCCGCAGGTCCGGCCAGGGCCGCGGGGATGCGTTCGACGAACTTGTCCCAGTCGGGCAGCGCGATCGGATGCCGGGCGAAGACGTCCTCGGGGATCATGAAGGCGTCGATGAGCGTCGTCACGTGCGGGGCCAGTTCGGTGAGGGCCTGTTCGCGGGCGGCGTGCAACTGCTCGATGTGGTCAGGACGCAGGTGGCCGGCGGCGAGGAGGTCACCGGTCCGGGGCACGAGCAGGCCGATGGCCAGGAGCCGGTGCAGGGTCAGCAGCAGGCCGGCGGCCCGCGCGCTGGGCGAGGCGCGCGCGGCGTCCAGCAGGGACTGGGCGGCCAGCCGGGCGGCGGTGGCCTCGGCGAGCCGCAGCGCGGGCCCGGTGGCGTGGTTCCAGCGGGACAGGGTTCCTTCGGCGGGGGCGCGCAGGGCGGCGCGGGCCCGCCGGCGGTGCAGGTCCTCGCCCTGGCGCAGCGCGTACTGGAGGAAGTCGGGGTCGACTGGTGAGGTGTGCGGCGGTGGCCCGGCGGGCGACCCGCCCTCGTGGCCCATCATCAGGTGAGCGGCGGCCTTGACGAGGATGGGCAGGTTGTCGCCCTCGGCGGTGATCGGCCCCTCGATGGTGGCCAGGTAGTCGGCCAGGCCGTTGACGGGGAACAGGCCCTGGGCTCCGCAGCGTTCGCGGCATTCGATCAGGATCTGCCGGGCCTGCCAGGTGATCCACGCCTTGGTGAGGGCGGCGTGGATCTCGGCGTCCTCGCGGTCGGCGCCGGGTGTGATGAGCGCGTCCTCCCAGCGGGCGAGCGTGGTGCGGTGGAGCAGCGTGGCGGCGTACGCGGTCGCGAGCGCCTCCAGCAGCGGGGCGTGGTGGGAGCGGTAACTCCACAAGGGCACCTGGTCGGCGTTGCGGCCGGTGAGGGCCGCGGCGTGGCGGATGTGGGCGTAGCGGACGGCGAGGGCGAGCGCCTGCCGGGCCCCGCCGAGCGCGGCGGCGCTCATGCAGAACTTGCCGATGGTCACGCGGGCGATGGAGGCGAGCAGCCGCAGGCGGCGGTTGCCGATGTCGCTGCGGAAGGTCCCGTCGGGGGCGAAACGGCCCTGGGGGCCTTGCAGCAGGGCGTCGGGGCCGAGCCGTACGTGGGTGAACGTGGTCAGGCAGTGGTCGATCGCGGGCCCGATGCGGGGTTGCAGCAGCCGTACCCGGACGCCGGGCGCGTCCATCGGGACGAGGAACAGCATGACGCCCTCGTCGGCCCCCTCCACGATGAGCCGGGCGGCGACGACGCCGGTCTTCGGCCCGCCCGCCGGGCTGGTGTTGGGCATGAACTTGGCGGCGGCCGGACCGGGAGTGTGCAGGACGAAGCCGTCCCGGTCGCGTACGGCGGTGGTCTCCAGTTGGGCGGCGTTGTTGCCGTAACCGAGTTCGGTGCACAGGAAGGTGCCGATGCGTTCGAGGCGTTCGTAGCCGGTCAGGGAGCGTCCGTGGTCGGCGAGGCTGCCCAGGAACAGGTTGTAGTGGATGCCGGCGACGGCGGCCAGCCCGCCGTCGACCGCACCCGCCCATTCGTGGAAGGCGGCCAGGCGCCGGGGGTCGTCGACGAACTTGGCGACGTCGTCGATGGCGGCGTTGACGTCGTGCAGCCGCCGGTAGGTCAGCTCGACGCGGTCGATGAAATCCAGGTGGGGCTGCGGGGCGAAGGCGGGGGTGGAGAACAGGGTGCGCCAGGGTTCGTGGACATCGGAGAAGCTGTGCCCGAAGAGCGCATCGGTCTGGCCCCGCGGACCAAGCTCGGGCCGGGCGGGCGTCGCCGGCATCGGGCTAGGCGCCGGTGGCGGCGTCGTAGCGGGCGATCACGTCGTTCCAGTTGACCAGGTCCCAGAGCCGCTCGACGTAGTCCGGACGCACGTTGCGGTACTGCAGGTAGTAGGCGTGCTCCCACGCGTCGAAGACGAGCAGCGGGGTGGTGTTCATGCCGACGTTGCCGTGGTGGTCGTAGACCTGCTCGACCACGAGCCGGCGGCCCAACGGCTCCCAGGCCAGCACGCCCCAGCCCGAGCCCTGCACGGTGGCGGTGGCCACGGTGAGCTGCTTCTTGAAGGCGTCGAAGGAGCCGAAGTGCTCGGCGATGGCCGCGCTCAGCTCGCCGTCGGGGCGGTCGCCTCCGTCGGGGGACAGGTTCTGCCAGAAGATCGTGTGCAGGACGTGGCCGGAAAGGTGGAACGCGTACGTCTTCTCCAGCCCGACCAGGCCGCCGAACTCGCCCTTGTCGCGTGCCTCGGCCAACTGCTCCAGGGTGTCGTTGGCGCCCTTGACGTAGGCGGCGTGGTGCTTGGCGTGGTGCAGTTCAAGGATCTCGCCGGTGATCGCGGGCTCCAGTGCCGCGTAGTCGTAGGGCATGTCGGGAAGGGTGTACTGGCCCATGACGTCTGTCCTCCGAACTCCTACTTGCATATCGGTTGCAATAACCATATCTCTGCAACTGGCTCGCGTCATGGAGAAATGCCGGCAGCGCCGGTCGTGAAGGGGCCGGTCATGAAGGGGCCGGTCATGAGCCCGGGTGCGTCAGCGAGTGGGCGGCACGCCCGTCGGTCAGTGGCCCTGGCGGTCGTCCCGGCGGGCCCTGGCTGCCCGGCGGCGCAGGTCCGCCCGCTCCAGCCAGGCGTAGATCGCGTCGTACCCGGCCATGCTGAGCGCGATCACACTCAGGCACCCGGTGATCACCGCGACCGGGATCAGTTTCAGCACCGCGCACAGCACGGCCACGACCAGCAGCACGACGCCGCTGCCGAGGCTCCACCTGCCGATGCCGCTCATGCCGCCGTCAGCTCTGCGCGTGGTCCGTTCGTCCCGGCTTCCTGGAGTGTGTACGCCACTGGTGTCCGTTCGTCGCCGTGCTCGGTTCCCGTGGCTGGAGCATAGACGGTCGCGCCGGGGCCCTTCGCGCGCTAGTCCTCCTCGGAGGGCACCACGTTGTAGGGGATGTCCTGATCGCGCAGTTCCTGAAGAGTGCGCTCGGGCGCGGCGTCGTCGGTGAGCACGAGGTCCCAGGCCGACAGGGGGGCGACGCGGTGCAGGGCCACGCGGTCGAGCTTGGTGTGGTCCACCATGAGGACGCTGCGCTGGGCGGCGCGCATCATGGCCTGCTTGACCAGCACGACCTCCTGCTCCTGGTGGTAGGTGAAGCCGCCGGACACCGCCGAGATCGAGGCGAACAGCAGATCGACGCGCAGGGCGTCGATCGCCTCGATGCACGGCACCCCGAGGAACGACTCGTGCGGCCGGTACCACTCGCCGCCCAGCGCGATCAGGCGGATGTTGGGCAGGTCGCGCAGCACCGAGATGGCGCCCATGAAGTTCGTGACGACCGTGAGCGGGATGTCGTCGTCGAGCAGCCGGGCGAGCTCCAGCGTGGTGGTCGAGCCGTCGATCATGATGGCCATGCCGGGCTCGATCAGCTCGCGCGCCCGCCGCGCCAGCGTGCGCTTCTCGCGTACGGCGCTGCGCATCCGGTAGGCGACGTTGGACTCGAAGATGCTCGACGGCTGGACGCTGACGCCGCCGCGGTGTTTGCGCACGATGCGCTGGCGTTCGAGCTCGTCGAGGTCGCGGTGGATGGTCATGGTGCTCACGGCGAAGCGCTCCGCGAGGTCCGCGGCCGTGGCCGAGCCGTTCTGGAGCACGAACTCGGCGATGTCGGCCTGGCGCTGGGCCCGCTTGCTCCCCAGCCCGTTCTTGATTTCAGACATCGCTCTCCTGTGATCATCTGCTGACGAAACGAGCATAGGCACGGCCCCTGGCGCCCGGGATGCTCACAGGATTGATGTTTTCATAACATGTCCATCCCAGCACCGCCGAGTGTTCATCCCGGCAGGTCCTGCTCGTTGCGGCCTCGTCTGGTATGGACGAATGTTACATGCAGGACGCCATTGCGACAAAACCATTGCGAAGTTCACATCTGGTTTGTTAGATGTAGCACCGAAGCAACATCCTCGCGGGTGGCCCGGAGCGGCCGCTCGTCACCCTCCCAGGAGGACAAATGCCCCCCGGCAGGATCCTGCGCGGCATCGCCATGGCCGTCTCCGCCGTCATGGTCACCTCGGTGACCGCCTGCGGCGCAGGAGGCGATGGGTTCAGCGGCCAGACCGTCACGTTCTGGCACTCGATGGCCGGCAAGAACGGCGAAGCGGTCGCCAAGCTCGTGGCGGACTTCAACGGCAAGAACTCCGGCAAGATCCGGGTCCAGGCCATCTACCAGGGCAAGTACAACGACGCGCTGACCAAGCTACGCGCCTCCATCCAGTCCAGGCAGACCCCGAACCTCGTGCAGGTCTTCGAGATCGGCACCCGGCTGATGGTCGACACCAAGGCCATCGTGCCGTTCGCCGACCTCGCCCAGGCGGGCGGGTTCTCGCTCGACGACCTGGAGCCGGGCATCGCCCGCTACTACACGATGGGCGGCAAGCTGCAGTCGCTGCCCTTCAACGCCTCCGCCCCGCTGCTGTTCTACAACAAGGACGCCTTCCAGGAAGCCGGCCTCGACCCGGAAAAGCCGCCCACCACACTCGGCGAGATGGCCAAGGCCGCCAAGAAGCTCACCGTCAAGTCCGGCGACTCCACCAGCCGGTACGGCTTCGTCGCCTCCATCGACGGCTGGCTCGTCGAGCAACTCCTGGCCAACGCCGGGGTCGAGTACTGCGACGCGGGCAACGGACGGGCGTCCGCGGCCACCGCCGTCAACTGGAACACCCCGACGCTCAAGGGCATCGTCGACTTCTGGTCCACCTCGGTGAAGGACGGCGTGGCGCTCAACGTCGGGCGTAACAACACCGACGCCTCCGCCGCGTTCCAGGCCGGACGGGCCGCGATGCTCCCCTTCACCTCCGCGAACCTGCGCGACATCATCAGCGGCTCCAAGTTCGAGGTCGGCGTGGCGAACTACGTGCGGCCCGACGACGCCGAGTCCGGGAAGGGCGGCGTCTTCAACGGCGGCGGCTCGATCTGGACCCTCGCCGGCCACCCCAAGGAGCAGCAGGACGCCGCCTTCGACTTCCTGAAGTACCTCGCCTCCCCCGAGGCCCAGGCCGCCTGGTCCACCAGCACCGGCTACATCGCGGTCAACAGCAAGGCCCAGGAGACCGAGACCTTCAAGGAGGTGCTGAAGACCTACCCCGACTTCGCCAAGCCCGCCGAGGAACTGCGCGCGGCGGCCGACGTCCCCGCGGCGCAGGGTTGCCTCATGGGCGCGATGCCGCAGGCCAGAGACAAGATGAACGACATCGTGGAGAGCGTCATCCTCGGCCGGGCCACGCCGGAAACCGCCATCGCCGACGCCGAGACGGCCATCAAGCCGGCGATCGAGTCCTACAACAAGTCCGTCGGACAGTGACGAGGAGACCCCTTGCCGATCCTGATTGGTCACCGTGGCGCACCCCTGCGACTGCTGGAGAACACGACCGAGTCTCTGAGGCTGGCGCGCGAACTGGGCGCCGACGCGGTGGAGTTCGACGTGCGCGCCAGCCGCGACGGGCACCCGGTGCTGCTGCACGACCGCACACTCGAACGCTTCTGGGGACGCCCGTCGCCCGTGGGTGAGCTGACCGTGGCGGAACTGCGCGAGCTGCGCTGCGCCGAGCACCCCGACGCCCGGATCGCCACCCTGGACGAGGTCGCCGAGAAAGTGGACCTGCGGCTGGTCGTGGACGGCAAGGACCCCGCCCTGGTCCCGGCCATCGTCGAGAGCCTGCGCCGCTACGACGCCCTGGACCGCTCCTGCTTCATCGGCGCCCCCGACGTGCTCGGCGTGGTCAGGGACGCGCTGCCCGGCGCGGAGATCATCCTGTCCTGGTCCGGCACCGAGCCACCCGGGCCCGACCTGCTCGACCGGCTGCGGCCGAGCACGATCAACCTGCCGTGGAAGGGCTTCCCCGAGTCCGTGTGCCAGGCCGTGCGCGAACGCGGCTACCAGGTGTGGACGTACTCGGTGGACACTCGCGCCGACGCCGAACGGGCCAGATCGCTCGGCGTCGAGGGTCTCATCAGCAACGACCTGCCGAGCGTCGCATGAGCGCCCCGCTGGAGGAGTGGCACGACCTGGCCGTCGAACTCGCCACCTGGGCCGTCGGGGTGATCGCGGCCGGCCGTCCCGACCCCGCCACCGCCGAGACCAAGATCAACGCCGGTGACTGGGTGACCTCGTTCGACCGGGAGGTGGAACGGCACGTCCGCGGCGAGCTGCGACGCCTGCTGCCCGGCCATCGCGTGGTCGGCGAGGAGTACGGCGCCGACGCCGGGGAGGCCGAGGTGACCTGGTACCTCGACCCGATCGACGGCACCACCAACTTCGTGCACGGCGTGCCCTGGGTGGCCTTCAGCCTGGCCGCCTGCGACGCGAAGGGCGCCGCGGTGGGCGTGGTCGCCGACGTGTACCGCGGCGAGATCTTCAGCGCCGTACGCGGCGGCGGCGCCCGGATCGACGGTGAGCCGGTGCGCTGCGCCGAGGACGCCGCGCTCACCGGCGGCGTGCTGCTCACCGAGTGGTCCCGGCAGGACGCCTGGCCCGGCATGTACGACTACCTGTCCCGGGTCTCCGCCACCTGCGGAGCCACCCGGATCATGGGATCGTGCGCGCTCGCGCTGGCCACCGTCGGCGTCGGCCGGGCGGCGGGCGTGGTGCTGCCCGGCCACTACAACGCGTGGGACGTGGCGGCCGGCGTGCTGATCGCCAGGGAGTCCGGCGCGCTGATCTACGACCGCGAGGGCCCGCACGACGACGTGCCGCTGCACGGCGTGCTGGCCGCCCCGCCGAGCTCGGCCGAGGAGCTGTGGCGTACGTGGGTGGGGACACCATGAGCACGGCCTCCCTGCCCGGCGGGCGGTACCGGCGCAAGGACATCGTGGTGGCACTGTGCTTCCTGGCGCCCGCCACCGCGGTGTTCGTGATGTTCGGCTTCTACCCGCTGGCCAGGACCATCTGGCTGAGCGTGGCCGCGAGCGACATCTTCGGCAACGTCACCGGGTTCGTCGGACTGGACCGTTACGGGGACTTCTTCTCCGACCCGGCGCTGCGGCGGGTGCTGCTCGTCACGCTCGCGTTCGTCGTGCTGACCGTGCTGCCCACGCTGCTGCTCGGGCTGTTCCTGGCGCTCGTGCTGCAGGCCAGGGTGCCGGGCATCGGCTTCTTCCGTACGCTGATGGCCACGCCGTTCGCCTTCTCCGCCGCCGCGGCGGCGGTGGTCTTCGACATTCTCTACAGCCCCAGCGTCGGCCTGTTCAACGGCCTGCTCGACTGGGCCGGGCTGCCGGTGGTCGAGTGGCTGACCGATCCGGCGACGGCGCTGCCGAGCCTGGCCCTGGTGTCGGTCTGGCGCGACCTCGGCTACGCCATGCTCGTCTTCTCCGCCGGCCTGCAGGCCATCCCGGAGTCGCTGTTCGAGGCGGCCCGCACCGACGGCGCGGGGCGCTGGACGCTGCTGTGGCGCATCGTGCTGCCGCTGCTCAGCCCGACGATGTTCTTCCTGCTCGTGGTCTCCACGATCAGCTCGCTGCAGACCTTCGGCGAGATCAACATCCTCACCGGCGGCGGCCCCGACGGGGCGACCACGACCCTGGTCTACGGCCTCTACCAGTCGGCGTTCGCCTTCGGCACCAGCGACTACGGCCTGGCGTCCGTGCAGGCCGTGGTGCTGCTCGTGCTCGTCATGGTGATCACGATCATCCAGTTCCGGCTGCTGCAACGGAAGGTGTTCTACGGATGAGGAAGGCGTCCATCCTGGCCGGGCTGACCCTGCTGCTGGCGGTCGTCATCTTCCCGCTCTACTACACGGTCGCGGGCTCGCTGATGACCCAGGAGGATCTCACCCGCTTCCCGCCCGCGCTCTTCCCGACCGGGCTGAACTGGGAGAACTTCGCCGGCGTGCTGCAGGCGGTGCCGCTGGCCCGGCAGTATCTGAACAGCATCGTCGTCTCGCTCTGCGTGGTGGCGGGCATCCTCGTGACGTCCGTGCTGGCCGGGTACGCGTTCACGTTCCTGCACTTCCCGTTCAGGCGGTTCGCGTTCGGGCTGTTCCTGTCCACGATGATGATCCCGGCCGAGGCGTCGATCATCCCGAACTACCTGACCATGGCCGACTGGGGGCTGGTGAACACCTTCCCCGCGCTCATCCTGCCGTTCCTGGCCAGCGGGTTCGGCACGTTCATGATGCGGCAGTTCTTCATGACCTTCCCCAGGGAGGTGTACGAGGCGGCCAAGGTCGAGGGCTGCGGGCACCTGCGGTTCCTGTGGTCGATCCTGGTGCCGCTGTCACGACCGGCGCTCGGGACGCTGGCCGTCTACTCCTTCATCGGCACCTACAACCACTACTTCTGGCCGCTGCTGGTCACCAACACCCCGTCGATGCAGACCCTGCAGATCGGGCTGGCGCAGCTCAACTCGGTCGAGGAACGGGCGCCGAACCTCATCCTGGCCGGGGTCGTCATGGCCATCATCCCGATGCTGGTGATGATCTACGCCTTCCAGCGGCACATCGTCCGCGGGCTGACCACAGGAGCGGTGAAATGAGCACACTGCTGCCGGGCGAGCCGCTCGGCGGGGGCACCGACGAGGCGTACCGGCGCCTGCGGCCCGGCCCCGCCGAGCCGCACCGGTCGCGTTGGGACTTCACGCCGCCGCTCGTCCCCGGCCGGGGCGGCGGCCGGGTCGTGGCCACCCTCGCCCACCTGACCGACCTGCACGTGGTCGATCCCGGCTCGCCCGCCCGCCTCGACTTCGCGATGCGGTCGGGGGCCGGGCGGCCCGAATGGGGCGGCGCGGTGGACTGGGTGTTCCGCCCGCAGGAACTGCTCACCGCGCACGCGGTCAGGTCGATGGTCGCCACCCTGGCCGGGCTGCCCATCGACGTCTGCGTGGTGACCGGCGACAACATCGACAACGGCCAGACGAACGAGCTGGACGCCTACCTGGCGCTCCTCGACGGCGGCGAGGTACGGCTCGCGCCCGCCTACCACGGCCCGCAGCGCCCGGACTGGGACGACGACTGGTACTGGCGGCCCGACCCCGGCGACGACCGGTACAAGCGGCGATGGGGCTTTCCCACCCATCCGGGGCTGCTCGACCTGGCGTCCGCCCCGTTCACCGCCGTTCCGCTCGGCCACCCCTGGCTCGGCTGCCTGGGCAACCATGACCTGCTGATCGGTGGTGCCAGCGCGGGCCAGGCGAGCCTGGGTGACCTCGTGACGGGCCCCCGCAAACCGGTCGAACTGCCCGACGGCGTTCCCGGCGGCCTCGACACGCTGCTGGCCGAGCCGGCCGCGCTGTTCTCCGGCCGTTCGCGCCCGGTCCCGGCCGTGCCGGAGCGGGCCTTCGCCAGCCGGACGGAGCTGATCAGGAGGCATCTCGGCCACGGGTTCACCGAGGAGAACCTGCGCGACGGGACCGGCTACCACGCCTTCGACCCCGTGCCGGGGCTGCGGGTGCTCACGCTGGACACCAACCACCCTCCCGGCCACTGGGACGGCAGCATGGACCAGCGGCAGCTCGCCTGGCTGGAGGACCAGCTCGCCCGGGCCGGCGGGCCGGACGGCCCGCTGGTGGTGCTGGCCTCGCACCACGCGACCGCCTCGATGAACAACCGGTACGGCGTCTGCCCCGACCAGGAGGCCGACCGCGCCTACGCCGCCGAGGTCCTGGCCACGGCCCTGCGCTGCCCGAACGTCGTGCTCTGGCTCAACGGCCACCACCACGCCAACCGGGTCACCGCTCACTTCGGGCCGGGCGGCGGCGGGCTGTACGAGGTGACCACGGCCTCGATCACGGACTGGCCCAGCCAGGCCCGCCTCATCGAGATCGCGATCGAGCCGACCGGCGAGATCCGGCTGACCAGCACCATGATCGACCACGCCGCCCCGGCCGGCGTCTCCGGAGACCTGGCCGACCCCGTCCAGCTCGCCGCCCTGCACCGGGAGCTGGCCTACAACGACGGCGTGCGCGCCGGGCGGCGCGGCGCGGAAGGCTCCGTGGCGGACCGCAACGTCCACCTGTACCTCCCGGCGCGCTGACCCGAGGCCCCGACCCCTGCTGAGCCCCTCCCTCACACCGTTTGGAGAGAACCGACATGCAGCCCTTAGACCGGCGTCACCTGCTCCGCCTCGCCGTCGTCGGCGGCACCGCCTCCGCCGCCGCGATGGCGACGGCGGCCACCGCCGCGGCGTCCCCCGCCCCGCAGGAGACCCCCTCGGAGCAGCCGACCCCGCCGTCCAGCCCGTCGGGGTCGGCGTCCCCCGCAGTGGTCGCCGACCCCCTCGTGGTGAACGTCCGCGACCACGGAGCCGTGGGCGACGGCGCGACCGACGACACCGCCGCCATCCAGGCCGCGCTCAACGCCGGCAAGGGCAAGACCGTCTACCTGCCGCCCGGCACCTACCTGGTCTCGACCATGCTCAGCGTCTTCTCCAAGACGACCGTCCTCGCGACCCCGGCCACGGTGGTCAAGCGCACGGCGGGACCGGCCCTCCTCGGCAACGGCGTCCTGGGCGACTTCACCGCCACCAAGTGGGACGGCGAGTCCGACATCGTCATCCAGGGCGGCGTGTGGGACGTCAACGCCGGAGCCGTGGGCGCCAGCGGGGCCGGCTTCGGGCTCAGCCACGGCACCAACATCCTCGTCTACGACGTGACCATCCGCGACGTGCAGCGCCACCACGCGATCGAGCTGTGCGGCGTCAAGTCGGCGCGGGTCGTCAACTGCCGCTTCCTGGGCTTCTCCGACCCCGACGGCAACCGCGGCTACTCCGAGGCCATCCAGATGGACTACGCCGGCGGACCCAGCCACTTCGGCCTGTTCGGCGCCCCCGACTTCTACGGCTGCCAGGACATCGAGGTCAGCGGGTGCTACTGCGGCCCGTCGGAGACCCTGCCGTCCTTCCCCCGGCTGGCCGGCTCCCACGGCGGCCCGAACGGGCACCAGCACACCGGGCTGCGCGTGGTCGGCAACTACGCCGAGGGCTGCACCGAGTGGGCCATCCGCGTCTACGACTGGCTGGACGCGCTGGTCGAGGGCAACCAGATCGTGAACGGCGGCGGCGGCATCCAGATCGGCCCCGCCGGGGTGCAGCCCAGCGCCAACATCATCGTGCGCGGCAACAGCCTGCGCGGGCTGACGGGCGTCCAGGAGGCCGCCGGCCGTCCGACGGACGCCGCGATCTGCGTCGGCAGGCTCAACGAGTCGCGCACCAGCCGCCTGGTCATCGACGGCAACACCATCCAGGACGTCAAGATGGAGGGCATCACCGTCTTCCGCACCGACCACGCCATCGTGTCCGGCAACCACACCGCCCGCACCGACGGCGTCGGCATCCGGATCAACAACTCGCCGCGCACGGTCGTCTCCGGCAACACCGTCGAGCAGCCCGGCAAGGAGGGCATCGTCGCCCACCTCGGCAGCGACGGCAGCCTGATCACCGGCAACATCATCAAGGACTCCGGCGCGTACGGCATCGGCATCACCGACCAGATCTCCGACGTCGCGGTGCGGGACAACACCGTGCTCGGCGCGGGCGTCACGGCCGGGACGGTCGCGGGGCTGCGGGTCAGCAACAACGCCAACCGGACGAGCCTGGTCGGCAACACCGTGCGGCGGCGGGGCAGCGGGAACGAGGCCGCCTACGGCCTGTCCGTCACCGCCGCCTGCACCGGCACCTGGTACACCGGCAACGACCTGCGTGACTCCGGCGCGACCGGGCCGGTCAGCGACAGCGGCGCCGGCTCCCAGACCAGCCCGGGAGGGCCCTCCTGACGGCGCTGGTCGCGACGGCGTTGTTCGCCCTGTTCACCGGTTTCAACGACGCGGGGGCGGTGATCGGCCTCGGGCTGCGGGTACGCGGCCTGCGGCCGATCACCGCCCTGCTCCTGCTGGGACTGGCGGTCGTGGCCGCGCCGCTGGCCGTGGGCACGGCGGTGGCCGCCACGCTCAGCACGCGGCTGGTGTCGTTCGAGGGCGACCAGGCGCCGCTGCTGGCCGGGATCGCGGCGGCGGTGCTCGTCACCGTGGTCCTGGCCACCTGCCGGCTGCCCACCAGCCTGACGCTCGCGCTCATCGGCGGCGTCTCGGGGGCGGGGCTGGGGGCCGGGGCCGCGGTCGACTGGTCCCTGGTGGCGGCGGTGCTGGCCGCCGCCGCGGTCGCGCCGTTCGCGGGGATGCTCGCCGCGCGCGCGGTCACCTGGCTGGTCGGGATCCTGCCGGCGCGCAAGGGGGCGGGGGAGCGGTTGCGCCGCATGCACGTCGCGGCCTTCCTGGCGACCTGCGTGGCGTACGGCGCGAACGACGGCCAGAAGCTGCTGGCCGTGTACGCCGCCGTCCACGCGGTGACCCCCGGCCTGGCCGCCACGTCGGTCGGGGCGCAGGCGCTGCTGGCCGGCTGTTTCCTGGCCGGGGCCGTGCTGGGCCTGCGCCGGCTCGCGGCCAGCATCGGCGGCGGGCTCGCCGCGGCGGACACCAGCGCGATCGTGGTCACCGAGACGTCGGGCGCCGCCGTGGTGCTCGGCACCGCCCTGCTGGGCGCCCCCGTCAGCATGACCCAGTCCCTGTCCGGCGCGATGATCGGCACCGGCCTGGCCCGCGGAACGAGGAGAGTGAGATGGCGAGCGGTACTTCACCTGGGAACGGCCTGGTTGCTCACCCTGCCCATGGCCCTGACCTGCGCCGCGGTGGCCGGCGCCGTGGTTGGCGGGGTGGCGCGGTGAGGTCGTTGTTCCGTGATCTGTCGGGGCGGACCGACCGGATCCTGACCGAGCAGATCATCACGCAGCTCGGCGCGACCGCGGCGGGCGTGGGGCTGGCCACGGCGTCGGCCACCGGGGAGATCGACCCGGCGGCGGCCCGCGCGCGGATGGCCGAGGTGGAGCACGAGGGTGACGAGGCCCGTGCGGCGCTGGTCGGCCAGATGCGCCGCAGCCTCACCTCGCCCATCGACCGCGAGGACCTGTTCCGCTTCTCCCGCGCCATCGACGACGTCCTCGACGCGGTACGGGACTTCGTCAGGGAACTGCACCTGTACGCCGCGCCGCCCGACCCGTCGTTCGTGCGCCTGCTCCAGGCGCTGTCGGCCGGCATCGAGCAGCTCACCGAGGCGGCCCGGCTGCTGCCCACCCGTCCGCGCGCCGCCGCCGAGGCCGCGCGGGGCGCGAAGAAGCCCGGGGTGCGGGCCTCGTACCAGCTCGCCGTGGCCGAGGTGCTGGCGGCCCCGCTGACCCAGGACACCGTCAAGGTGACCCTGCTGCTGACCCGCCTGGACGCCGCGGGGACCAGCCTCGCCGCCGCCGTGGACACCCTCGCCGACGGAGTGATCAAGCGTTACCAGTGACGGGCCTGCTACGGTGCTCCTCGGCGAGCAGCGCCGACCGCGACCTGGGGGAACGACTCTGCGACGAGACGGACCGCTGATCATCGCGTTCCTGCGGGGCCTGTTCCCGCCGGGCGGCTGCGCCCTCGACAAGGGCACGGCGCTCGCCGCGACCTTCGAAGCGGACTGGGCCGGGACGCCGGACGTCACGAAGATCCACACGACCAGGAACAACACGCTGCCCTTCGCCGGCACGGCGAGCGGCACCCTGCTCGTCGAGGACGGCACGCCGGCCGCCCGCGTGACCGAACTGGCCGACGGCCTGCGGCGGTACGTCGCCCGGCGCCGCGCGATCACCGGCCGGATCACGGCGGACGCCGTCACCTTCACCGTCTTCGCCGACCGGAGCCGCACCGATGAGGCGCTGGCGCTGTGGCGGTCGCTGACGGCCGACGACCGGCTGCTGACCGGCGACATCCACGACGCGTCCACGAAGGGGACCGTCCGCTGGCGGATCACGCTCACCGCGGCCACCACCGCCGGCGCGCTGACGCTGTTCCAGGACGTGGTCACCGGCGGTGAGCGGCACCGCCGCCCGTCGAACGTGCTGTCCCTGGAGGTCGCCACCGGGCGGGGCGTGCGGCCGGGCGGCTTCGTCGGGACCGACTTCCACGGCGCCCTGCCCACCGGGGCGATCGCCGCGTACGAGGCCGTGGCCGCTCGCCACGCCGTGGTCCACGCCGCCATGCGACCCGATCGGGTGAGCATCGTGGTGGCCGAGGACGCGGCGCGGGCCGACGCCGCCGAACTGGCCGGAGCCGCGGCCCCCGGCCTCGCCGTCACGGTCACCGGTGCCCGCTGACCGCTGAGGGGTTCTGCCGTTACCTGTAACAGCAGACCCTGCCGCCGGCCCGCCGCGGCGCGTTGGATGGGAGGCCAGGCAGGGCCTGGACGGATTTACCTCCGGCGAACCCGGACCTTGACCCGCCCACGGGTAGGCCCGAGACGAAGACGAGAGACGGAACGAACCTTGATACGAGCCACCTTCCTGTACGGCGCCGGCGACGTGCGCGTGGAGAACGCGCCCGACCCGGTCCTGCGGCTGCCCACCGACGCGATCGTCCGCATCGTGCGCTCGTGCGTCTGCGGCAGCGACCTGCACCCGTACCGCTCGATGCCGACCTCTGGGCCCGCCTCTGGGCCCGCTTCTGGGCCGGGTGTCCCGATGGGGCACGAGTTCATCGGCGTGATCGAGGAGCTCGGCGCCGAGGTGTCCGGGCTCCGGCGGGGCGACCTGGTGGTGGCGCCGTTCGCGTACGCCGACAACACCTGTGACCTGTGCCGGGAGGGCCTGCACACCTCCTGCCCGAATGGCGGCTTCTGGGCCGCCGGCGGCGTCGGCGGCGGGCAGGCCGAGGCGATCCGCGTCCCGCAGGCCGCCGGCACCCTGGTCAGGCTGCCCGTCGGCGAGGACAGCGAGCTGCTGCCGTCGCTGTTGACCCTGGCCGACGTGTACGGCACCGGCCACCACGCCGCCAGGCAGGCCCGCCTCACCCCGCGCAGCACGGTCGCGGTGATCGGGGACGGCGCGGTCGGGCTGCTGGCGGTGCTGTCGGCGCGGCGGCTGGGCGCCGAGCGGATCGTCCTGATGGGCCGGCACGACGAGCGCACCAAGCTCGGGATCGACTTCGGCGCCACCGACGTGGTGCCCGAGCGCGGGCCGGAAGGCGTCGAGCGGGTGCGCGAGCTGACCGGCGGCCGGGGCGTGCACGCGGTGCTGGAGGCGGTCGGTCACCTGGACGCCTACGAGACGGCGTTCGGCATCGTCCGTCCCGGCGGGGTGATCAGCCGGGTCGGCGTGCCGCAGTACGACGACGCGCCGATCGGGTTCGGCAGCCTGTTCGGCCCGAACGTCACCCTGACCGGCGGCCCCGCACCCGTCCGCGCCTACATCGCCGAACTGCTGCCCGGCGTGCTGGACGGCACGGTGGAACCGGGCCGGGTCTTCGACCGGACGGTCGGCCTGGAGCAGACGCCCGACGGCTACCGCTCGATGAACGACCGCACCGCGCTGAAGGTCCTCATCCAGCCACAAGGAGCACCATGACCACCTGGACCGGCGACGAGCTCACCGCGATCGGCGAGGCGGACGAACTCGACCTCGCCTCCCGCCGCGCCGACGGCAGCCTGCGCGACTCGGTGACGATCTGGGTCGTCCGCGTCGGCGACGCGCTGTACGTCCGCTGCATGAACGGCCCGGCCGGAGCCTGGTACCGCGGCGCCCAGACCCTGCGCCGGGGCCGCGTCTCGGCCGGCGGCGTGGCGGCCGAGGTGACCTTCGCCGCCGCCGATCCCGCCCTGCACGAGCGGATCGACGGGGTCTACCGCACCAAGTACCGCCGCTACGGCGACGGCGTCATCGGCAGCGTCGTGAATCCCGGCGCGCGGGCCGCGACCATCGAACTCATCCCCGAGAGGTGATCATGAAGCACATCAGGCTGGGCGACCTGGAGGTCTCCCGCATCGGGCTGGGCTGCATGGGCATGTCCCACGGCTACACCGGCGCCGGCAGCGACGACGCCGAGTCCATCCGCACCGTGCACCGCGCGCTCGACCTGGGCGTCACGTTCCTGGACACCGCCGAGATCTACGGCCCGTACGCCAACGAGGAACTCCTCGGCCGGGCGCTCAAGGGCCGCCGCGATCAGGCGGTGATCGCCACCAAGTTCGGCCTGGTCTCCCACGCCGGCGGCGGCCCCTGGAACCTGGACAGCAGCCCGGCCAACATCCGCGCCGCGGTCGAGGGCTCGCTCAGGCGGCTGGGCACCGACCACATCGACCTGTACTACCAGCACCGGGTCGATCCGAAGGTGCCGATCGAGGAGACCATCGGCGCGGTGGCCGAACTGGTCGGGCAGGGCAAGGTCCGCCACATCGGCCTGTCCGAGGCGTGGCTGGACACCATCCGCCGCGCGCACGCGGTCCACCCCATCACCGCGCTGCAGTCGGAGTACTCGCTGTGGACCCGCGACCAGGAGGAGCAGGTGCTGCCGCTGCTGCGCGAGCTGGGCATCGGCTTCGTCGCCTACTCCCCGCTCGGCCACGGCTTCCTGACCGGGACGATCCGCTCGGAAAGCGACTTCGGCCCCGACGACTTCCGGGCGACCAACCCGCGCTTCACCGGCGAGAACTTCCGGCGCAACCTCGCGCTCGCCGACGAGGTGCAAGCCATCGCCGCCGCGGCCGGCCTGACGCCCGCGCAGGTCGCGATCGCCTGGCTGCTGAGCAAGGGCGACGACATCGCCCCCATCCCGGGCACCAAGCGGGTCTCGCGGCTGGAGGAGAACGTCGCCGCCGACGCCGTCGAACTGACCGCCGAGCAGCTCGCGACGCTCGACAGCCTGCCCCCGGCCGCCGGCGGGCACCACAACGAGGCGCAGATGCAGATGATCGAACGCTGACACCGGGCGGGGAGTGGACCCTTCCGTGCGCGTCAGCGGCCGGGGCAGAGCACGGCTTCGGCGGCCCGGAAGAGGGCCGGGCGCAGCGCGGGCTGGTCGCGCGTGCTCGTCGTGGCGCCCACGGCGAACTGCAGGCGTCCGTCGGCGGAGGTGAAGCTGACCGTGTTCCCGCCCGGACCGGAGCCGGTGGAGAGCCCGACCGTCCCGCCGCACACCGACTGCCTGCCGTCCGGGTACTCGACGAGGTCACGCAGGTGCGCCGGCAGCAGCCGGCCCTGGGCGAGGGCGCGGTAGAACGTGGTCAGGTCCCGTGCCGTGGAGATCACCCCGCCGGCCGCCCACAGGGAGGTGGGGTTGATCCGGTCGACGTCGCGCGCGACACCGCCGGGCTGGGGGAGGTAGCCGTGCCCGTGCGGGCCCCTGATGCCTTCGTCCGGCCTGACCGGCAGGTAGGTCCGGGCCATCCCGAGCGGCCGGAACAGCCGCCGGTCGAACTGGGCGGCCAGGGTGTCACCGGTCAGCCTCTCGATGACCGCGCCGAGCAGGATGTAGTTGATGTTGGCGTAGGCGTACTGCTCGCCCGGCTCGCTCGTCCGTGCTCGGCCGCGGGAGATCTTCGCCAGGTCCGTCCAGGTGTGGCGGGTGGTGAGGTCGTCGAACGGGCGCAGGTCCGTTGTGCCGGGCCCGGTGTAGTCGGGGATGCCGGAGCGGTGGTGCAGCAACTGGCGGACGGTGATCTCGCCGGCCCGCTCGACCAGATCCCGCTCGGACGTGCTGGGCAGCACCGCGCCGAGGGTGTCGTCCACGTCGAGCCTGCCCTCCTCGACCAGTTGCAGCAGCACGGTGGCGGTCATGCGCTTGGTCTGGGACCAGGCGCGGTAGCGGGCGTCCGAGGGGATGGCGCCGCCCGCGCCGTCGATCAGCCGGGAGCCGGCCGACCCGCGCCCGACTCGCTTGCCGTCGTGGTAGGCCTCGCCGATGACGCCCACCACCCCGGCGACCTCCGCCACCTCGTCCAGCGCCCGCTGGACGTCGCCGACCCGGGGGCGGGTGGCGGACGTCGCGGGACCGAGGCCCTGCGCGATCAGCACGCATGCCAGTCCGGCCGCGACGGTCACTGCGACACGATTCACGTCGAAGATCCTTCCTGTGAGGGGAACACACTCCCGGGCCCGTATGCCGACCTTCTTTCTGCACCGGCGGATGTTTCCCCGCCGTTTCCGTCACGCGCGGGGGCACGCCGGTCGGCGGCGGCGAAACAGCGAGGAAACACGCCACCTTCTTGGATCGGCAGCACCGCACCGGCCGGGCACGAGCGGTCCGGCCGGACGAGCAGAGGAGGGCACCTTGCCGCACCCGAATCCCGCCCACGGGCGCTCCTTCCGGATGTCCCGCCGGTCCGCGCTCGGCCTGCTGGGCACGATCCCGCTGGCGACCGCGACGGTGCCCGCCGTCGCCCGGCCCGCCCGCTCCGCCACCGGGCCGGCCGCGAACGCCACGCTGGCGGCCAGGATCGAGCAGATCATGGCCCGGCCCGAGTTCCGTGACGCCCGGTGGGGCGCGGAGTTCTACGCCCCGGACAGCGGGGAGTCCGTCTACGAGCTCAACGCGGGCGACCTGTTCGTCGCCGGGTCGTCGTCCAAGGTGTTCGTCGGCGGGACGGCGCTGCTGGCGCTGGGCGCCGACCGGCGTCCGGTCACCCGCGTGTACCGCACGGGCCCGGTACGCGGCGGGGCACTCAAGGGCGACCTGGTGCTGGTCGCCGCCGGTGACTTGCTGCTGTCAGGACGGCTGCGCCGCGACGGCGGCCTGCTCCTGCCCGACCCCGACCACACCTACGGCGCCACCCCGGGCGCGGGCCCCATCGGCGGCGACCCGCTGCGGGAGCTTCGCCGGCTCGCCGCCCGGATCGCGGGGGCGGGCGTCAAGCGCGTCGAGGGCCGCGTCCTGGTCGACACCTCGCTGTTCCGCGAGGGCAGCGAGAGACTGGCCAACAACGTCACCGCTGCCATCTCGCCCGTCATGGTCAACGACAACGTCGTGGACGTCACGGTCGAGCCGGGACGCCGCCCGGGGCAGCCCGCCGTCCTGGGCATCGGTCCGCGTACCGACTATGTCCGCATCGTCAACGAGGTGCGGACGATCGCGGACGCCGCCTCCGCCCGCCCGCTCGCCTTCACCGGCGACGAGCGCCACCCCGATGGATCGCGCACGGTCACCTTGACGGGCGACGTCCCGGCCGGCGGCGACGGGCTGTTCCGGGCGTACTTCGTGCCCGAGCCGGCCGTCTTCGCCGCATTCCTGTTCACGAAGGTGCTCGGCGAGGCCGGTGTGCGCGTCGAGCAGGGGGAGGCCGGCACGGGAGAGCGCAGGCTCCTCGCGGAGTACGCGGGGCCGCCCCTGCCGCAGCAGCTCAAGCCCATGCTGAAGGTGAGCTCCAACCTGCACACCGAGACCTGGCCCTACCTGGTGGGCGCCATCGCCGGAGGCGACCCCGCCGACGCGAAGGAGGCCGGTCGGCGGGTGCGGCACGAGCTCTTCACTGCCGCCGGCCTGGACCCCGCGCCGTCCGGCTCGGCCGACAACACCTACACCCCGCGCTACTTCACCCGCTTCCTCGCCTACATGGCGGGCCGGCCGCACTTCACCGGCTACCGCGACGCGCTGCCGATCCTGGGCAGGGACGGTTCGCTGCGTGACGTCCAGCCGGACTCACCGGCCGCCGGGCACGTCCACGCCAAGACCGGCACCAGCATGCTCGCCGGCGCGGGCGCCGGAATGGTGCGCAAGGCCCTGGCCGGGTACGTCGAGCTGCCGGACGGCCGCCTGCTGACCTTCGCCGCCTTCGTCGGCATGCCGGCCGACGGCGAGCAGGCGCAGCGGGAGATCTCCGCCCGCACCGGGCAGGCCCTCGGCGAGATCGCCGCCACCGTCTACACCACCCTGAGCGGCACCTGAGCCGCTCGGTAACCCTGGTCGCGGTACGTCCTGATCCGGGCGGCGACCGCCGCGACCTGGGCGGCCTGGTCACCGGCTCCCCAGGAGATGTGCGTGGCGCAGGCGACCATGGCGTAGTTCGTCGCCTTCACGCACAGGAGCGTGCGGTGCTCCTTGTCGATCGGGTTGGGGAGCTGCCAGTTGCCGAGGACGCTGCTCGCGATGCGGAAGAGGACGACGTTGCCGAAGGCGCTGCCGTTCTTGCAGGAGACGCCGGATGCGTCCAGACCTTCCTCGTCACCCGGCGGGTCCCGCCGACCTGAGGACCGTAGCCATCCGCGCTTTCACTTCGTTTCAGGCCCGATACAGGTGCGGTGCCTCGTCTGCGGAGAGCGTCCGGGGATGAAGGGAATCTGAAGACGGTTGTCCTACGGTTCCCGCGTGATCAGGAGGATCGGGCTCGCCCTGTCGCTGGTGTCTCTTCTCGGGAGTTGCGCGCTGGTCGCGCCGGAGGAGAAACCGCCCCCCGATGTCGAGGTGGACCACGTCATCGGCGACGCGCCCCGCGGGACGCCGTCCGCCCGCGGGCCGGCACCGGGGATCCTGCGGGAGGCGTGGCGCACCGACCTCACGATGGACGACGTGGGCGACCAGGCCGGTAGCGCCCTCCTGGTCAGCGACGGGCGACTGCTCGCCGTCGCGCCGCACGGCGTCACCGCCCTCGACGCCGCGACCGGCGAGGAGGAGTGGCACTACCGCGAGCCGGGACGGGACACGGAGGGGTTCGCGGTCACCGGCGGCGCCGTCGTCGTCTCCACCGACGGCGGCGACGGCGGTCGTGTGGTGGGGCTCGAGACCGGCACGGGCCGCCTGCTCTGGCAGCGGTCGCTCGATGTCGGCGGGCAGGACGTGCTGCGCTACGGCGCGTTGCGCTCCGGCGGCGGGCTCTCGGCGGGCAAGGGCGTCCTGCTGACGCAACGGGGAGAGGAGCAGGATGTGCGGATCGCCGGTGTCGACGTTCGCACCGGAAAGGACCGGTGGACCGCCGACCTGACGGCGCAGCCCGGCTGCCTCCTGCGACTGCCGCTGATGGAGGGGACGAGCGACGGCAGCCTGGCCTTGGTCGCGGAGCACTGCCGGGGCGACACGCTGCGTGTCCACGCGCTGGACCCGGCGACCGGGCAGGTGCGATGGACGCACGAACAGCCGAGCGAGTCCACTTACCAGTTGACCGCGTCGGTGGCGCGCGGAGTCACCGTGTTCGCCAGGGACGACATGGCGACCTTCATCGGCCCGGACGGTAGAAAGTGGGCGGATCCGGTCGTGCCATGCGTCCCGTGCCGGCCGATCACCGTGGGGGAAGAACTCCTCCTCCCCTCGCTCAAGGCGGGGGAGGAATCGTGGTTCACCCTGGTGAACACCACGAGCGGTCAGGCCAGACAGATCCCCGCGACCGAGAATCACGTGAGCTGGATCAGCGCCACCGACCGCGTCTACGCCTCGGTCACCGCTCTGACGCGTACCGAGATCGGGCTGCCGCGGTTCTGGGTGGCCGTCGTCGATCCCGTCACCGGCACGGCCGAGGGCATGCCCCTGCAAACCGCCGTCGAGCCGGAGGGGAGAGCGGTGGTGGTCGGCGCGGTGGACGGCCGGCTCCTGGTGGCCGCCGGCAGCTCGGTGCGAGCCAAGGTCACGGTGATCGCCTATGACTCGGTGCCGACGACCGGGCCGGTGGAGTTCGGCGGCGTGCGGCCGGAGGAGTGGCCCGGCTGCCGGACCCTGCTTCGAGGGGTCCGGGGGGTGAGCGCCGCCCGTACGATGCACACCAACCCGTACGTCCAGTTCGGGACGGAGAAGCGGTTCCGGACCACCTGCACCTTCACCGTCGGCGACGAAGGCGACGCCGACGACGTCGATGTCGACGTGATCTGGGTGGCCGCCACGGCGAAGGACGCCGACAGGCTGTTGGACGGGGAGCGCGGATCCCCGTCGGGCGCGGACGAGGTGTACCGAGCCGAGGACTCATGGGTCCTGCGGGTGGGCCGGTACATCATCGAGGTGTCCGGCGACGTGGACGTCTCCGACCCCGTCGTCGCCGCGGTGGTCAGGAACCTCCGTGCGAAGGGCTGAGGACAGGCGCCCGGCCGCTCGTCCGCGTCAGGACTTCACGTAGCCGCGCGCCTCGACGATCCGGCCGTCGCGGATCCGGATGAGGTTCACGCCACGGACCCGGTCCTGCGCGCCGTCGCCCCACTGCAGCGACCACGGCTGGACGGCGAGGTCCCCATGGATCTCCGCCGTCTCCGGCGTGAACCGCAGCGCGCGGTTGCCCGCGAGCTCGGACCACCGCGCCAGGCACGCCCGGCCGCCCTCGCGGCGCGCCCCGTCCGGGGCCGGGCCCGAGTCCTCGATGACGCAGTCGTCCGCGATCAGGTCGTTCAGCAGTTCGGGGTCGTGTAACCGGAACGCGTCGTTGTACCGGTCGAGCACCTCGCGGGCGGTGCGCTCGGCGGCCGGCGGCACACCGCCGGTCTTGCTGTAGCCGAGGGCCTCGACGATCAGGCCGTCGCTGACCCGCAGGAGGGTGACGCCGCGTACCGAATCGGACGGGTCGTCGCCGAAGTGGTACCGCCAGCGGATCGTCGCCCGCTCGCCGGAGACGGTGACCTCCTCGGGCTCGAACCGGGTGCTCCGGTCGGCCGCGAGTGCCTGCCAGAAGGCCAGGCAGTCGGCACGTCCTTCGGTACGGGCGCCGTCCGGGGCCGGCTGGATGGCCTCCATCACGCAGTTCGCCCCGATCAGGTCGGTGAGCGCCGCGGCGTCGTGGTCGATGAAGACGCGGTTGAAGCGGTCGATGATGTCGGCGGTCGTACGAGGTGACATGCCCGATCTCCTGATAGATAGACCATTCGGTCTATCGACCATATAGACCGGTCGATCTACCCGTCAAGTAGACTGACCGCCGTGACCGCACGTACCACGCCAGGACCACGGGACCGCCTGCTGGCGGCGGCCAAGCAGCTCACCTACCAGCAGGGTGTGGGGGTGGGCGTCGATGCCCTGTTGAAGGTCGCGAACGTGGCCCGGCGCTCGCTCTACGAACATTTCGGGGGCAAGGACGGGCTGATCACCGAAGTCCTGCGGCTGACCGCCACCGAGGACGAGGCCGCCTACCGGCAGACCATGCGGGCGGCGGGAACCGATCCGCGCGATCGCCTGCTGGCCGTCTTCGACTGGCTCGGCGAGGTCATCGGGGAACCGGACTTCCGCGGCTGCCGCTACCTCGCCGCCGAACTCGCCCTGGCCGACCCCGGCCACCCGGGACACGACGTCGCCCGCCGATATCGCGAGCGCGTGCACGATCTCCTGGAAAAGGAGCTGCGCGAGCTGGAGCACCCGCAACCGGCGTACGCCGCCGACCAACTCCTCCTGCTCATCGACGGCGCCCTGGCCGTCGGCGCCACCCGGCCCGAGACCCACCCGGCCGCGGCGGCCCGCCGCCTCGCCGAACGGATCCTCGACGACGCGCACCGATCCTGACCCGGTCGCGGCTCAGCAGGGGTACGGCCGGACGACGACGGCGAGATCGTTCTCGCTGCTCATATCCACCGGGAGCGGCCCATTGCGGATGGCCTTCGCCACCGTGGCGGGCGTCCGCCAGTGCTCTTTCTTCAGCAGGCTTCTCGCGCGGTGATTCCCGGATTTCCGGCGAATCGTTCGACGGCTGTTCGGTGGATTCCGGGCTCTACGCCGAACCGCCCAGCGAGCCACCCGCGACGCGGGGCCCGCTGGACGGAAAGTCACACCTCGGTGGGGTCAGCCGCAGTTGCCCCAGCTGTTGCGCTTGCCCTTGGCGAGCGTGTAGTCGAGGCGCGTGTCGGCGATGTAGCCCTCGTACTGGACGCACTTGCCCTTGCCGTAGCCGATGGCGGCTGCGTAGTACTTGTACTTCTTGGCGGTCAGGGTGCCCGGGTCCCGGTAGGCGGCGCCGCCCTGGACCTTCAGGATCGCCTGGGTGAAAGTGGGCGTGCCGGCGAAGGCACTCTTGATCACAGTGACACAGTTCGCCTGCCGGCCACGGTTCCACATCAGGTAGACGTAACCCCAGGTCGAGCCGCCGGTCTTGACCGCCCTCCGGTTGTCGCTCACATGCCGCCAGCCGCTGTAGCCGGACTCCTTGGCGCAAGCGGCTTCAGGCGTGTACGAGCCGGCGAAAGCGGCGGTCGGGTGGATGAGGACTGCTCCGGCGGCCAGTGCGGCAGCCAGGGCAAGAGCCTTCCTCTGCATGGATATGTCCTTCCATGTGGCGTCAAGGGAGGATTGGGAGCTTAGTCAGGTGTTGTCGATCTATCCACTTGATACGGGACGTCACTGCGGGGCGGGAGACAGGTGGAGGTACCTCTGAGGCATGACGACACCGCCGCGCACGAGGCGCAGCCGTCCCTGCCGGCAACGCCATCCGTGCAGGTCAACCGGCATGCCTGACTGATCTCGCCGCGTAGTGGCCCGGCTCCCCGGCAGGGGAGGAACCCGCGACGAGATGATCGGTCGAACTGTCTCACCGGTGACGCCGCCCGGGCCGTACCCCGTCGAGGGCAGCACGGCAGGTCGGGCGGGAATGCGCGACAGACCCACGGCCTGGCCGTGGGTGTGGGGGAGCGGGCTGCGGATGTGAGGTTACTCACTCGTGATCGCGGGCGCCCGATCGACCGAGGTCGTCAGATCGCGGTCGAGCCCTGCCTTGCGCTACGGTGCCGCGTCCGGGATCCGCCCCGCGCGACCGTCCGGCTCCCTCATGAAGGCGGGGAGCCCGTCACAGCTTCACAAGCTTGGCGTACGGCGAGGCGATGCGGTACGTCTCCGCACCGAAATCGACGAGAACGGCGTCGTCCTGGTCGACCGCGAGGACTCGGCCAAGGCCGTATTTGTCGTGACTCACCCGGTCTCCGGCGGCGAACTGCTCGACCGGCGGAGGAGGTATTTCCGGGGTGTTGAAGGGGCTGCCCGGTGGGCGTCGCCGGGTGCCCGGCGAGGTACGTCTCATTGGGTAAGTATGCCGCCCCGCGAGAAATAAATCGAGCCGGGGCCCGGTCTCGTGCACCGGGGGCCGGCTGGAGCGGTGGCGGCGGGGCGGGCCCGCGCCGTGGGCGCGGACCCGACCTCGTGCGACGTCAGGCGGCGACGATGTTCTCCGCCTGCGGGCCCTTCTGACCCTGAACGACGTCGAAGGACACCTTCTGCCCCTCGGTCAGCTCACGGTAGCCGCCGTTGGCGACGATGTTGGAGTAGTGGGCGAAGACGTCGGCGCCGCCGCCGTCCTGGGCGATGAAGCCGAAGCCCTTTTCCGAGTTGAACCACTTGACGGTGCCGGTGGCCATGTCGATCTCCTTCAGACAATGCCGGAAACGTGAGAATTCACACCGCGTGAATCTCGTGCCGCCGCGATGAGCCCACCCGGAAATGCCGGAAAACAGAAACGCGCCCGAAGATACATCTATCAGGCGCGCATAAAGTCTTTATGGGTACCATAACTGCAACGCATTCAAGGTTAGCACACCTTTCGGCGATCTTCGCTCAGGGATATCCGTGTCGGTGCCGCAGGCCCTGCCAGGACGGCGATTCCGGCTCCGGCACGCGTCTGCTCCAAGGGCCGCTCCGGGCGTGTCGCGCGACCGGAGCGACCCTCCGGCGGCCCGCCCGTACGCCGCGCGACCACGTTGAGAGAGCGCGGAACGAGGAAGGTAAGGTGCTGGGCACCGAGGACTTTCCCGCGCGTTGGCATCAGGTCGGCGTCGCCCACGGCGATAGGCGATACGAGGGCTTCACCCGAGCCCGGTCAGGCCAGGCAGCCATGATGCTGACATCTCTGCCGCACCTCGACGCGCCCAGCGCTCCCAACCCGCCCGGTGTCCATCCACGAAGTGGTGTTTCCGCTCGACCGCACGCCGTCCCTTCCATCACCCGCCTGGCAGCCGGCCGGCCGGTGCATCGGTCCATCGTTCCTGCTCCTCGTCGAACGGAGAACTTCATGACCAGCAACGCAGCCCCGCCCCGCGCGGGCGACTCGGTGACGCCCACCAGCGTCCGGCTGTCCGGCGAGATCGACATCTTCACCAGCGCGGCACTTCGCGGACAACTGCTGGACACGCTCCGGACCAGCACGAGCGTGCTCGTTCTCGACCTCTCCGAGGTGACGTTCTGCGACGCCGGCGGTCTGGCCGTGCTGGTCGGCATCCAGCGCCGGGCCCGGGCGCAGGGCATCACCATGACGATGACCGCGCCGCGCCCGTTCATGTCCCGGCTGCTGCGCCTCACGGGCCTGAACCGCAGCCTGCAGATGGTGGCCTGAACGGGGCCCGGCGTCACGTGGAGGTCGTGGCGGACTTTGCTCCCTGGTCCAGCAGGGCGTTGATCATCGTCTGGAGTTCGGCTCGTCCGGTGGTGCCGAGCGCGCCGGACAGGGCCTGGGCGAGCTTGTCGAAGGGGTCGTCCGTCGGCAGTTCCCGCACCCGCTCGGCCAGTTCCTCGACGCTCCACAGGCCGTCCTTGTGGATGTGGCCGCCGAGGGACCAGCCGTGGTTGACCGCGACCGTGCCGCCTCGTACCGACAGCACCTGGCCGGTGAGCGGGCAGGCGGCACTGGCCAGATAGGCGGCGACCGGCGCGTTGACGGCCGGGTTCAGCGGGTCGAAGGGGGCCGCCGGCGGCTCCTGGCTCATGCCGGGGACGCCGAGGGTGAGCCTGGTGCGGGCCATCGACGGCGAGATGCAGTTGACCCGCACGCCGTAACGGCCCAGTTCGAGGGCGGCCACGACGGTCAGCGCCGCCGCCCCGGCGTTGCCCGCCGCGTAGGAGGCCTGCGCGGGCAGCGGGTTGAGCAGCCCGGACCCGGATGAGGTGTTGACGACGGCGCGGTCGGCGCGCTCGCCTGCCAGGAACCGGTCGCGCCAGTGGCGGGCCGCCCAGCGCGTCACCGCGAACGTGCCCTTGAGCTTGACGGCCAGGACGTCGTCGAAGTCCTCCTCCGACAGGTCGGTCAGGCCCATGTTCCGTTCGATGGTCGCGTTGTTGACCACGACGTGCAGGTCGCCGAAGGACCGCAGGGCGGTCTCCACCATGCGGCGGGCGCCGTCCCAGTCGGCGACGCTGTCGGTGCTGGCCACGGCCTGCCCGCCGCGCGCGGTGATCTCCTCGACGACGGCCGCCGCCACCCCGGTGTCGCCGCCGGTGCCGTCGATGGAGACGCCTGGGTCGTTGACGACGACCTTGGCTCCTTCGGCGGCGAAGAACAGCGCCTCCTCCCGTCCGATGCCGCGCCCCGCTCCGGTGATGAGGACGACCCGTCCGTCCAGGCTTCCCATGGTCTCCACCTTCCGTTGAGTGCAGTCACTGTAGTGATTCACTCTATGCATATATACAGGCAATGAAGTAAAGTGTCACGTGATGGAGAATCCTGGGCTACGAGAACGCAAGAAGCAGCGCACCCGGCAGGCGTTGATCGAGGCGGCGGTGCGCCTGTTCGGCGAACAGGGTTACGACCACGTGACCGTGGCCGAGATCGCCGACGCCGCGCAGGTGTCCCCGCGCACCTTCTTCCTGCACTTCCAGACCAAGGAAGACGTGCTCCTGGCCGACGCAGACGTGCGCGTCGACCTGGCGCTGCGGGTGGTCGGCGAGCGCCGTGCCGGGGAGACGCTGTCCGAGATGCTGGTGCGGGCGATGGACGAGATGATCGTCAACGCCTGGGACCGCGAGCTGTCCAGCGGGCTCGCCGCGCTCCGGGCCCGGCTGGCGGCCTCGACGCCGGCGCTGCAGGCCCGGCTGCTGCAGCGCTACCTCACGGCGCAGGCCGAACTCGTCCGGGCGCTGCACCGGGCCTTCCCCGACGTGCTCGACCTGGCTACGGTGTCCGCCCTGGTCGGCGCGATGGTGGGAGCCGTCGGCGCCGCCGCGCTGGCGGCGCTGGAGCGCGGCGACGGGCCCGACGAGGTACGCGACGCCATGCGGCGGGCCGTGGCCCTGGTGGCGCGGTCCGTCGCCTGAGGGTCCGGCCTCTGGTGCTGAGATGTCCGTCGTCTTATAGTCATGTTCATGACTACTCATATCCCTGAGTATTGAGTCGACGCCGAATGCACCGGCAGGGAGGCCGCATGACCGGCTACACGCGTTACGTCGCGCTCGGCGACAGCCAGACCGAGGGCCTCGGCGACGGCGACGACGTCAACGGCCACCGCGGCTGGGCCGACCGCCTCGCCGAGCACCTGGCCCGCGCCAACCCCGGTCTCCGGTACGCCAACCTCGCGGTGCGCGGCCGGCTCGCGGGCCAGATCCGCGCCGAGCAACTGGCCCCCGCGCTGGCGCTGCGTCCCGACCTGGCCACGGTCATGGCGGGCATGAACGACGTCATCCGTCCCGGCAGCGAGCCCGCCGCCGTGGCGGAGGCGCTGGAGGAGATGTACGCCGCCCTGACCGGGTCCGGCGCGCACGTGGTTACCGTGACTTTTCCGGATATCGGGAAGATCGCCCCCATAGCCCGGCCGCTCCGGCCCAAGGTGCTCGACCTCAACGCCCGCATCCGCGCCGCCGCGGCCCGTCACGGGGTCACGGTGGTGGACACGTTCGCGATGGAGTTCGTCACCGACACGCGCATGTGGAGCACGGACCGGCTGCACGCGAGCCCGGCGGGCCACGCCCGCATCGCCTCGGCCATGGCCCACTCCCTCGGCCTGCCCGGCAGCGACGACACCTGGATGCTGCCCTTCCCACCCCTGCCCCCGGCGGCGGCGTGGCGGGTGGCGGCGGCCGAGTTGCGGTGGTTCGCCACGTTCGCGGGCCCGTGGATTGGCCGCCGCCTCCGCGGCCGCTCCTCGGGCGACGGCCGTACGGCCAAGCGCCCGGAACTCACACCCTGGGCCCAGCAGGTCGTACCACCGGGAGAGGGCCTCCCGTAACGCCGATCACTGTGACCGCTCCCATGCCCATGCGCGCCATCCGGCCTGGACTCAAGCCACCGTGCTGCTGTGCCGCACCCGCGGAACCTGGCCCACCTGGTGCGCCGGCGTGCGCACCAGCCCGTTCCGCGCGCACGCCTGGGTCCAGGTCGACGGCACCCCCATCGGGGAGCCGGGAACCCGCCGGGTACTACCGGCCGATGATTACCGTCAACCGCGCAGAACCCGCCACCGGCGGCTGAGCTCGGCAGCGTGCGGGAGAGGGAACACCGGTCAGCGGGCCGGAGCCGGGCGGTCCTCTTCCCGGAGGACGCCGTCGGCGAGCTGGTCGTACTCGGCCACCCGCTTCCTGCCCGCCTCGCCCAGTTCGTCCACGACCGCGGCGATCAGCGTTTCGAGCAGCGCCACCGCCGGGGTGAGCGAGTCGAACGGCGAGGGGGAGCTCACCTGCGCGGGCAGCACCACGTCGGCCACGGCGGCGGCCGGGGACAACCACGGGTCGGTCAGCAGCACGATCTTGACGTTGCGGGCCGCGGCCGCGTTGGCGAAGGCGATGGTCTCGCGCTGGTAGCGCCGGTAGTCGAACAGGACGAGCACGTCGCGGCGGCCCAGGTCGAGCAGGTGAGCCGCGTGGTCGGCGGCCGAGCCCGCGATGTAGGCGGCGCCGGGACGCAGTTGCTCCAGATGGGCGATGAGGTAGCGGGCCAGGATCTCGCTGAAGCGCCCGCCGGCGGCCGAGACGCGCAGCGCCGGGTCGGCCAGCAGCCGGGCCGCCTTCATCAGCTCGCCCTCGGAGAGCTGCTCGAAGGTGAGCGCGGTGCCCTCCAGGAGCACCTGGCTGGAGCGGCCGAGCACGCTGTCGGAGCCCTGGTGCGGCGTCGCGTACTGGGCCAGGGGGGAGGAGTAGCGCTGCTGGGTCTCGCGTTTGATGGCCTGCTGCAGCTCCGGGTAGCCCTCGAACCCGAGCCGGTAGGCCAGCCGCAGCACGGTCGCGGCGCTGGTCTTGGCCAGGCCGGCGACGACCGCGAGCGGTTCGAGGCCGGCCGTCGGGTAGCCCGCCAGCAGGGCGCGGGCCACCCGCTGCTCGGCGCGCGGCAGTCGCGGCAGCACCTCGCGGAGCTGCGCGGCGACTGTCCGGTGCTCAGGGGCGGTGGGGGGTGTCACCCTGCCTCCAGGGAGAAGACGGCGCCGATGCGGGCGCCGGACCAGCGTACGCGGTTCACGCGCCGTCCGTGAGCCCGCACCAGTCGATGGCCGTGAGCGCGTACGTCTTGGCCGCCTGGACGAGCTGGGCGATCTCGACGTACTCGTTCTCGGCGTGGGCGGTGTAGCCGACCCCGGGGCCGTAGACGAGACCGTCGAGGCCCTTGCGGTTCATCCACGTCAGGTCGCACACGCCCATGAAGCCCGCCCGCAGGGGGTCGGCGCCGCCGGTGGCGATCGCGTGGGCGCCGGCCACGACCGCGTTGAGCGGGGCGTCGTCCGGCAGGGAGTACGGCGGCCAGAGCAGCTTCCACTCGAAGACGGGCGGGTGCTCGCGCAGCCAGGGGTCGGACTTGCAGGCGTCCTGGACGCGGGCCTCGATCTCGGCGATGACCTCCTCGTTGGAGCGGTCGGGGTGGTGGTAGACGCAGTACTCGACGCTCAGCCGGTCGGCCAGGAAGAACGGCACGAAGATCCCCGACGGGTTGGCCTGCAGCACGCCCGGCAGCAGGTTGAAGTAGCCGGGCGGGAAGAGCGGGTGCCGGTTGTGCCTGGCCCACTCGTCCTCCAGGGCGCGCAGGGCCTGGTAGACGGTCCAGAACTTGTCGACGGTGTTGACGCCGAGCGCGTCGCCTTCGAGCGTGGGGTGGATGGTCATGCCGCGCAGCCCGGAGTGGGCGGTCTTGCCGGTCAGGGAGATGCTGAACCACAGCAGTCCGGGCGTGACGGGCACCACGGCGGGCAGGGTCCCGGCCTGGCCGGACGGCTCGCAGACGATGGCCGCGTCGGCGGTGAACCCGGCCTCCAGCATCGCCGTGGTGCCGGCCTCGTGGTCGCCGACCTCCTCGCCGACGACACCCTGCAGCAGGAGGTCCCCGGCCAGGTCCACCCCGGCCGCACGCAGGGCGAGGGCCGCGTACGCGGCGGCGACCAGGCCGCCCTTCATGTCGGTCGCGCCGCGGCCGATCACCTTGTCGTCGGTGACGAGGGCGCGGAAGGGGTCGCCGTGCCACTTGTCCCTGCTGCCTTCCGGCACGACGTCCACGTGCCCGTTCAGCAGCAGGGAACGGCCGCCGCCCGTCCCCGGGACGCGGCCGCACACGTTGTCCCTGCGGGCCTCGGCGGTGACGGTGCTGACCTCGGCGCCCGCCTCGGCGTACAGGTCGGCGAGCAGGGCGCTGACGTCGCTCTCCGCGCCCACGACCTTGTCGTAGTCCTGGCCCGGGTACTTGGGGTTGACGCTGGGCACGGCGATGGCGTCGGCGAGGCTCGACACCATGCGCTCGGCGAGCCGGTCGACCTGGTCGAGCACGGCGTTGTGGGCGTCGCTGGCCTTCGTCATGGCATCTCCTTGCTGGTCTGTACGTGGACGGGTTCCGCGGTGACGGGCCCGCGGTCCCGGCGGAACACGGTGAGCGCCTGCCGGGCGAGACCGGCCAGGCCCTTCGGCGCGGCCCAGAGGACGACGACGATGAGCGCGGCGATGACGATGTCGCGCCACGGCCCGGCGTCCTGGAGCGCGTCGGACACGATCGTGACCACCACGGCTCCGGCGACGGGCCCGTAGACGCTGCCGCTGCCGCCGAGGAAGATCATGCTGAGCAGCAGGGTGAGGTAGCCGAACCCGAAGATGTCGGTGCTGACCACGCCGTTGAGGAAGGCGTTGAAGGAGCCCGCCACCCCCGCCACGCCCGCGCCGATCATGAACACGATCAGGTGCTGCCGGACGCGGGAGACGCCCCGGCTGGTGGCCAGCGGCTCGTTGTCGCGCAGGGCGAGCAGCGACATGCCGAGGGTCGAGCGGGTCAGCAGGCGCACCAGCAGCGTGACGGCGAACAGCAGGGCCGCGCCGAGGAAGTAGTAGCCGAGCCGGCCGTCGGCGCGCAGGCTCGTCTCCCCGAGCGTCAGGCGCGGGATGCCGACGATGCCGTTGGACCCGCCGGTCAGGCCGGCCTGGCCGAGGACGAGGTAGATGCACAGTTGCGAGAACACGTACGTGGCCAGGCCGACGTAGATGCCGCGCAGCCGCAGGACCGGCAGGAAGGCCACCAGCGAGGCGAGCACCGCCGACACCCCGGAGATGGGGATGGCCAGCCACGGGTCGATACCGGTGCGGGTGGACAGGATGGCGGCGGTGTACGCGCCGATGCCGAAGAAGCCGATCTGCGCGAAGTTGAAGATGCCCGCGAAGCCGAGGGTGAGGTTCCAGCTCAGGGCGAGCACGCCGTACATGGTGATGAGGATCAGCAGCAGCCGGCTGTGCGGGTCGGTGAACACCAGGGGCAGCAGGCCGAGCACGAGCGCGTAGAGGGGCCAGCCCGCCCAGGTGCGGAAGTTCGCCATGCCGCTCACGCGCTCCTCACCCGTGTGTGCAGCAGTCCTTCCGGTTTGACCAGCATGATGATGATCATGGCGAGGAACACCAGCACGGGACTCCACGACAGGCCGAAGTAGTAGGTGGTGAGCGCTTCGAGCAGGCCGATGGCGTACGCGCCGGTGATGGTGCCGGCCAGGCTGCCCGCGCCGCCGAAGGCGAGCACCACGAACGCGCGCAGCAGCGGGTCGGCCCCCATGGCGGGGGTCATGAACTGCATGCTGGCCAGCAGCGCCCCCGCGACGGTGGCCAGGCCGACTGCGACCATGACCACGAACAGGTAGACCCGCCGCGGCGCGATGCCGAGCAACTGGGCGTGCTCGCGGTTCTGCTCCAGCGCCCGCACGGTCAGCCCGATGCCGGTGCGCTTGAGCACCAGCGCGAGCAGGCCGACCAGGAGCGGGGCCAGCACGATCGTGACGAGCTGGGTGCCCTGCGCCACGGACCCGGCCACCTCCACGCGGCCCTGCCCGAACGGCGGGAGCTGCTTCAGCTCCGGCCCCCAGATGAGCTGCGCGCCGCTCTGCAGCAGCATCGTCGCGGCGAGCGTGGCCACCATCACGAGCATGTCGCCGTTGGGCCGCTTGATGAACGGGCTGACGAGCAGGAACTCGTAGATGGCGCCGATCGCCGCCATCGCGACGACGGCCCCGATCAGCGCCACGACCAGGGGCAGCCCGGTCGTGGTGAGCAACGTCCAGGTCAGGTAGGCGCCGAACATGAGCAGCGCGCCGTGACCGAAGTTGAACACGCGCAGTGTGGACCAGATGAGGGTGAGACCCGCGGCCATGAGCAGGTAGAGCCCACCGAGAACGAGGGTGCTGGTGAGCACGACGCTAAGGCTGCTCATCTGCGGCTCCTCCCAGGAAGAGGGACATCATGGCCTCGCGGCTGCGGTCGGCGTCCGACGCGCCGCTTTGCACGATGTCGCCGTGCAGGACGACGTAGTAGCGGTCGGTCAGGTCGAGCACCAGCTCCATGTCCCCGTCGACCAGGATGATCGACGACACCTCGGCGCGGACGCGGGCGATGCACTCGCTCAGCTCGTGCTTGACCTTGGGGGACAGGCCCAGGGTGGGCTCGTCGAGGATGAGCAGGGTCGGCTGGGCCATCAGGCCCATGCCCAGGCTGGCCATCTGGCGCTCGCCGCCGCTGAGGGTGCCGGTGAGCTGGCCGCGCCGTTCCTTGAGCCGGGGGAAGACGCTGTAGACCCGCTCCAGGCTCTCCCGCCAGGAGCGGGAATGGCCGCTGGAGGCGGCCGAGAGCCGCAGCGCTTCCTCGACGGAGAGCTGCGGGAAGAGCCGCGAGCCCTGCGGGACGTGGATCAGGCCGCGGCGGACCAGGTCCCGTGGCGAGTTGTTCGCGGTATCCCGTCCGGCGAAGGTGATCGTGCCGGACTCGGGGCGGTGCAGCCGGGACAGGCAGCGCAGCAGTGTGGTCTTGCCGTGCCCGTTCGGGCCGAGCAGGCCGATGGCCTCGCCCTGCGCCACCCGCAGCGAGATGCCGCGCAGTACCTTGGCCTGGCCGTAGCCGGCGGTGACGGTGTCGACGTTCAGCAGGTCGGTCATCGGGCGGCTCCCGGTCCGAGGTAGGCCTCCACGACCCGGGGGTCGGACAGGACCTGCGCCGGGCTGCCGGTGACGAGGATCCGGCCGCTGTCCAGCACCGCCATGCGGCCGGCCAGCGCCTCCAGCACCGACAGCACGTGCTCGATGATCACCATGGTGACTCCGGTGTCGTGGATGCGGCCGAGCAGCCGGATCAGGTCGTCCTGGTCGCCCGGGTCCAGGCCGGCGGCGGGTTCGTCGAGCAGCAGCAGCGACGGCTCGCTGACCAGGGCACTGGCGATCATCAGCCGCTTGCGGTCGATGAGGGACAGCCCGTCGGCCGGCCGGTTCACGTCGCCGCCCAGCTCCGCCAGCTCCAGCGCCTGCCGGCAGCGGGCCTGGTCGAAGCGCCGGGACCGGCCGGAGCGGCCGTAGGCGTGGCCGACGCGCACGTTGTCCAGCACGCTGAGCGAGTCGAAGACGGCCTCGGTCTGGAAGGTGCGCTTGAGGCCCGCCTGCGCGATCCAGCGGGATGAGCGCTGGTGCACCTCGCGCCCGTCGAAGATCACCTTGCCGGTGTCGGGCCTGATGGGGATGCCGGTGAGCAGGTTGAACAGGGTGCTCTTGCCCGCGCCGTTCGGTCCGGCCAGGCCGAACACCTCGCCGCGGCGCACCTCCAGGCTCACGCCGTCCACGGCCTTGAGGCTGCCGAACGACTTGCTCACCTCCTCGGCCGCCAGCAGGACCGGGGCCGCGCCGCCGCTCACGCCGGCTCCCTGCCGGGCCCGCGCCAGTCGCCCTGCGCGAGGAAGCCGCCGTCCACCGGCAGCAGCACCCCGGTGACGAACGAGGCCCGCGGGTCGGCCAGGAAGGCGACGGCGACGGCGATCTCGTCCGGCGTGCACTGCCGCGCGACGGGCTGGCGGGCGGCCGCCGCTTCGCGCTCGGCCAGCGCCCGGGCCGCCGCGCCGGGGTCGAGCAGATCGCGCGAGCGACCCATGTCGTTGTCCACGTAACCGGGCAGGACCGCGTTGGCCCTGATGCCCAGCGGCCCGCCCTCGATGGCGAGCTGGCGGGTCAGGTTGGCGATGGCGCCCTTGGCCGCGGAGTAGGCGGGGAAGGCCGGCAGCCCGGTGACGCCGAAGATGGACGACAGGTTGACGATCGAGCCGTCGCCGGACGCGGCCAGCAGCGGGAACGCCGCCCTGGCGCACAGGAACGTGCCCGTGACGTTGACGTCCATCACCCGCCGCCACTCGCTGACGGGCACGCCGGTGACGCCGCCCCCGCTCTCGGCCACGCCGGCGTTGTTCACCAGGATGTCCAGGCCGCCGAGTTCCCGCGTCACGCGCTCGAACAACGCCGTCACGTCGGCCTCGTCGGACACGTCGGCCTGCTGGAAGGCGGCGGCCGACAGCTCGCGCGCGGTGCGGGCGCCGCGCTCGGCGTCGATGTCGGCGATCATCACCGTGGCCCCGTCGCGGATGAGCCGGTCGGCGATCGCGCCGCCGATGCCGCCCGCGGCCCCGGTGACCAGGGCGCGCCGCCCGGCCAGTGTGCTTGCCATCATGGTCCTTCCTCGAAATCACGGCTGGTCGAAGGGCCGGCGGGCCCGTACGTGAGAGCACCGGTGAGTGCCGGACCGGCCAGCCCGTGCGGCTTGAGCGGATCGACGCCGCCGGCCCAGGGGCCGCCCGCGCGCCGGGCGATGCCGTTCGGGCGGGCGAAGTGCCAGGTCGTCGGCTCCTCGGTGACGGTCATGACGTCGAACCCGGCTCGCGTCAGGTCGCCGGCGGCGCGGGCGGCGCGGCGGTCCAGCCACACCTTGCCGCCCTCGGCGTGCAGCCGGGGGGCGGAGATCGCGTCCTGGAGGTCGTGGCCGTCGTGCCAGCGCGCGGCGATCTGGGCGACCGCCGAGATGATCCGCCGCCCGCCGGAGGCGCCCAGAGTGGCTTCGGCGCCGTCGGGCCCGGCCAGGACGAGCGGGCTGACCGCGCTCAGGCCGGCCGCGCCCGGGGCGATGCTGGTCACCCGGCCGGGACGGGGGTCGAAGTACATCATCCCGTCGTTGAGCACGATGCCGGTCTCGGGTTCGACCAGGCGTGATCCGAACAGGTCGAGCACCGTCTGGGTGAGGGCGACCGTCATGCCGGCGCCGTCCACGGCGGACATGTGCGAGGTGCATCCGGCCTTGGCCGGGCCGTCGAAGGGCGCGGGCCGGCCGGCGGCGATCTCCTCCGCGTACGCGGCGGTCGCCAGGTGCGCCCAGGAGGCGGTCTCGTCCGTGCGCACGTCGCGCAGCCGGTCGCCGAAGGCGCGCGACAGCACCCGCGCCCACAGCAGCGGGCCGGGTTCGAGGCCGCGGTTCCTGGCGGCCTCGACGAGGTGCAGGGCCTGCGCCACCGTGATCACTCCGGTGGCCAGGGGGCCCCACAGGCGCAGGGAGCCGATCTCGACGGGCGGCACGTCCTGCTCGTCGGCGGTGTAGGCGGCGAAGTCCGCCTGGCGCAGCGGGCCGCCTCCGTCCGCGACCGCGGTGGCGATCGCGTGGGCGGCGCGGCCCTCGTAGAACGCCTGCGGCCCGCCGCCGGCGATCTCGCGCAGCACGCGGGCGAGCGCGGGCTGGACGAGCGGGTCCCCCGGTCCCGTGGACGGGCCGCGCAGCGGCAGGCCGTCGGGCAGGAAGAGCCGGGCGGCAGCGGGGGAGTCGCGCAGCAGGCGGGCCTGCCCGCAGATCGCCGAGGAGGCGAACCAGTTCGTCTCGTGCCCGGCCTCGGCCAGCTCGATCGCCGGGGCCAGGACGTCGGCGAGCGGCAGCCGGCCGAACCGGGCGTGCGCCCGGCACAGGGCCGCGACCGCCCCGGGGACGGCCACGGAGCGCGGGCCGACGATGTTGGCGTCGTCCTCGACGGCGGGCCAGCCGTACAGGCCGGTCCCGGACGCCGAGGGGGTGAGCCGGAACATGCCGGGCGTGGCCAGGGCCGGCGCGCGCAGCGGTCCCGACACCGTGGTCGCGCTCGCCGCGCCCGGCCGGCGCACCACGAGCCAGGCGCCGCCGCCCAGGCCGCTCATGAACGGCTCGACCACGCCGACGGCGAAGGCCATGGCCACCGCGGCGTCCACGGCGCTGCCGCCGGCGCGGAGCATGGCCGCCCCCGCCTCGGCCGCGCGCGGGTCCGGCGCGGTGACCAGGCCGCCGTCAGCCCTGCCAGGCATCGGCGATCTCACTCAGCGTGGCGAACCACACGTCGCCCTCCGCCAGCATGCGCTGGATCAGGGACTCCAGGACGAGCAGGTGGTGGGAGCGGCCGATGGTCTGCGGGTGCATGGTGAGCACGTAGACGGCGCCGGGCACCCGCTCGTGGGCGTAGTCGAAGATCGTGTTCCAGCGGTCCTCCATGGCGCGGTGCGAGCCCAGCGCCGAGACTCCGGCCACGTACTCCACGGAGGGCCAGTCGTCGAGGTACCACGAGACGGGGATCTCGATGATCCGGCTCGGCGGGCCGAACGTGTTGGCCGACTCGTAGTTCACGGTGACCCGCCGGGGCCGGTACAGCTCGAACTCCCGGCCCATGAGCGAGCTGTCCCAGTCGAAGCCGAACTCCTCCAGCAGGTCGAGGGTGGTCTCGGAGAAGTCCCACGCGGGCGAGCGGTAGCCGCGGGGCCGGCGGCCGGTCACCTGCTCGTGCTGGCGCAGCGTGACCTCCATCAGCCGCCGCTCCTCCGCGGGCTCGAGGCTGGGCACGACCTCGTGGTAGCAGCCGTGGGCGGCGATCTCGTGCCCCGCCTCCAGGATCTGCTCGATGCGGTGCGGGAAGGTCACCAGGTCGTGGCCGGGGGTGGCCCAGGTGGCCGGCAGGTTGTCGCGGCCGAGGAGTTCCAGCAGCCGCGGCACGCCCTGCTCCGCGCCGAAGTCGCCACGCGACAGGTACGAGGGCGAGGTCCGGCCCATCGTGCCCATCCACGGCGAGTGGGCGTCGAAGTCGAACGTCAGGGCCACGGCCATGCGCTTGCCGGGGGGCAGCGCGAGTTCGCTCGTCGTCACGCCGGCCTCAGCTCTTCTTCATCCACGGAGGGAGCCGGAAGGTGCCGTCGCTGTACTTGTCGGGGGCGATGAGCACCCGCTTCTCGTCCTGGAACTGGAAGGACTGCAGCGGCACGAAGTCGTCGCCCTGCTTGGCCAGGTGGGTGGCCGGGTCGAAGACGATGCGCCCGGACGCCTGCTCGGTGTCGATCTTGCTGATGGCCGAGCCGATGGCCAGGGCGTCGTCGGGGTCGCCGACCTGCTTGAGCGCCTCCGCGTAGATCATGATCTCGACGTAGGTCATCACGCCCTGCGGGTCGACGTCGTCACTCCCGTACGCGGCCTTCCAGTCCTTCTGGAGCTGCACGGCGGGCGGGAAGTTCGCGGCGGGCACCAGGCCGGCGAGGTTGTTGAACAGCACGCCCTCGGCCTTGTCCTTGGTCAGCTCGAAGAACTGCGGCTGGTTGGGGCCGTACTGCATGAAGACCAGGGACTGGGTGGGGTTCTGCAGGAACTGCTGCATGAAGCCGGCCTCGTTGGAGACCTGGTAGTCGGTGTTGACGATGAAGTCGGGGTCGGCCTGCCGGATCTTGCCGATGATCGTCCCCCAGTCGTTGACCGGGCCGAACGGCACCTTCTCCTCACCGGCGATCTTCCAGCCCTTGGAGGTGAAGGTCTTGACCAGGCCGTCGGCGATGCCCTCGCTGTAGGGGTTGTCGGAGCGGACGACGAAGACCGACTTGTTGCGCGGCTTCCACGGGCCCTCTTCGGCCCACTTCTCGGCGAGTTCGACCGGCTCGGTGCCGTAGGCGTCGTAGTTGGGCGTGATGGACCACACGGTGGGGTACTTGGCGGGGTCCTTCTCGATGATGGCCTGCGTCTGGGCGGTGTTGCCGCCGATGAGGTAGACCTTCTCGGCCGCGGCCAGCTCGTCGATCTCGAAGTTGGACGTGGAGGCGTAGCCGGTGACGACGGCCTTGACCGACTCGTCGTCGGTCAGGGTCTGCACGCCCTTGGTCACTGCGTCGTTGGACTGGCCCTGCACGTCGACGGTCTTGAGCTTGAAGGTGTGGCCGGCCACGCCGCCGCGCTCGTTGAGCTGCTTGACGGCCAGTTCGGCCCCCTGCTGCATGCCCTTGCCGTCGGCGGCCGATCCCCCGGTGAGCGGGGCGAGCAGGCCGATCTGGATCTCCTTGCCGCCCTCCGTCTCACCGCCGGAGGCGGAGGTCGTGGTCGATGAGCAGGCGGTCAGGGCCACGGCGCCCGTGAGCGCGAGGGCGGCGAAGGCCCGGGACGGGCGAGGTGGGCGGGAGGGGATACGTGCCACGGTCAAGCCTCTCTGCGTCGTACGGGGGGCGGGGTTCGATCAGCGGCGCGACGATCAGCGCCAGGCGAGTCACCGGGCGGACGTCATCCACGTCGCGACGGTGCGTCACTGTCGGAATTGAAATGTACGTTGCATATGGGTGTGAAGAGTAGGGCTGTTAAATATCTGTTACTTGAGCGGGGTCGGGGCCAAGGTCCTTGATCTGGGAAAACGTCCGTCAGCTCGGGGGCAGGGCGGTTCCGGCCAGGAAACCGCCGTCCACGTCGAGGACACTGCCCGTGACGAACGACGCCTGCGGGTCGGCCAGGAACAGGCAGGCGCGGGCGATCTCGGCGGGGGTGCCCATGCGCCGCACCGGCTGCCCGGCGACCAGCGTGGCCACGTAGTCGGCGGCCAGGCTCGCGGTCGCGGCCACCTCGATCAGGCCCGGCGCGACCGCGTTGACCGTGATGCCGAGCGGGGCCAGTTCGAGCGCCAGCACCTTGGTGAGCATCTCCACGGCGGCCTTGGACGAGCAGTAGTGCGCCGCGCCCACCCGCGCCGAGCGCGCGGCGGCCGAGGAGATGTTGACGATGCGGCGCTCGCCGCGGCCGGGCAGCCGGGCGAACGCCTGTGAGGCCAGCATCACGCCGCGGACGTTGACCAGGTAGACCTCGTCCCACTCGGCCACCGGCAGGTCCAGCAGGGGCGTGTTCGGGTACAACCCGGCGCAGTTCACCAGCACGTCGATCCCGCCGTGCCGCTCGGCCGCCTGCTCGAAAGCGGCCGTGACCGAGGCGGGGTCGCGCAGGTCCAGGCGCACCGCCGACATCCGCGCCGCGCCCGCGGCGGTCCCGGCGGCGCGGTCGATGTCGAGGTCGGCGACGACGACCGTGGCGCCGGCCGCGTGGAAGCTCTCGCAGACGCCACGTCCGATGCCCTGGGCGCCACCGGTGACGAGGACGACGGCTCCATCGAGGCCGCCCGAGGAGGTTTCGGGTTTCATGCCGGTCCCTTTGTTCAGTGCCGAGGAACCCCTTGACCTGCGGGTTCCTTCAGCGACGGCAGGTAACGTGCATGATAAATTTCATCCTGCCCTCTTGACCAGAGATTTGCACCATATGTTTCACTTGGGGTCGCCGGTCGTCCGAGGCACGCCGACCGGACGGGAGGAGAGTGCGATGACCGACGGGACCGTCTTCGTGGCGACCTGCGACCTTGCGGCGCAGGTCAGGGGCAGGGCCGCCCCAGCGGCGCGGCTGCCGCAGACGCTGCGCGGCGGCGTGGGCTGGGTGCCCGCCAACCTGGCCCTCAACTGCTTCGGCGACCTCGCCGACGGCCACCTGTTCGGCTCGGTGGGCGACCTGCGCCTGGTGCCGGACGCCGACACCGCGATCGACGTCCCGGCCGACGGCTCGACCCCCGGCCTGCGGCTCTACCTCGCCGACCAGACCCGCCTCGACGGCTCCCGCTGGCCGGGCTGCCCGCGCAGCGCCCTGCGCGAGGCCCTCGACCTGCTCCGCGACACCGCCGGGCTGGAGATCCACGCCTCCTTCGAGCACGAGTTCACCCTGCAGGGCGGCGGCGAGCAGCACGACGGCCCGCCGTTCTCCCTGCAGCGGGCCCGCGCCGCGGAGCCGTTCGGCACCGACCTGGTCGCGCTGCTGGAGCAGACCGGCCTGGAGCCCGAGACCTGGCTGCCCGAGTACGGCAGCGGCCAGTTCGAGGTCACCCTGCGGCCCGCCCCCGGGCTGGTGGCGGCCGACCGCGCCGTGCTGCTGCGCGAGCTGGTGCGCGACCTGGCCCGCAGGCGCGGGCACCGGGCGACGTTCGCGCCGATCCTCGACCCGGCCTCCGTCGGCAACGGCGTGCACGTGCACTTCTCGCTCCGCCGGGCCGGCGGAGCACCGGCGATGTACGACCCGCAGGCCCCCGGCCGGCTCTCGGACCTGGCCGCCCGCTTCGCCGCCGGCATCCTGCGGCACGCCCCCGCCGTCGTCGCGATCACCGCGCCCAGCCCCGCGTCCGCCATCAGGCTCACCCCGCACCGCTGGAGCGCCGGCGGCGCCTTCCTGGCCGAGCGCAACCGCGAGGCGCTGCTGCGCATCGCGCCCACCGTGGAGATCGACGGCGGCGATCCCGCGGCCCAGCTCCACCTGGAGTACCGGGCGGCCGACGCGACCGCCAACCCGTGGCTGGTGCTCGCCGTCCTGGTCCGGGCCGGGCTGGCCGGGCTGGCGCAGGATGAGCCGGCCCGCGTGTGGCCGGAGGCCAGCACGGAAGCCGACCTGGCCGGGGAGCCCGCGCTGCCCGCCTCCCTGCCCGAGGCGCTGGCCGCGCTCGAAGCCGACGAGACCGCCCGCACCTGGTTCCCCCGCGAGCTGCTGCACACCTTCCTCACGGTGCGCAGGAGCGAGCTCGACCACGTCGAGGGCCTGGCCGCGGCCGACCTGTGCGGGAAGATCTCCGATGTCTACTGACGACCCCCGCCCCCCGGCCGGGACGACGGAGCTGGACCTCGAACTGGCCGCGCTCCCCCTGGTCGACCACCACGTCCACGGCGCGTGGACGGGCGCCCTGGACCGGGCCACCTTCGAGACGCTCGTGACCGAGTCGGACCGGCCGATCCCCGCCTTCATGACACAGTTCGACTCCCAGCTCGGCTTCGCCATCCGCCGCTGGTGCGCCCCGGTGCTCGGGCTGCCCGCGCACGCGAGCCCGGAGGAGTACCTGGAGCGCCGGGCCGCCCTCGGCCCCGCCGAGGTCAACCGGCTGCTGCTCACCGCGAGTGGCGTCGGGCGCTACCTCGTCGAGACCGGTTACCGGGGCGACGACGTCCTCGGCCCCGAGCAACTGGCCGCCGTCGCGCGGCGGCCCGCCCACGAGGTGGTCCGCGTCGAAGCGATCATGGAGGACGTGGCGGCCTCCGGCGTCGCCGCCGCGGACCTGCCCCGGCTCCTGCGGGAGGAACTGGCGCGCCGCACCGAGACGGCCGTCGGCGTGAAGAGCATCATCGCCTACCGGCACGGCTTCGCCTTCGACCCGGAGCCGCCCAGCGAGCGCGAGGCCGTCCAGGCGGCCGGCCGGTGGCTGGAGCAGGGCGGCCGGACGGGGGAGTGGCGGGTCACCGACCCCGTCCTGCTGCGGCTGGGCCTGTGGACGGCGATCGAGCGCGGCCTGCCGCTGCAGCTCCACGTCGGCTACGGCGACCCCGACGTCCGACTCGACCTCGCCGACCCGCTGCTGCTCACGCGCTGGCTCAAGCTCGTCGAGCCGTCCGGCGTGGACGTGCTGCTCCTGCACTGCTACCCGTACCACCGCAACGCGGGCTACCTCGCCCAGGTCTTCCCCCACGTCTACTTCGACGTCGGGCTCGGCGTGAACTACACCGGCAGCCGCTCCGACGCGCTGATCGCCGAGTCGCTGGAGCTGGCCCCGTTCGCCAAGATCCTGTTCTCGTCCGACGCGTGGGGCCCCGCCGAGCTGCACCACCTGGGCGCGCACCTGTTCCGGCGCGGGCTCGGCCGGGCGCTGCGCACGTGGGTGCGGGCCGGCGAATGGACCGAGCGGGACGCCCTGCGGGTGGCCCGCATGATCGGCGTGGACAACGCGCTGCGCGTCTACGGCCTGGACGGCCTCTCATGAGCGCCGCTCTCGCCGCCCGCCTGCTCGCCGCGCTGGAGAAGGAACTGCCCGCCGCCGCGGAGCTGCGCCGCCGGCTGCACGCCGCACCGGACCTCTCCGGCGGCGAGGGGCCCACCCGCGACCTCGTCCTCGCCGAACTGCCCGCGGGGCACGTGCACCACGTGGCCGGCACGGGGGCGCTGGTCCGCGTGGGCGGGCCGGGCCCGGCCGTCGGCGTGCGCGCCGAACTGGACGCGCTCGCGGTGCCCGAGCAGACCGGCGTCGCCTGGGCCTCCGCGATCCCCGGGCGCATGCACGCCTGCGGGCACGACGTGCACCTCGCCGCCCTCGTCGCGCTCGCCCGCGCCGTGCACGCCACCGAGGGCGCGGCTCCCATGGTCGCGGTGCTGCAGCCGCGCGAGGAGACCTACCCGTCCGGGGCGCAGGACATCGCGCTGTCCGCCCTGCTCGCCGAGCAGGAACTCGTCGCCGTCATCGGCGCGCACGTGCAGCCGATCCTGCCGGCCGGCCAGGTCGCCGCGACTCCCGGCGTCGTCAACGCCGCGGCCGACGAGTTCACCGTCGTGGTCAGCGGCCGGGGCGGGCACGCCGCCTACCCGCACCTCACCAGCGACCCGGTGCTCGCCCTCGCGCACGTCGTCGTCGCCCTCCAGCACGTCGTCAGCCGGGACGTCGACCCGACGTCCTCGGTCGTGCTCGGCGTGAGCACCCTGGCCGCGGGCAGCGCACCCAACGTCGTCCCCGACACCGCCCAGGCCGGCGGCACCCTGCGGGCGATGAGCACCCGGGTGCGCGAACGGCTGCACGCCCGGCTGCGCGAGGTGGCGGAGCTGGTGGCGCGCGCCCACGGCTGCGAGGCCACGGTCACCATCACGCACGGGGAGCCCGTCCTGCGCAACGACCCGGCCCTGGCGGCGCGGGCGGGCGCGCACCTGGACGCCCTCGGCCTCAGAACCGCCCCGCCCCTGCGCTCGTTCGGCGCCGACGACTTCTCCTACCTGTCGGCGGTGCTGCCGGGGCTGATGATGTTCGTCGGGCTCAGCGACGGGACGGAGTCGCGGCTGCACGCTGCCACGTTCCTGCCGGGGGAGGACGCCGTGCGGGACGTGGCGCTGGCGATGCTCGCCGGATACCTGGCGGCGGCCGGCGCGGAGAGCTGAGCCGGGCACGAGGTCGAGTGGTGGCTCGTGCGGCGTGCCGGCCACCACCCGTCACGGGGCACGCCGCAGCGTTCTCCCGCCGATGCTTTACCGTGCGGATCGTTTACCTCGATCGCCCCGGGTAGCCGACACCTGTCAGCCTTTCCGAGGCCGTGCGCGGCCTGTCCGATCGGAGGACTTCATGATCATCCTTGGCGTGATTCTGCTGCTCCTGGGGTGGCTCCTCGGCATCTCGATCCTGACCACGATAGGCATCATCGTGCTGATCATCGGCCTGATCTTCCTTGTCCTGGGCTCCGTCGGACGTCCGGTCGGCGGGCGGCGGCACTGGTTCTGACCTCGGGTCCGGCACCGGCGTCAGATGACGACGATCACCCGCCGGGCTCCATATCCGTCCCACCTGCTCGACGACCTCGGCGACATCGAGATCGTGCACGACGAACTCGCCACCAACTGGCCAGCGCCGCGGCGGTGGCGAGCACGTCACTTTCCGACTTTCCATCCACCGAAAACGGAACCGTTCCTCGCCAAGGCTGATAGCGAAGTCGAGGGCCGCAAGGAGATTCTTGACGGTGACTGTGAAATCTTGGGAGTTGTACCACTCTCGTGCGCGGCCCCAGTCAATCGTGGCGCTGGTGCCGTCGTCCACGACACAAGAGTTGGTGAAATCCGTGTCGGAGACCCAAGTCCAACTGCCGCCAGGCTCGTGGAAGTCGAGGAGGAGTTCGACGGCGGCTTGCTCGTGTGGGTACAGGTGGGCCGCTCCGGCGCGGAGGCGTTCAGCGAGAGTGCTAATACGAAGATTGTTTCACCGCTCTCGGGGCCGGGGTAGATCGCCGCCGCGCCGGACCACGCGCACACGCCGAGGGAGTACACCCCCAAAATCCGGAAGGCGGGCTTGCCTCGTCAAGCCTTGTGATTAGGGCACCAGCAAATTGATCATGATCCCGATGGGGATCGACGCAACCAGGCCCAGTGTGAAGAACATCCATTGCTGGCGGCGTTCGGCGCGAACGGTCGCCTCCGACTGGCCGATGAGAATCTGCCGGATCTTCTCGGCCTGATCCTCGTTCACTCCCAGGAGGCGCTGTTGCTCCTCGGCCTGGGCGATGAGCAGTTCACGGACTGCCTGCTGCGCCTCTAGATCGCGCCGTAAATCCTCCATCAACTTGGCGGCATCGGAAAATGCGCCATTGATCAGCCTGACACGGCGGTTGAGGGTCTCACCAGGATCTTCGCGGACTTGAGCGAGTCGCGCTCGCGTCTCTCGCCTACGCGCCCAGATGCTAATGGACAACAGGGCGGTGCATGAGATGGCCCATGGCCACACAATATTCCATTCCATCTGATCTACCGATGTACCTGTGGCTAAAGGCCCAAGCGTGCCGATCACGATGGTCGCGGTGAAGGCTGCTGAGGCTATGAGGGCGATCGTGATGGCAGTTCGACGGATCTTTGCGCGAGGGGTGTTAGCGGCCATGACCTCATTGTGATTGGCGGTGGGAGATCGCGCAGCACAACATCCACACAGAACTTCATGATCGCTGAGCAATGGTCATAATCGTAGTTATGTCCATAGATCATCCTTTGCTGCCGTCAGGAGATGACTGCCCATCTGGTTCGTGAGCCGAGCGGCGGCGGGGACGATCGTCTTCCCGCCGTCCCTGCTCGGTTTCGTCCAGGACGCGACGATGGCGTGGCTCCTCTCGTACGACTCGAAGAACACGCGCGCGGCCTACCGACTGGAGATCGAGCGGTGGTTCGCGTTCTGCAACGAGACCGGTCTCGACCCGCTGAAGGCGCGCAAGTCTCACGGGGACGTCTACAAGCGGTGGCTCGAACTCCAGCCTGGGAAGCCGATCCCGCCGAAGACCATGCAGCGCCGTATCTCGGCGGTGTCGTCCTGGTACGAGTACCTCGCCGACGAGGAGATCATCGACGCCAACCGGTTCAAGCGGACCCGTAGGCCGAAGGCGTCGCGTGGGCACTCTGAGACGACCGCGCTCATGCGAGACGAGGCCCGCGCCTTGGTGGCCGCGGCCGACGCTGACCACGGGCCGGCCCGGCTGCGTACCTCGGCGTTCATCCGAGTCCTGCTGCATACCGGGATCCGGATCGAAGAAGCGATCTCCGCCGACCTGAATGCGCTCGGGTATGAGCGGGGGCTGCGGACGCTGCGGATTGTCGGCAAGGGCACCAAGCCGAAGAAGCGCCGCTTGCCGGTGGAGTCCGGTTACGTGCTCGACCGGTATCTGGAGGACCGGGCGCGCCGTGAAGGTGTCGCAGCTCGCCGGGCGGATCTTCGTGACCGACACCGGGGGCCGCTTCTATCGGTCGTCGGCGTCGGCTCTGGTGACGCGCATCGGTCGCCAGGCTGGAATCCTCGCAAAGGTCACCGCGCATGTGCTGCGGCACACGTGGGCGTCGCTGGCTGCGGAGTTGGGCGCGGATCCGTTCGAGATCAAGGAAGCACTTGATCACGAATCGATGGACACCACCATGGGTTACGTGCACTCTGGACGCCAACTGGAAAGAGATCTTTCCCAGTTGGTGGCGTCAGCGCTGGAGTGACGGCGGCGGCGACCTGGAACAGGTCACCGCTTCTCACCCGGTCTCCTCCGTCAGAACCCATGTCCATTCCATGGCCTTGAGCGTGCGGCCGAGCGCGGACACGGCGTAGTTGTGTCATCCGAGGTAGTCATCTTCCGGTTGCAGCGACTAGCGGCTTGTGCGGAGGCGGCACTGGGCTGCCTCAGCAGATGGCAATTACTTACTGTGATTCTATATAACCGAGAGTTACTATCGGTGTGTCCGGAGCCCCAGACCGAAGGATGCCCCAAGTGCTCACACGCATCACGCGAATGATCGCCATCACCGCTGCTCTGGGGGCCGCCGCTGCCCTCAGCGTGGCCGCTCCCGCCAGCGCCGACATCAGCTTCGCCGACTGCAACGACTACGGTGGCATGGCGGTGCCGAGGCAAGTTCAGGCACATGATCCGTACACCTACAACGAAAACGATCCTTTCGGAATCACGTTCATCACGGTGACCGAGTACTGGTGCGTGGGAGGGAATAACGGCGGGCAGAAGATCGCCTGGCGAAACTGACGCCCGCCTAACGGGAGAGAGCCACGAGCGGCTGCCCGAACCACGCTGCAGGGAGCCATTCCCCCGCTCAGTAGGGCCTTTCGGGTACCGGCGACGTGCTGAGCTGCCCCTCCGTGGCCCGTCTCCCGTCAAGTCTTCAGTCTCGGCCACGAGCCCCTGCCGTCAGCGGCTGGCAGGAGCTCGTGGTTGCTGTATCTGCGTCAGGGCTGCGTTTTGGCCACTTCCTCTGTCGCTGGCCAACTCTCCGGCCACATCGGGTTGGCAGTCGGCCAGATCGCGTGTCACCTGACACTCGTGCCCGTCCGTGTGGTGACTGCCCACATGACCAGGCCCTCCCACTGGGATACGAACTGCCGCCAGGCAAGTAGGTAGACCGCTCGGCCGTCGAACTCCTCGTTAGGTGCGTACGTGACCAGCGGCGGTCTCGCCACTGGCCATGCCTCCTCGTCGTACGGGTTCGACCCATTCGCACGCCTGATCGAATCGTCCACTTCGCCACCATGCCGAGGAGGGAACCGTGGCGCTGCGCCCTCCGTTCCAGTACTACGGCGCCAAGGGCAGGCTGGACCCCTTCCTGGCCAGCCTGCTCCCCAAGCACGAGGTGTACGTCGAACCCTTCGCGGGCTCGGCCGCCGTCTTCTTCGCCAAGGACCCTGTCCCATCGAGACGATCAACGACATCAACGGCGACCTCGTGTGCTTCATGAAGACGCTGCGCGACCGCCCCCGCGCCCTGATCGGGGCGATCGAGTTCACCCCGTACGCCCGCGCGGAGCACCAGGCCGCCGAACTCGGCGACACCACGGCGAGCGACCTCGAACGCGCCCGCCGCTGGTGGATCCAATGCACCCAGTCCCGCAGCGGCGAGGCCGGCGCCTCTTGGCGGCGGCCGACCTCGAGAACCAGGGTCAACAACCCGGCCGGCTCCAAGCGAGCCGCCGCGGCGCTGCGCTGGCATGCGGCCCGGCTACGTGAGGCGTTCATCGAGCAGGTGGACGCATTCGAGCTGATCGAGCGCATGGACTCGCCGCAGACCGCCATGTACGTGGACCCGCCATACCTGCGTAGCACGAGAAACGTGTTCGGTAGCGGCCACTACGTCAAGAAGATGGACCGCGAGCCCGAGCACCGCCGCCTCCTGGAGGTCCTCGCCACCTGCGAGTCCGCGATCGTGCTGTCCGGCTACCGGTCGCCGTTGTATGACCAACTGCTCTCCGACTGGCGGCGGATCGACTACCGGGTGCGCGCCTCCAGCTCAGACGGGCGGAGGCACCCTGGAGCCGCACCCGGACAACCCACACCAGGGCGACGTGGGCGTGATCGTCGCGTCGATCAGGAAGCATGGCTTCTACGGGTCCGTCGTCGCGCAGAAGTCCCGAATGCGGATCGTCGCAGGTGAGCACCGCTGGCGCGGAGCGGCCAAGGCCGGACTCAAGCACGTGCCCACGGTCATCATCGACGTGGACGACGAGACCGCCCCACGGATCATGCTCGCGGACAACCGGCTCGCCGAGTACGGCCAGTACGACGACGCCAAGCTCGCCGGGCTGCTGCAGTCGCTTCCGGACCTGGACGGCACCGGTTGGCGAGACGAAGACCTCGACGCCCAGAACATCCGGGAGAGCGGATGGTCTACTTATTTCGGACATGCCGGTTTATGCTCTGGGCATCCTGAAGTGGATCACCCGGGAGGCGTCCATGAAGAAGATGACCATCCGCCGCAAGCGCACGCAGCGCCTGATGTCCAGTGCTCGCCGGCTCTGGATCGAGTGGTGCTGGTAGGTGCCGAGACGGCGGGCGCCCTCGGGTGCCCGCCCCTGCGGTCTCCGGTGCGGCCGTGACCCCCTTCGACTGCCATCGCGGGCACGGGCCCTACGCCGGGGTCGCCGGCTTCCTCGCCTCGATCGCCGCCGACCGTCCCCGTCTGGCCGCCCGCCATCAGGTCGAGCTGCACGCGATCGCCCCCTGGCTCGACCGGACGGCGCGGCCGGCCGCCGAGGAGGAGCCGATCAGGTTCCACCCCGCCCGCCGCACCGCCTGCCTGGCGTACGGCGCGGCGGAGTTCGCGGCCTCCTGGGCCGGCACCCTGCGCCGCCCGGTCACCGTCACCTTCGAGCACGTCGCGAACGCCGACGAGACCACCGCCGAACTGCTGGACACCCTGCTCCCGCGGATCGCCGCCACCCCGCTGCGCCTGGACCTGCGTGACGACGGCACCGCCGACCCCGCGCCGCTCCCCTCGGCCCCGGACGCCGTCCGCGCCGCGCTCGGCGACAGCCTGGCCCGCGGCTTCTACCACCACGCGGCCCGCGTCGCCGCACACGGACGCGCCGCCGTCACCCCCGGCGGCGACCTGCGGCAGTGGTGGGCCTGCAGCACCGGCCTGGCCACCGCCCTGGCGGCGCTGGACCGCGCCGACGAGGCACTCGAACTCTACGACGAGGCCCGCGCGGCCACCGACGACCCGAAGATCAACATGTCCGCCGCGTACGCCACCGCCATGCTGTACGCCCGCCACCTGTCGGCCGCCGACCAGGACCCGGCGCAGGCCCGGCACTGGCTGGAAGAGGCGCTGCGCCTGGCCGAAGGTGGGCACGACGACCAGCGTCACCAGGTGATCTCCACCGTCTTCTACGAGCAGGGCCTGGCGCTGCTGGACGCCAGAGCCGGCGCGCCCGCCCAGGCGCTGCGGCTGATCGACGACGGGCTGGCCAGGCTGACGGCGGTACTGGCGCCGGGCGAGCACCCGCAGCACCTGGCCCGCCTGCGCCACAACCGCGCCCAGGTGCACCTGGCCCTCGGCGACCCGGAACAGGCCCTGGCCGACCTCGACACCGTGATCGCCCACGACCCGGGCAACAGCGAGTACTACGTGGACCGGGCCGCCCTGCACCGGGCGGCCGGCCGCACCCAGCCCGCGATCAAGGACTACGGCACCGCCATCCGCCTGGGACCGCATCTGCCCGAGGCCTACTACAACCGCGCCGTCCTCCACCTGGAACGCGGCCGTGACGAGCGGGCCCGCGAGGACCTGGAGCACGCCCTCGCCATCGACCCGGGCCACCTCGACGCCCGGATCGCCCTGGTCAACGCCCGCCTGGAGCGCGGCGCGCTCGACGCCGCCGAACGGGACGCGCTGGCCGGGCTCGCGCTGGCCCCCAAGGAGCCCGCGCTGCTGTGCACGCTCGGCCTGATCCGCTCCGAGCGCGGCGAACCGTCCGAGGAGCTGTTCACGCAGGCTCTGGAGGGTGATCAGACGCTGGTCGAGGCGTGGACCAATCGGGCCGCCGTGCGCTTCGAACGCGGGGAGGTGAGCGCCGCCGTGGCCGACCTGGACCGGGCGGTGGCGCTGTCGTCCGCGCCGGAGCCGCGCTTCAACCGGGGCACCGCGCTGGCCCGGCTCGGCCGCTGGGAGGAGGCGGCCCGCGACTTCACCGACGCGCTCGCCCAGCCCGGCCTGGACCGCGCGCTGCGCCGCGACCTGCGCGCCGAACTGGCCCGCTGCCGGAACGCCCGCTCCGGCTGACCCGCCCGGGGCTCCGTCGCGGCCGGAAACCGGGATGCGGACCCCCGGTGCGGTGGTGTGTGATCGGACGTATGGCGATCATCTCGGGTGTCCCAGGAGCCGACGGGCTGAGCGAGGTCGTGGCCGTGCTGCGGGAGTGGCAGCACGAGGGGGCGCCGGTGCACCTGCACCCGGGGGACCTGGGCTGGTTCTGGCGGTTCGGCACGGAGACGACGGCCGCGGCGGTCCGGACCTGGCGCCGCGACGGCCGGCTGCTCGCCGTCGGGCTGCTGGACCAGCCCGACCTGCTGCGGCTGGCGATCGCGCCGGACCTCCAGCGGGACGCGGAACTGGCGCGGCGACTGGCCGAGGACCTGACCGAACCCGAGCGCGGCGTGCTGATCGAGGGGAAGGCGGACGTCGAAGCGCCCACCCGCGCGCTGCTCCAGGACCTGCTGTCCGAAAACGGCTGGACCGCCGGCGAGCCGTGGACACCGCTGCGCCGCGACCTCGCGCGGCCGGTCGAGGATCCCGGCGTGCGGATCGAGGTGATCGGCCCGGAGCGGGCGCACGTACGGGCCGCCGTGCAGCGGGCGGCGTTCGACGGTTCGACGTTCACGGACGAACGCTGGCACGCGATGGCGGCCGGAGCGCCGTACGCCGACGCCCGGTGTCTGGTCGCCTACGACGACCGCGGCGACGCGGTGGCGGCCGTGACGGTGTGGTCGGCCGGTCCGGGCAGACCCGGGCTGCTCGAACCGATGGGCGTGCACCGGGACCATCGCGGCCGCGGCCACGGCAGGGCGATCAACGTCGCCGCGGCGGCCGCGCTCCGGGGGATGGGCGCGTCGAGCGCGATCGTCTGCACCCCGAGTTCCAACGCCGGAGCCGTCGCCGGCTACCGGTCAGCCGGCTTCCACCGGCTCCCCGAGGTCCGCGACAAACACCGCGACGCCTAGCCACGAGTACAGGACCGTACCTGTCCCGTACACGCGGGACGTTGACGGACATGAGCGCACCGGAGCCCTTTCACATCGACGTCCCGCAGGCCGACCCCGGCGACCTGGCCGCCCTGACGGAAGCCGAGCGGGACCGGGCCCGGCAGAACCAGGCATGGTGGTACGGGCACTCCGGCTACGCCACCCAGATGTCCACCCGGCCGCAGACCCTGGGCTACGCGCTCAACGACCGGCCTGCTGGTCTCCGACATCCGGACGTTCTTCCGGAACGTGGCGCGCTAACCGGCCGGCGGAAGCGTACGGCGCAAGAAGTCCGACTCCAGCAGGAGCAGGTTCTCGGCCACCTCCTCCTGGGCGGTCATGTGCGAGACGCCGGACAGCGGCAGTACCGTGTGCGGGCGGCCCGCGGCCAGCAGCGCGGCGGACAGTCTCAGCGTGTGCGCGGCGAAGACGTTGTCGTCGGCGAGCCCGTGCAGGAGCAGGAGCGGACGGCGCAGGTTCGGGGCGTCGGCGATGATCGAGCTGCGGTCGTAGGCTTCGGGGTGCCGGCCGGGGTGGCCCAGGTAACGTTCCTGCCAGTGGGTGTCGTACAGGCGGGCGTCGGTGACCGGTGCTCCCGCGGCGGCGGTGTGGAAGACGTCGGGGTGGCGCAGCACGGCGGCGGCCGCCAGGTAGCCGCCGTACGACCAGCCCCGGATCGCCACCCGGCCCAGGTCCAGGTCGGGAAAGCGGGCGGCGGCCGCGCGCAGGGCGTCGGCCTGGTCCGCCAGCGCCGCGCTCAGCTTGTCGAGGTGGATGGCCCGCTCCCAGTCCGGTCCCCGGCCCGGGGTGCCGCGCCCGTCCACGACCAGCACGGCGAAGCCCTGGTCGGCGAACCACTGCGACACCGTGAAGTCGTCCAGCCCGCGCAGCACCCGGGCGGCGCCCGGTCCGGCGTACGGGTCGAGCAGCACCGGCAGCCGCCGCGAGCCCGGCACGTGCCCGGTCGGGAACATGACCGCCGCGCGCAGCTCGCGCTCGCCCAGTGAGACCAGTGCCACCTTCGGGCGCAGGACCGGGGTCGCGCCGTACGCGGTGATCCGCGTGGACGCCCGCCCGCCGGTCACGGTGACCCGGACCCCGTGCTCCTCCAACGTGCGGGTGACCACCAGCGTGACGCCGCCGGCGCGGGTCCCGGTGTGCACCCCCGGCTCCGAGGTGACCCTGACCAGCCCTTCCGCCCTGGAGTAGCGGTACAGGTGGCGTTCGGTCGGCTCGTCGCAGCACTCCACGAGCACGGTGTCGCCGTCCACCGCCAGGACGCGCAGCACCTGGAGGTCCGCAGGCGTGACCAGGTCGTCTCCCACCATCAGGCGGCGGGCGCCGTCGCGGTCCACCGTCCAGACCAGCTCTCCGCCGGCCGTCCGGGCGGGTGTGCCGGGCACGAGCTCCAGCCAGGCGTCGTCGGTGTCCTCGCGCACGAGCGTGGTGGCGCCCGTCTCGGGGTCGGCCTCCAGGACGCGGGTGGTGCGCTGGTCGCGGCTCTGCACCAGCACCAGCAGGCCCCGCGGGGTCCACGAGACCGCCGCGACGTACTCGAACGCCGTCCTGTCCCACCTCACCTCGGTACGTTCCCCGGCCGGCGTGGTCAGCCAGAGCGTCACGTCGGCGTTGTCGGTGCCGGCCGCCGGGTAGGCCATCGTCCTGGGCGGCCGGCCCGGGTCGGCGGGTTCGGACAGGTGCCACCTGCTCACCCGGGCGTTGTCCACGCGGGCGACCAGCAGGCGGGTGCCGTCGGGCGACCACCAGTAGCCCGTGTGCCTGCCCATCGACTCGGCCGCCACGTGCTCGGGCAGCCCCCACGTCACGTCGGGGGCGTCGGGGGTCAGCACCGGCCGGCCGTCGATGAGCAGCGCGCCGTCCGACAAGTGGGCGACGTGCCGTCCGGCCGGGTCGAGGCGCGGGTCGGAGCCGGTCGTGCCGAGCGGGGTGATCGCGCCGGTCAGCAGATCGACGGTGTGCAGCAGGCCGTCCAGCGCGTAGACGGCCTTGGTGACGGCGGCGTCGGTGGCGTAGACGACGATGCCGCTCGCGCGTTCGCGGGTGCGTTCCCTGCGGGTGCGCTCGGCCTCCGGCAGGTTCGCGCCGGAGGCCGGGGCGCCGGGGTCCACGAGCAGCCGCTCGTCCCCGGTGGCCACCGTCAGCGTCCAGAGCCGGGTCACCGGGTCGTCACCGGCGCAGGACCGGAGGAAGACCACCCGGGCGCCGTCCGGGGAGATCGTGAAGTCTCTGGGGACGCCGAACTTGAAACGGGCCGTGCGGGCATGCTGGCGGGGCAGCGTGAAGGGAGACATCCGGGGATCATAGGCACGGTCGCCGGCCGCGCCGCAAGGTCGCGCGCTGAGCGAGGCCGGCCGGGGGTTTCGGTCAGGCGAGATCGCGGCGCATCGGGTGGAGGAGCGCGGCGGCGCTCGCCAGCGCGGTGTAGCCGAGCAGGATCAGCGTCCCGGCCATCGGGGACAGCAACCGGACGGGTTCGCTGGACAGTTGCTGGGCCATGGCGTCGGCCACGGCGGTGAAGTCGGTCAGCGCCGCGGTCGCGCCGCCGGGCAGCCACGGGTACAGCTCGCGGACGCCGGGGATCATGATGAGCAGCAGCTCCGCGCCGTACAGGTAGCCGATCACCACGCTCAGCGCCGCGATCTGGTTCCGGATCAGCGCGCCCATGCCCACGCCGAGCACGGTGTAGGCGACCATCGCGACCGCCAGCCGGCCCAGCAGTTCGAGGACGGTCCCGGCGGGCAGCCCCAGGGTGATGCCACGGGCTGCGGCGGCGCCGAACAACGCCACGGCGGCGGTGCCCGACAGGACGAGCCCGTAGACCATGCCCGCGAAACCGTACGTGACGAGCTTGGCGGCCAGCACCCGCCAGCGGTCCGGCGCGAACAGGAACGTGAAGTTGATGGTCCGGTGCCGGTACTCCGAGGTCACGGCCAGGGTGCCGATCGCGGCGGGGACGAAGGCGGTGAAGCCGAGGAAGCCGGTCACCGCGCGCACTCCGGCCTCGGTGTCCAGCCCCGGCATCGGGGGGTCGAAGTTCTCCGGTCCGACGAGGGCGAGCAGCCCGATCAGGCCGCCGCCGAGGAAGGCGGCCACGAGCAGGGTGCCCAGCCACATCCGGGTGGCGAGCAGGCGGCGGAGCTCCGCGTGGATGAGGGGTTTCATGCGTTCGTCCGTTCGCCGGTCAGGTCGAGGAAGATCTCCTCCAGGCTGCGGTGCTCGGTGGTCAGGCCGTGGACGCGCAACCCGTGGGCGGCGGCCAGGTCGGCGATCCGGGCCGGGTCGAGGCCGTGGACGCGCAGATCCTGCGGGCCGGTCGCGTCCACCCGGCGGGCCTCGCCTGCCAGGATCGGGCGCAACGCGGCGGCGTCGGGCGTGCGGACGAGCACGGCCTGCGTCGTACCGGACAGCTCGCGCAGGGGGCCGGCGGCCAGCAGCCGTCCTTGCCGGATGACCACCACGTCGTCGGCGACCTGCTGGATCTCGCTGAGCACGTGGCTGGAGACCAGGATCGTGCGGCCTTCGTCGGCCAGCGCGCGCAGGAAGGAGCGCAGCCATGCCATGCCCTCGGGATCGAGGCCGTTGCTCGGCTCGTCCAGCAGCAGGACGCGGGGATCGCCGAGCAGCGCGGTGGCCAGGTTGAGCCGCTGGCGCATGCCGGTGGAGAAGCCGCCCGTCCTGCGCCCGGCGGCTCCGGCCAGGCCCAGGAGGCCGAGCAGGTCCTCGACCCGGTCAGCGGGGTATCGGCCCATCGCGGCGTAGATCCGCAGGTGGTCCCTGGCCGAGTGGCGCGGGTGGAAGGAGGCGGCGTCGAAGACCGCGCCCACCACGGTGGTGGGGTGCGGGAGGTCGCGGTAGCGGCGTCCGCCGATCGTCACGCTGCCGCGGGTGGGGGCGACGTGGTCGATCATCATCCGGATGGTGGTGGTCTTGCCTGCCCCGTTGGGGCCGAGGAAGGCGGTGATCGCTCCCGGCCTGACGGTGAAGCTGAGGTCGTCGACGGCGGTGAGCGGGCCGTACGTCTTGGTCAGGTTGCGGACCTCGATGCCGCTCACGTGACCACCGCCCGGATGGCCTGGACGAGCCGGTCGGCGTCGGGGGCCGAGACGACGACCTCGTCGAACTCGCCGCCGGAGCTCCCGCGGTCCAGCAGCAGGTGCACCCCGGGCAGGTCGCGGTGGACCGACACCAGTTGCCGCGGGCCGCCCATGACGCCCCACACACCGATCTTGGTGAGGCCCGACACGGTGAGCCCTTTCCGCGCGCCGCGCGGGACGCGGAGCGGGTGGTCCGTGACGGTCGCCTGCCGCACCGCGGCCATGGGGACCGTGTGCCGGGCGCGGCCGGCGAAGAACCGCTCCCAGGGGCCGAACTCGATGACGATGGAACCGTCGTTGATCATTACCGTTGCCATGGGTCAGCCTTTCGTCAGGGGAAGGAGAATGGTCGCCAGCAGCCGGGGCGTGCGCTCCTCGCTCGGCCCCTTTTCGAGCAGGGGCCGGATCAGTTCGGCGAAGCCCTGGGCGAACCGGATGAACTCCTCGTCGTCGAGGTGCAGCACCAACTGCTGGTAGCCGACGCCGTCGGCCTCCAGGTCGATGTGCTCCCTGGCGAGGTAGCGCGAGAACTCCGACAGCAGGCTGCTGATGAACGCGGTGAAGTAGCGCGCGTGATCCTCCGCGGACGCCGCGGCCAGCGCTTCGGCGGTGGGTGTCACCCCGCCCTGCGCCACGGCGTAGACCCGCTCGGTCGCGCCGCCGATCTTGCGTTCCTCCACCACTTCCAGCAGCCCCGCCTTGGCCAGCGTGGAGATCTGCCGGTACAGGGTGGCCTGGGGCACGTCAGGCAGTAGCCCCGCCAGGTCGGACGCCGTGCGCCGGGCGCCGGCCACCGCGCCGAGGATGCGGATGCGTACGGGATGAAGCGCCAACTCGGCCCAGCGCTCTGTCGAAGTGCTCACAGCCATGACGTTATCATTCTCGATAATGAGAAAGCTAGGGGAGTCCTCAGCGGGGCGGTTCCTCGGCGCGGATCAGCTCGAGAAAGGCCGTGGCCGCAGGGGACGGCCGGTTGTCCCAGATCAGATGCTCCACCCGCGTGGGAGCGTCGCGAAGCCGGATGAGGCGCAGGTCGGCGAAGCGCGGCGCGTACGCGGCCGGAAGCATGCCCACCCCGAGGCCCTGCCGGACCAGATCGACCATGAAGTCGGCGGACGACACCTCGAAGGGCACCTCGCGGCGCACTCCCGCGCTCGCGAAGGCTTCGTCGGACTGCGCCCGCCCGGCCGCGCCGGCGCGGAAGTCGATGAACGGCTCGTCCGCCAGGGCCCGCAGGTCCACCTCGCTCTCCGTCAGGTGGTGGTCGAGCGCGACCACGGCGACCAGTTCGCCGCCGCCGAGGCGGCGGCTCCGGACGCCCTTCGGTTCCACGCGGGGCGGCAGGCCGAGGAACGCGACATCGACGCCGCCCTGCCGGACCTGCTCGATCAGTTGCCCGCTGCCCGCCGAGGTGAGCGTGATGCGCACCCGCGGATGGCGGCGGCGGTAGTCCCTCAGGACGACCGGCAGGTCGACGGCCGTGACCGTGGGGATGGCGCCGACGGCCAGCCGCCCGCGGATCTCCCCGGCGGCGGCGGCGACCTCGGCCCGTGCGCGGTCCGCGGCCTCCAGGCACTCCCGGGCCGCCGGCAGGAACGCCTCGCCGGCCGGCGTCAGCCGGACACGACGGCTGGTGCGCTCGAACAGCCGGGCGCCCAGTTCCCGTTCCAGGGCGGCGATCTGATGGCTGAGCGCCGACTGCACGACCCGGCAGCGTTCGGCGGCCCGGGTGAAGTTGCTGGTCTCCGCGACCGCGATGACGTACCTCAGTTGTTGCAGCTCCATCCGACCATCGTGCAGCACGATCGATCACGATGAAAACTATGCGTTGGACTCATCGATCGATGCGCGCGCACCCTGGTACGCATGACGAAAACCGCTGAACACCCCTACTCGACCTTGAGGTCATGGCTCGGCGTCGCCGCGATCACGGCCAGCCTGTTCGTCTTCCTCACCACGGAGCTGATGCCGGTCGGACTGCTCACTCCGATCAGTTCGAGCCTGAGCATCTCGGTGGGCGTCGCCGGATTGATGGTCACCCTGTACGGCGTCTCGGCCGGCCTGGGAGTGCCCTTCATCGTGGCATGGACCAGGCGGGCCAACCGGCGCGTGCTGCTGCCCGCGTTGCTGGTGATCTTGACCCTGGGCAACCTCGTCACCGCCCTGTCGCCGAACTATCCGCTGGTCCTGGCCACGCGGCTGGTCATGGGATTCGCCAGCGGCGTGTTCTGGGCCATCGGCGTGAGCATGGCCATGCGCCTGGTTCCCCGGCGGCACGCGAGCAGGGCGGCCTCGGTCGTCATGTCCGGCATCTCCATCGCCGCGGTCGTGGGCATCCCGCTGGGAACGGTGCTGGAGAGCCGCACCGACTGGCGGACCACATTCCTCGTCTGGGCCGGGCTCAGCGCCCTGGTGTTCCTCGCGGTCGTCGCCGCGGTGCCCTCGCTGCCGTCGGCGAACGCGGTCTCGGTACGGGAGGTCTTCGGGCTCCCCGTCAGGAACGTGCCGCTGCGTTCAGTGCTGTTCACCGTCGTGCTGTTCGTGCTCGGCCATTTCGGGGCGTACACCTTCGTGCGGCCCTTCCTGGAGGACAACGCGTCCGCCACGCCGTTCTTCGTCACCGCGCTGCTGATGGTGTACGGCGTCGGCGGCGCCGCCGGGAACCTCATCGCCGGACACATGGTGAACAGGAGCCTGCGCGGCAGTTTCGTCACCGGCTGCGCGGGGCTCGTGGTCTCCATGCTGCTGCTGCTCACGATCGGGCACGGGCCGGCCGGTGCGATCGTCTCGCTGGTGCTCTGGGGGGTTTCCTTCGGGGTCGTGCAACTGTGCCAGGTCAACATGACGCAGGCCGCCGCGCCCGACACCTTCGAGGCGGCGATGTCGCTCAACACCATGGCGTACAACACCTCCATCGCGCTCGGGGCGCTGTTCGGCGGGCTGTTCGCCGATCGGCTGGGCGTCACGAGCGTCGTCTGGTTCGGCGTGGCGCTGACGGCGGCCGCGCTGCTCCTCACCCTCGGCACCCGCCGGCGAGCCGCACGCCCCGTGGCGTTCGAGTGAATGAGCCGGGTACGCCCTGGCCATATCGTTCCGTGTTGGATATTCTGCAACGGAACTAATTAGTGGTGCCGAACAGAAGGGCGAGCGGGTGTCGGTGACGTTCAACGAGGAGACGTGCGAACTGCTGGACGGAAGGAACTTCGCCACCGTCGCGACACTCGGCGCGGACGGCTCGCCGCAGACCTCGGTGGTCTGGATCGAGCGGGACGGAGACACGGTGCTGTTCTCCACCACGACCGGGCGGCAGAAGGCGAAGAACCTCGCCCGCGACCCGCGGATCAGCCTCACGGTCTACGACACCGGGAACCCGTACCGCTCCGTCGACATCCGCGGCACCGCCGAACTCGTCGAGGACGAGGAGAAGGCCCTGCCGCGCCGGCTCTCGCAGCGCTACCTCGGCGAGGACCCGCCGCCCGAGCCGGCGCAGACGCTCCGGCTGATCGTCCGGGTGCTCCCGCAGAAGATCACCGGCTTCGTCCGGTAGGGATCGGCTACCTGATCACCGCCTTCACGGTCGCCATGGCGGCGGGCGCGCCGCTCGGCCGTACCCGCGCGGCCGGCGAGGGAGCGCGTCGAAGCCGCCGCACCCGGCATCACGGCTCCAGGCGGGTGAGGTCGAGCCGGGCCAGCCGGTCGGGGTCGGACAGGATGTCGATGGCGGCGATCCTGCCGTCGGCGATGGTGAAGCTCATGACGGAGATGAGCCGGTCGCCGACGGTGTTGACCAGGCCGGCGAGGCCGTTGACGAGCGCCGGGTGGGTGGTGGTGCTGGTGGCCATGCGCTGGAAGGTGGCGAGTTGCCCGGCCACGTCCGCGACACCGCGCAGGACCTGCATGCCGCCGGTGAGCACCCCGCCGTCGGCACGCAGCACCACGTCCGGGTCGAGGATCGACACCAGCGCGGCGAAGTCGCCGCCGCGGGCGGCGGCCAGGAACGCGTCCACCACCCGGCGCTGACGGCTCGGATCGGGGTCGGGGCTCGGAGCCGCACCACGCACCCGCTGACGCGCCCGGCTGGCGAGCTTCTTGGCCGCCACGGGGGTGCGGTCCACGATGGGCGCGATCTGCTCGAACGGCAGCCCGAACATGTCATGGAGCACGAACGCCAGCCGTTCGGCCGGGGACAGGGACTCCAGCACGACCAGCAGCGCCAGGCCCACCGAATCCGCCAGCAGCACCTCCTGCTCCGGATCGGCGGCATCCGCCAAGCTGACCACCGGATCGGGCAGGCGCTCCTCCAGCGACTCCTCGCGCCGGGACTTACGGGCGCGCAGCATGTCCAGGCACACCCGGCCGACCACGGTGGTCAGCCAGCCGCCGAGATTGTCGATGTCGTCCGAGTCCGAACGCGGGATCGTCCGTCATGCCGGCGACCGACACCTATTCACGAAGGGTTGCCGAACGATGAGCAGGACGGATGTCCACGGAACGGTAGCGGACGGCTTCGAGCCGGTGCGCGAGGAGTTCGCCGCGGTGGTCGCCGGGCAGGACGGCCGGGCGGGTGCGCAACTGACCGCCTACGCCCGCGGCCGGCGGGTGGTGGACCTGTGGGCCGGGGACGAGGTCGGTGGTGACACGCTGACCGGCGTCTACTCCTCCACCAAGGGCGCCGCGACGCTGGTGACGGCGCTGCTGGTCCAGGAGGGGGTGCTCGACCTGGACGAGCCGGTGGCCCGGCACTGGCCGGAGTTCGCCGCCGCCGGCAAGGACACGATCACGCTGCGGGACGTCCTGACGCACCGCTCCGGCGTGATCGGCGTCGACGGCGGGCTGACCGCGGCCGACCTGGCCGACGACACGGTGATCGCGCGCCACCTCGCCGCGCAGCGGCCGTACTGGAAGCCGGGTTCGGCCTACGGCTACGGCGGGTTCGTCACGTTCGCCATGGTGAACGAGGTGATCCGCCGGGTGACCGGGCAGTCGCTCCAGCAGGTCTACGACGAGCGCGTCCGCATCCCGTACGGGCTGGACCTCTACCTGGGGCTGCCCGAGGCGGAAGAGCGGCGGTTCCGGCCGGTCCAGCGGTGGACGGCCACCCCCGAGCAGGAGGCCGCGTTCTGGTCGGACCTGCCCGGCCCGCACAGCATCCTCGGCGTCGCCTACGGGCTCAACGGCACGCCGCCGCTGGACCAGGTGGGCTTCGCCAACACCCGCGCCGTCCGCGCGAACGGCCCGGCGTCGGCCGGCGGCGTGGGCAGCGCGCGCGGCCTGGCCGCCCTGTACGCGGCGGCCGTCTGGGGCATCGACGGACGCCCCCCGCTGCTCAAGCCGGACACTGTCGGCGAGTTCGCCATGCCGCACTCCACCGGCGGCGACCTGGTCCGCGGCGACCAGGGCAACTACGCGCTCGGGTTCCAGGCCAAGGGCCTGCGGTACGCGTTCCTCGGCGCGAACGCGTTCGGCCACGACGGCTCGGCCGGCTCGGAGTCCTTCGCCGACCCGGCCGGCGGCATCGCCTTCGGCTACACACGGCGGCGTTTCGGCTTCGGCTGGTCCTACCCCGAGCACGACCGGCTCGCCGCCGCCGTCCACCGCGCCGCCACCTGAACATCCGGTCACCTTCGGCCCCCGCGCTCCGTCAGAGCGGCGAACCACCATGTGAAACCCAGAAGGGAAACCCACCATGACCACCACCGAGTCGCGCCTGCCCAACCCCGCCGTGCTCATCCCCGAGCTCAAGGACATCGGCGGCGCCCTGTTCAAGGCGACCGGGAACGGCACGGTCCCGCAGGCCACCATCAGCCTGGTGCAGTTGCGCGCCGGCCAGATCGTCGGCAGCACGTACCTGACGGTGCTGCACACCGGCAACCTCCGCAGGGCCGGCGTCGCCGAGGAGAGCATCACCGCCGTGGCCTCCTGGCGGGACGCCCCCTACTTCACCGCCGCCGAACGCGTCGCGCTGGAACTCGTCGAGTCCGTGCTCACCCCGAACCCCGCCGGCGAGCGCGTCCCCGACGAGTTGTACGCGCGGGCGTCCGGCCAGTACGACGACAAGGCGCTCGCCACCCTCATCATGGCCATCGGCCAGGTCTGCTTCTTCCTCCCGCTGGCCCTCATCGGCAAGCCGCTGCCGGGCGTGTCACCGGCGGAGCAGTGGCGGCCGTAACGCCGCCAGGCGCGCACCCGGCCGAGCCCCGGGAGAGCACCCCTGCCTGCGCGCCGAGGCAGGGGTGCCGGGGGCCGGCCGTGCGGCGACGTGCCCACCGCCGAGCCGCGGTCACCCGCTCACGGCGTCACCCGGCGCAGCCGGGCCTCCGCCAGGTCGAGGGCGGCGCGGAGCGGGGTCAGGCCATCGCGACGGGCATGTTCGAGGACGGCGGACACCCGGTCGCCGACGCCGCGGACCCGCTGCTCCGCCCGGACCCGGTCGTGGCCGAGCAGTTGCTCCTCGAGGTAGACCAGGCCCCCGGCGTTGACGCAGAAGTCGGGCGCGTAAAGGATCCCGCGGTCCGCGAGTGCGGCGGCGTGCCCGGGGTCGTCCAGGACGTTGTTGGCGCCCCCGGCGATGATCCGGCAGCGCAGCAGCGGCAGCGTACGGTCATCGACGACGCCGCCGAGCGCGCAGGGCGCGAGCACGTCGCACTCGGCCTCGACCGCCTCCGACGGGTGGATGACCTCGGCCCCCGTCTCACGGGCGACGGCGGCGGCACGCCCCGGATCGACGTCGCAGACCAGCACCCGCGCGGACTCCGCCGCCAGCAGGCGGGCGAGCGCCGCGCCGACGTTGCCGGCACCCTGCACGCACACGCGCACGCCGCGCAGGTCGCCGTCGCCGCCGGTGGCCCGCAGGCACGCCCGGATCCCCTCCAGGACGCCGAGCGCGGTCATGGGGGAGGGGTCGCCCGTATCGCACACCGGGGACGTCTCCGTCCCGATGATCCGCAGGTCGGCCTGGGTGGTGCCGACGTCGTTGACGGGGATGAACCGCCCGCCGAGGGCCGCGATGCGACGGCCGTGCGCGCGCAGCAGGCCGGGCGTCTTGTCCGTCGCCGGATCACCGATGATGACGCTCCAGCCGCCGCCCAGGGCGAGGCCCGCCGCCGCGGCCTTCAACGTCATGGCCTGCGCCAGGCGCAGGGCGTCGTCGAGGGCGGCGTCCTCGTCGGGGTAGGGGTGCATGCGGACGCCGCCGAGCGCGGGGCCCAGGGTCGTGTCATGGGTGACCACGAGTGAGCGCAGCCCCGTGCCGGCGTCGTTGCCGACCAGGACGTGCTCGAAGCCGCCGGACCGCAGCCGGTCGAAGAGCGCGAAGGTCATCCGGTCATTCTCACACCGGCGATCCGCTGACCGGACGCCGTCACTGGATGGGGACCTGGAGGTCGCGGAACGGGCCGATCTTGACCTGGAGGGTGTCGGCGGTGTCGGGCAGGGCGAAGAGGTTCCAGAACTCGCGGGTCTGGCCCGGTGCGAACTTCTCGGTGCTGATGCGGACGCCGGAGATGTCGGTGCAGGCGCAGTAGAAGTCGGCGCCGTTGTCGGTGGGGACTTCCAGGCGGCCGGGCAGGTACTGGCGGCGGGCGGCGGCGTCGGTGACGCGGACGTTGCTGGCGGCCTGGTACTTGTAGGC
>NZ_SSXE01000001.1 GCF_021699195.1 Nonomuraea sp. MG754425 | reverse complement strand
CCACCACCCCGACAACCACGGCCAACCGCCCCCGCGCTCGCCCGATCACATCGCGGCACGCGCGCCTGCCGACCGCGCCCGAGTGCGTCGCGACCGCGTGCCGTCCGATCGACCGCACGCGTGCTTGCCCGGTCATACCTGGGACTGCCTGATTGCGCTCGCGCCTGCCGGCCGCACTCGCCGTCCGGTCACGTCCGGCGGGACCCTGGTTGGAGGCGCGGATCGTCACGTGCCGCTCGGGTCCGTCCGCGACGATACGCCCGGTACGCGCGCTGACGGCGCCGATCACCGGCGCCCTCGTGCCTTGCGGACCGGCACCCGCACGGCCCTCCAGCGCTGCCACAGCGCCGTGCAGCCGCCTTCCCGGCCCGCGCGCATCACAACACTGTCGCGAACCAGCCCGAAACCCGCCGGATCGCTACCACATCGCCGCCCGGTTGCTCGAAACCGTCCGCAACCCGGCGGAACCGTTCAGCAAGAACGACGCAGCTCGGCGGAGACCCGCGGCGGAGGAATTTGGTGCCCCCGTCCGAATCTCGTCGATCGGGGGCGACGGAGAACATACCCCCATCTACACGGGCCAACCAATTAGTTCACAAGAGTCAAGCCGCAAGTTCGCGATCCTGACACCTTCCGTCAATGCGCGGGGCATACCAAGGAGCGGACCCGCTCATGGCGGGCCCGCTCTGCCGTGACCGCGCTCAGCGCGGTCCGAGCTTCTCCACGATCAGCCGGTAGAGCTGTCGCGGACGCCCGGGCTGCGGCGTACGGTTCGGCGGAAGCGGCCACGCGAGTCCCTCGTCAACCAGCGTGCGCAGCAACCGCCTGGCCGTACGCGGCGTGACCCCGAGCATCTTGCCCGCGCCCTCGGCGTCGACCACGGTGTCGCCGCCTTCGAGCTTGGCCGCCAGTCTGGCCAGTACTTCGACTCCTTTCGGCTTCAGTGCGGTGGCCCCGGCGGGGGGCATCCGCGGCGCCGGGATCAGCGCCCGCCCCTCGCGGTCCACCGCGAATCCCTGTGCCTGCTTGCCCGCCTGCGTGCGGGCCAGCGCGGCTCTCGCGTGCGACTCGGCGTCGTGCGTCGTGCGCCCCATCCCCACACCGACCTCGACCGCCAGCCCCAGCTCGTCCCTGATCCGGGCCGCGAACGGCAACACCCTGAACCCGTCGGTGGCCGCCGCGATCGAGCCCCTGGTGGCGGTCACCAGGTAGCTGTGATCGTCGATTGGCCAGACGGTGGCGTTGATCCGGTTCGCCTCCTGGACCAGGAGCCGGTGCAGCGACAGTCGCAGCTCGTCGCGCCAGTAGCGGGGCGCGGCGCGGCGTACGGGTTCACGCAGCGTCGGCACCTCCACCAGCACCACGGTGAGCTGTGACTCCTCCAGCCGGTGATGCGCTCCGAGCAGCGCCGCCGTGTGCAGCGCCGTGCGGACCGCCGCGGAGGTCGGCCTGATCCTGATGACCGGGACGCCTGCGGCGTGCAGGCGTTCGGCCACCGCGGGCAGGCACGTCAGAGCTCCCGTGGTGGCGCTCTGCCGGGCCAGGCGTTCGTGGTAGGCCGCGATCGTGCCGGTGGCACCCGGCTCGTCGCGGCTGTGCACGTCCGCGGCGGGGATGCCGAGGTCGGTGTACGCCTCCTCGACATCGGCCCTGCTGACCACGTCGATGCTGACCCTCTGGGGGTCGATGCGGGTGTCGAGCGCCGCTTTCGCCAACGCTGCCACCAGAGCTGCTCCGCCGAGTTGCACGTACGTCGCGGGCATCGTCAGCACGCCGGATCGCCTGGCCAGGTCATAGGGGACCGGGCTGGCGAACAGACATGCGTCGACACCGGGACCGAGTCGCGTCACCTTGTCGGGCGCTTCCTGTTCGTCGCGGTATGCGGCCGCGACCAGGCGACACGGCAGCGGCGCCGCGGCGTGACCCATCAGCATGACTCGTTCGACCAGGTCGTGGGGTCCGACCACGCCGATGGTGAGGTCCGGTGTCATAGCGCCCGGGCGTGACACTCGGGGAGTTTCTTCGGCCCTCTCGACCAATGTTCGTCCCATTCTGCCGTCCGTTGCAGTGCTCTCTTTTGGAACGATCGCTCGCGGGGGCCGTAATGTCACGCCCGACTTTTCCGGAAAGCCGTTCTGGTTGGCCGCCCGACAACATGTTTTAGCAGCTCAACGCGGCATTTCTCGGGTTTTTCAACGCTCGGAAATCTCTCGTGTAATGTCCGCCCCGAGAGCGCGCATTCGCGCGGCGAGATGCGCGTGACCGCGGTCGATCAGGTATCCCGAGTCGATCAGGGTCTCGCCTTCGGCCGCCAGGCCCGCGAGCACGAGGGCGATCCCGGAGCGCAGGTCGTGGGCCGTCACCTGTGCGCCCTTCAGCGGGGTGCGGCCTCGGACGATCGCCCTGCTGTCGTCGACCTCGACGTTCGCGCCCATCTTGTTCAGCTCGCCGGCCAGGGCGAAACGGCCGTCGAAAATGCGCTCGTGAATGTAGCTGGTGCCCTCGGCGAGCGCGGCGACCGTCATCATCGGCGACTGCAGGTCGGTGGCGAAGCCCGGGTAGGTGTCGGTGATGATGTTGATCGGACGCAGCGGGCCGTCGCACCGGACGTGCAGCACCGCGCCCTGGCGGTGGAACTCGACGCCCATCTGCTCCAGCTTGTACCGGACGACCCCGAGGTCGAGACCGGTGCCCACGAGGCTGACCTCGCCCCCGGTGAGCGCCGCGGCCATCGCGAAGACGCCCGCGTCGAGCCGGTCGGGCATCACGGTGTGCTCGACCGCGTGCAGTTCCTCGACGCCCTCCACGGTGATGAACCCGGTGCCCCCGCCGCTGATGCGCGCGCCCATCTTGGTGAGCATGTCGATGACGTCGAGCACCTCGGGCTCCAGGGCCGCGTTCTCGATGACCGTGGTGCCCCTGGCCAGGGCGGCGGCCATGATGAGGTTCTCGGTGCCGGTGTGGGAGGGGGTGTCGAGGTAGAGGGTGGCGCCGGTCAGCCCGGACGCCTTGACGTGGATGACGGTCTCGCCCTCGTCCACGATCGCGCCCAGCCGCTTGTAGCCGAGGTAGTGGAAGTCGAGGTTGCGGCTGCCGAGGTTGCAGCCGCCGACCCCCTCGACGATCGCCTCGCCGAGGCGGTGCAGCAGGGCCGGGGTGAACAGCACCGAGCCGCGAAAGCGCCTGGCGATCTCGGCGGGCAGGACGGGGCTGTTCACCCGGGAGGCGTCGATGACCAGCGTGCGCTCGGACTCGTGCAACTCGACGTACGCGCCGATCGCCTCGGCCAGTTCGACCGCGCGGCGGACGTCCTCGATGATCGGCACGTTGCGCAGGACGGTGCGGCCTTTGGGAGCGAGCAGAGCCGCACCGATCATGGGCAGCACGGCGTTCTTCGCGCCCTGGATGAACGCGGTTCCACGCAGTGCGTTGCCACCGCGCACGCGGTAACGGACCATTCGTGCGGCTCCTTGAATTTCAACGGGTGAGGGCTCGATCGGGCCAACAGTAGTCGCTCACACCACCTGACCCAGCCGAATCATCCGCTAAAGGAAGCCCCCGTGATGCGCTCATACGCTTCTAGGTATCGCTGCCTGGTCCGGCCGACTACGTGGTCGGGCAGCCTTGGTGGGGGGTTTCCGGAGGATTTGTCCCATCCCGATTCGGGCGATAGCAACCAATTGCGTACATATTGCTTGTCAAAAGAGGGTTGTGGCCGCCCGGGACGCCATTCGTCGGCCGGCCAGAATCGCGAGGAGTCGGGCGTCAGCACCTCGTCGCCCAGCGTCAGGACGCCGTCGGTGTCCCAGCCCAGCTCGATCTTGGTGTCGGCCAGGACGATGCCCCGCTCGCGGGCGATCTCCGCACCCCGGGTGTAGACGGCCAGCGTGATCCGCCGCAGCTCCGCCGCGGTCTGCTCGCCCACCTCCGCCACGACCTGCTCGTACGAGATCGGCTCGTCGTGCTCGCCCAGGGGCGCCTTGGTGGACGGCGTGAAGATCGGCTCGGGCAGCCGCGAGCCGTCCTCCAGCCCCGCGGGCAGCGGCACGCCGGACACCGCGCCGCTCGCGCGGTACTCGCTCAGCCCGCCCCCGGTCAGATAGCCCCTCGCCACGCACTCGACCTGGACCATCTTCAGCGGCCGGCACAACACGCTGTGCGGGTCGTCGCCGGGCCGCACCACGTGGTTGGGCACGATGTCCTTGAGCTGGTCGAACCACCACAGCGACATCTGCGTGAGGATGGCCCCCTTGTCGGGGATGTCCGGCTCCAGGACGTGGTCGAAGGCCGAGATCCGGTCGGAGGCGACCATCAGCAGCAGGCCGTCGCCGGTCTCGTAGAGGTCGCGTACCTTGCCGGAGTGCACGTGCTTCATCGGGCGATGTCCGTCCTGTGGTGCGAGCCGCGCATCTCGATCCGGGCGACGAGGTCGTAGGCGGCCTGGCGGGCGTCGGCCTGGCCGGGGCCGTGGCCGATGACGGTGAGCACCCGGCCGCCGCTGGAGACGATCGCGCCGTCGTGCCGCGCCGTGCCGGCGTGCAGGACGTACGCGTTCCCGGTCTCCTCGATCCCCGTGATGACGTCGCCCTTGACCGGTGTGCCCGGGTAGTTCTCGGCCGAGATCACCACGGCGACCGCCGAGCCGTCCTTGAACACCGGGTCGAGCCCCAGCTCACCGGTCGCGCACGCCATCAGCAGCCCGCCCAGCGGCGTCTCCAGCCGGTCGAGGATCACCTGCGTCTCCGGGTCGCCGAAGCGCGCGTTGAACTCGACCACCTTCGGCCCCTTCGCGGTCAGCGCCAGCCCCACGTAGAGCACCCCCTGGTAGGGCAGCCCGCGCCGGGCCAGCTCGCCGATCGTGGGGTGCACGACCTCCCGCATGACCTGGTCGGTCAGCCCCTCCGGCGCCCACGGCAGCGGCGTGTAGGCGCCCATGCCGCCGGTGTTGGGGCCCTCGTCGCCGTCGTAGGCCCGCTTGAAGTCCTGGGCCGGCTGCAGCGGCACGGCCGTGCTCCCGTCGCAGAGCGCGAACAGCGAGACCTCGGGCCCGTCGAGGAACTCCTCGATCACCACCCGCTCGCACGCCAGCGCGTGGGCCAGCGCCTCGTCTCTGTCGCGGGTGACGACCACGCCCTTGCCCGCGGCCAGGCCGTCGTCCTTGACCACGTACGGGGCGCCGAACTCGTCGAGCGCGGCGGCGGCCTCCGCCTCGGTGACGCAGGTCCGCGAGCGCGCCGTGGGCACGTCGGCGGCCTGCATGATCTCCTTGGCGAACGCCTTGGAGCCCTCGATCATGGCGGCTTCCTTGGCCGGTCCGAAGCAGGCGAAGCCGGCCTCGCGCACCGCGTCGCTCACGCCCGCCACGAGCGGCGCCTCGGGACCGATCACCACGAGGTCGACCCGCAGCCGGCGGGCCAGTTCGGCCACCTGCCCGGGGTCGAGCGGATCGACGGGGTGGACGGTCGCGACCGCTTCGATGCCAGGATTGCCTGGCGCACAGTGAAGCTCGCTGACCTGGGGATCGAGTTTGAGTGAACGGCACAGGGCGTGCTCACGCCCACCGGAGCCAATGACTAGAACGCGCACGGGCTCCATTGTCGCAGGCCCGCAGCCTGGCGCTCGCTCAGGTCGCCGGGACACCAAGTGCCGGAACAGGCCGGGAACTTTGTCGAGTTCTGCCTGAGCCGGGAGCCGCCAGGCGAGTATCGTCGGTTAGGCTCGACCGCCTGTGGTAGGTTAGGGCGGCTCTATGGCGTCTTGAGTGATTGGAGGTGGTCCGGGATGAATCCTGGTGATCCCAGCAGTACGTGCTCGCACACGTACGGCCCGCACAACCCCGACCACTCCAATCCGGCAGCCTGATCGTGCCTCCACGCAATCTGTATTGATTGAGGTGACTTCATCGCGCGTGGAGCGTGCTTGGTCGGGCGGAAAGGGACTGCCATGCGCTCGTCCACCCTTTTCCGTCGCATCAACCGACACCCCTTGCCGTCGCGCGTCCCGCGCCCGCTCCCGAAGCCGGTGCACGAGAACCGCGTGCCGCCCGGCGACTCGATCGTCGAGTTCGGCGCCTACGTGCAGGGCAAGAAGGTGCCCGCCCCCGGCATCGGCGAGGCGCTGAACCTCGTACGCGCTCACAACAAGAGCAACGACGGCGCCAGCGCGTTCGTCTGGGTGGGCCTGCACGAGCCGGCCGCGCCCGAGGTGGAGTGGCTCTCCGAGGTCTTCGGCCTGCACCCGCTGGCCGTCGAGGACGCCGTCAAGGCCCACCAGCGGCCCAAGGTCGAGCGGTACGGCGAGTCGCTGTTCATGGTGCTCAAGACCATCGCCTACCTCGACCACGACGAGCTGACCGCCACCAGCGAGATCATCGCCACCGGCGAGATCATGGTGTTCCTCGGCGCGGACTTCGTGGTGACGGTGCGGCACGGCGAGCACTGTTCGCTCGCCTGCGTCCGCGAGCGCCTCGAGGACGAGCAGAAGCTGATGAACCGGGGCCCGGCCGGCGTCCTGCACGCCATCTCCGATCACGTGGTCGACCAGTACCTGCAGGTGGCCGACCTCATGCAGCTCGAACTGGAAGAGGTGGAGGCGACGGTGTTCGCGGACGTCAGCTCCCGCGACATCAACCGGATCTACCAGCTCAAGCGCGAGATGCTGGAGATGAAGCGGGCCATCACGCCGTTGCAGGCGCCCATGGCCGCGCTGCCGCAGCGACGCGTGGTCCCCTCCGAGATGCGCGACTACTTCCGCGACGTCGGCGACCATCTGGCCCGCGTGTGCGAGCAGGTCGAGGCGTCCAACGAGCTGTGCAGTTCGATCCTGCAGGCCGCGCTGGCCCGCTCCAACGCGCTGGCCAACGAGGACATGCGGAAGATCTCGTCGTGGGTGGCCATCCTGGCCGTGCCCACCATGATCGCCGGGATCTACGGCATGAACTTCGACTTCATGCCGGAGACCAGGCAGGTCTGGGGATATCCGGCGGTGCTGGGCGTGATGATCACGGTCTGCGTGCTGCTGCACCGCGGCTTCCGCCGCAACGGCTGGCTCTAGGCCCCCGCCGGCGGCGCTCGCGGGCCCGGCTCTCAGAACGGCTCTCAGACGCCGACCGGCCTGAGCGGGCCGACCGGCGCGGGCAGTTCCAGCCCGCGTTCGCGCCACAGCTCCCGCATCCGGTCGGGGTAGTCGGTGACGATCCCGGCCACCCCCAGATCCAGCATCCTGGCTCCGAGCGCCTGGTCGTTGACGGTCCAGACCGCCACGTCGAGCCCGGCCGCCGCCGCCTGACCCATCAACGCCTCGTCCACCATGATGTGCTCGGGCGAGAGCGTGGTGGCTCCGGCGTCGCGCGCCGCGGCCGGAACGTCGTCGGTGTCGAGCACGCCGTCGTTCCAGTGCAGGGTGTCCAGCTCGATCAGGGCGAAGCGGCGGGTGCCCGGGGCCAGCTTCGCGGCGTGCGCGATGACCCGCCAGTCGAAACTGAGCACGGCCGCGTTGCCGAGCCGCCCGTGCCGGTCGAGCTCCTCGACCACCATCTCGGTGAACAGCTCGGGGTCGGCCGTCAGCTCGGGCCGCGTGGGGTCGGACTTCAGCTCGACGTGCAGCCGCACGCCCTCGGCCTCGAAGGCGTTGACCAGGCCGAGCACCGCGCCGAGCGTCGGCATGCGGGTCTCGGGCATGGACACCTGCGTCAGCGCGAACGGGTCGTCGGGGTGCCGCGGCAGCCGCACGCCCACGTCGAGCGTGCGCAACTGCGCCAGGGTGAGGGAGTTGATGGGCTTTCCCACGTACGGGAAGAGCGGGTCGCCCGGCCGCACCGGCCGCCGGTCGGCGCTGGTGACGGCGGAGACGGTGAGGTCGTGCGTGAGCACGAGGCGTCGATCGGCGGTGAGCGCGACGTCGAGCTCGAGCGCGTGGACGCCCAGCTCCATCGTGCGGCTCATCCCCGGCAGGGTGTTCTCCGGCCAGAGGCCCCGAGCCCCCCTGTGGCCATGAATCTCAACGCGCACACCCGGGACCCTACCCGGCTCGCGGCATGTCTCGGCGGTGCCACGCCGTGTCCTTTTTATCCTGCTACGCCCGGTCGGGTAGTTCTGGGCAGACAATAGGCTGTTCTCCATGATGGAGGTGCTCAAAAGTGCCCATTTCCCAACAGTTCGGGCATGGGTCGAGGGGTGGGTCATCTCACGCGGCACGCCCGAACCCGTGCGCGAGCCCTGGGGCCTCCGCGTGGACGTCGGCCTGCCCGGCCACGTCGCCCGGCACATCGTCGCCGCCCCGACCCCCGAGATCCTCCGCCACCTGACCGGCACGCTCACCGTCGCCGGCACCTGGCTCAAGCTCTGCGGCCCGGCGCAGGCCGTCGTCCCGCACCTGCCGCCGGGGTGGGACGTCAAGGACCCGGAGTTCATGATGACGGCGGCGCTGGTCCGCGAGCCCGCCCGGCCCGCTCCGCCCGGCTACCACCTTGCCGTCACCACCAGGGCGGGTGTCACCGCGGTCCGGCTGCTGACGACGGCGGGCGAGGTCGCGGCACGCGGGCAGTTCGCCGTCGCGGGGGCGACGGCCGTCGTGGACCGGGTCGAGACGGGCGACGGCCACCGCCGCCGCGGCCTCGGCACGGCCGTCATGCGGACGATCGCCGCCACGGCCGCCGCGAAGGGGGCGCGCACGGGCGTCCTGGTGGCCACCGCCCAGGGGCAGGCGCTGTACTCGACCCTGGGGTGGAGCCTGCACACGCCCGTGACGGCCGCCGTACTCACCTCGCGCTGAGCCCCGGCCCGAGTCCCCTTGTCGAGGATCGGGCCAGGGCTCGCGCTCATGCGAGGGCGGGCTCAGACGAGCGGGCGCACCACGATCGTCTGGTCGCGCCCGGGGCCGACGCCGATGGCGGAGATCGGCGCGCCGCTCATCGCCTCCAGCGTGCGCACGTACGCCTGCGCGTTGGGCGGCAGGTCCTCGAAGGACTTGGCGCTGGAGATGTCCTCCTGCCAGCCGGGGAACTCCTCGTAGATCGGCTTGGCGTGGTGGAAGTCGGTCTGGGTCATCGGGATCTCGTCGAACCGGACCCCGTCCACGTCGTACGCCACGCACACCGGGATGCGCTCCAGGCCCGACAGCACGTCCAGCTTGGTGAGGAAGTAGTCGGTGATGCCGTTGATGCGGGTGGCGTAGCGGGCGATCACCGCGTCGAACCAGCCGCAACGGCGGTCGCGGCCGGTGGTGACGCCGTACTCGCCGCCGGTCCGGCGCAGCCAGTCGCCCACCTCGTCGGTCAGCTCGGTGGGGAACGGGCCGGAGCCGACCCGCGTGGTGTACGCCTTCAGGATGCCGATGATCTTCGTGAGCCGGTTCGGCGGGATCCCGGCCCCCGCGCACGCCCCGCCCGCCGTCGGCGAGGACGACGTCACGAACGGGTAGGTGCCGTGGTCGAGGTCGAGCAGCGTGCCCTGCCCGCCCTCCAGCAGCACGAACTTGTCCTCGTCCAGCGCCTTCGACAGCACCAGCGAGGTGTCGGCGATGTGCGGCTTGAGCCGCTCGGCGTAGGCGAGGTACTCCTCCAGCACCGCCGCCGGGTCGATGCCGCGGCGGTTGTAGACCTTGGTCAGCACCTGGTTCTTCTCGGTCAGCGCCACCTCGATCTTCTTGGCCAGGATCCCCGGGTCGAGCAGGTCCTGGACGCGCACGCCCATGCGATAGATCTTGTCGCCGTACGCGGGACCGATCCCGCGTCCGGTCGTACCGATCTTCGCCTTGCCGAGGTAGCGCTCGGTGACCTTGTCGAGCGCTTTGTGGTGCGGCATGATCAGGTGCGCGTTCGCGCTGATCAGCAGCCGTTCGGCGGAGATGCCACGGGCCGCCAGCCCGTCGATCTCCCCGAGCAGCACGCCCGGGTCGATCACCACGCCGTTGCCGATGACAGGCACCACCTCCGGCGAGAGGATCCCCGTGGGTAGCAGGTGCAGCGCGTACTTCTGGTCACCGATGACCACGGTGTGTCCCGCGTTGTTGCCACCCTGATAGCGGACGACGTAGTCGACGTCGCCACCGAGCAGGTCGGTGGCCTTGCCCTTGCCCTCATCGCCCCACTGGGCACCAACGAGAACGGCAGCCGGCATGGTTCAGTCTCCCGAGCACAAAACGAAACCCCTGGCGCAAGCGCGACAGGGGCTCTTGCGTGGAGAGACTACCCGAACGTGCCTATTCGTCCCAAGGCCTAACCCTTGGTCAGCGCGTCGTAGCCACTCGGCGAGCTGTCCTTGAGGAACTGCAGGCACCGCTCCGCCTCGTCCTTCTCGCCGATCGCCTGGGCGGCCCTGGACAGGGCGAACAGGCAGCGCAGGAACCCGCGGTTCGGCTCGTGCTCCCACGGTACCGGGCCGTGCCCCTTCCAGCCGCTGCGTCGCAACTGGTCGAGCCCCCGATGGTAGCCAGTGCGGGCGAAGGCGTAGGAGGTGACGGCGTGCCCTTGAGCGAAGTATTCCTCCGCGAGAGCGGCCCAGGCCGCCGGGTAGGCGGGGAAGCGGGCGGCCACGTCGGAGGCCTTGGCACCCGACTCGAGCGCGTCCCTGGCCTCGGGCAGGTCCGGCAACTGAGTCGGGGGCGGCCCGGCGAGAAGGTTATCCATAGGACAAGTCATACCCGCCGGGCCGCGGAACTGGCTAGGAGATCTTCGTCCCAGCGCTCTTCAGGCTCTGGCACGCCTCCACCACACGGGCGGCCATCCCGGCCTCGGCGGCCTTGCCGTACGAGCGAGGGTCGTAGGTCTTCTTGTTGCCGACGTCGCCGTCCACCTTGAGCACGCCGTCGTAGTTCTTGAACATGTGGTCGGCGATCGGGCGGGTGAAGGCGTACTGCGTGTCGGTGTCGACGTTCATCTTGACGACGCCGTACGAGATGGCCTCGTGGATCTCCTCGAGCAGCGAGCCGGAGCCGCCGTGGAAGACGAGGTCGAACGGCTTGTCCACGCCGTACTTCGCGCCCACCGCGTCCTGGATCTCCTTCAGCACGCTCGGCCGCAGCTTGACGTGGCCCGGCTTGTAGACGCCGTGCACGTTGCCGAACGTGGCGGCCAGCATGAAGCGGCCCCTGTCGCCGACGCCCACGGCCTCGGCGGTGGCCAGCGCGTCCTCGGGCGTCGTGTAGAGCTTCTCGTTGATCTCGCCGACGACGCCGTCCTCCTCACCGCCGACGACGCCGATCTCCATCTCCATGATGATCCGCGCCCTGGCGCACTTCTCCAGGAGTTCCTTGGCGATCTCGAGGTTCTCGTCGAGCGGCACGGCGGAGCCGTCCCACATGTGCGACTGGAAGAGCGGGTCGAGGCCCTTGGAGACACGTTCCAGGGAGATGTCGATCAGCGGCCGCATGAAGCCGTCGAGCTTGTTCTTCGGGCAGTGGTCGGTGTGCAGCGCCACCGTGACGGGATACTTGGCGGCCACCACCCTGGCGTACTCCGCCAGCGCCGTGGCGCCCGTGACCATGTCCTTGACCGTCGCTCCCGAGAGGAACTCCGCGCCACCCGTCGAGACCTGCACGATGCCGTCGCTCTCCGCCTCGGCGAAGCCGCGCAGGGCGGCGTTCAGCGTCTGCGAGGACGTCACGTTGATCGCCGGATAGGCGAACCCCCCGGCCTTGGCCCGATCGAGCATCTCGGCGTAGATCTCTGGAGTCGCAATAGGCATGGATTCATCTCCCTGAGAAGTTGCGGCGGCACGCCGAGCCCCAGTATTCCGGGTCACTACCCGCTCGGGTAGACACAACGCGTGCTTGTTGGTCATCTCCCCCCACGCCGCTCCAGGTAGGCTCTCGGCGTGGACTGGCTTCTGAATCTCCTCGACCCGACGTGGTGGCTCACGATTCTGGGTGCTTTCGCCACCGTCGGCGTTCTCGCGATCATCTTCGCCGAAACGGGTCTGCTGCTCGGCTTCTTCCTGCCGGGCGACTCGCTGCTGGTGGCCGCGGGGATTTTCAGCTCGGCGTCGGTCGCCGCGGGAATGGGCATCGAACCGCTCTCCTTCCCCGTCCTGCTGATCGGCACGCCCCTGTGCGCGATCGCCGGGGCCCAGCTCGGGCATTTCCTCGGGGCACGATTCGGCCGCAAACTCTTCGACAAACCCGATTCGCGGTTGTTCAAGAAGGATCACGTGCTCCGGGCCGAGGAGTTCTTCGAGAAGTTCGGCCCCGCCAAGGCGGTCATTCTGGCCAGGTTCGTCCCGATTGTGCGGACGTTCATGAATCCCGTCGCGGGCGTCCTGGAGATGGCCCCGAAGCGTTTCTTCCTGTGGAACGTCGTGGGCGGCCTCGTCTGGGTCGAGGGCCTGCTCCTGCTCGGCCATTTCCTCGGCGGGCAGGTGGACCCGAAGCAGATCGACCGCTACATCCTGCCGGGCGTCTTCCTGATCGTGCTCATCTCGCTGATCCCGATCTTCGTCGAGGCCGTCAAGCACCGGCGGGCCGGCAAGCAACTGCCGAGCCCCAACGGCAAGCACCACCGCGTGCCGTCCAGCTTCGACGGCCAGAGCTGACCCACCCGACCTGACCCCGGGCCGGGCCCGCTCCGGCGGTTGTCCGCCACAGACGGCGACGGTGGATCACCGCGAGGTACGCTGCCCCTTGTGGGACGCCACAGGTCAGATCCGATGGGCCTCGCCCGATTAGCGCTCGCCGTCCTGGCGGTGGGAGCCGTGGTGACACTCCTGGTCATCGGCGGTCGCGCGCTGCTCGACCTGTTCGACACGCCCCCCGAACGAGGGCCCTCCGCGGCCCCCGCCTCCAGTACGGCCACCGGTCCGGCCTCCGCCGCCGCGCAGGTGCCCACCGTGCGCATCGAATGCCTCGCCGAGACCTGCCCCCTCGTCACCGTCCGCGTGCCGGGGGGCGACGTGCTGCAACATCGGGAGATGAGCAGGGGCGAGGAGGTGCGCTACTTCGAGCCGGAACTCGACGTGGTGCTCAGCGACGCGGGCACCGTCCGCGTCACGGAGAAGGGCACGCCCCGCGCGCCGGGCGCACCCGGCGCCCGTGCGGCCTTCACCGTCCACGACGACTGACCTCACGGAGCGGCGGGCGGTCAGAGCCCCAGGTCCGGCAGGGTGAAGGCGGTCCGGTACGCCAGCCCGCGCTCCTCGATCCGCTCCCTGGCCCCCCGGTCGACGATCGTCGCCACGGCCACCACCTCGGCCCCCGCCTCGCGCAGCGCCTCCACGGCGGTCAGCGGGGAGCCGCCGGTGGTGGAGGTGTCCTCGACGGCGAGCACCCGCCGCCCTTTCACCTCCGGCCCCTCGATCCGCCGCTGCATCCCGTGGGCCTTCTGCGCCTTGCGCACCACGAACGCGTCGAGGGAGCGGCCCCGTGCCGCCGCCGCGTGGAGCATCGCGACCGCCACCGGGTCGGCCCCCATCGTGAGCCCGCCCACCGCCTCGTAGTCGAGGTCGGCCGTCAGGTCGAGCATCACGCTGCCGACAAGGGGCGCGGCCACCCCGTCGAGGGTGATGCGCCGCAGGTCGAGGTAGAAGTCCGCCTCCTGGCCGGAGGAGAGCGTGACCTTGCCGTGAACGATGGCCTTGCTCTTGATCTCGGCCAGCAGGTTGTCGCGATCCGTCATGGCCCCAAGCTTAGGACCGTCGCCGCCGCCCGCTTCGGGCCGGTGCGCGGGCACGGGACGTCCTGGGGCGGGTCGCCGTCACGGCTCCGTGCCCAGCATCCTGATCATGGCCAGGGCCTGCCCGTACGCCCGGGGCAACGGCCGTACGCTGACCCGGGGGCGCCGCCCGTACAGGATGTCGGAGGCCCGTAGCCGCGCCACCTTCGCGGGCAGCCGCTCGTCGATCCGGGTCACCGCCCCCACCCGTACGGGCCCGAGCAGCGCCAGCGTCTCGTCCCCAGGGAAGGCCCGGCGCAGCGCGGTCGCCAGGTTGAGCGCCGTGGCGAGCCGTTCGGCCAGTTCCTCGGGGGCCGCCGCCGGCTCGGCGGCCACCAGGCACGTGCCTCTGGCGGTGTCGCGGTAGAGCTGCGCGAGCCGGGTCCGCAGGTACGCCGCCGAGGCCAGCCCGGTCAGCGGGTCCTCGCAGTGCAGTTCGCCGAGGGGCGCGAAGCTGTGCTCGGCCCACCCCGCCGCGAACGAGCGCAGCACCGCGAACGGCGGCCCGCCGGCCCCGGCCACGGCGAACAGGGCCGCCAGGTCGTTCAGCCCCTCGTCGACGCTCACCCCGGCGCCCGCCCGCGCCGAGCCGAGCGCCCAGCACGCCTGTGCCAGGTCGCAGCCGCCGCACAACGCCTTGACCACGACCTCCACCTCTGGTGTCCACCAGTCCGCGGCGAGCGACCAGCCCGCCGCCAGGCTCCTGCGCCGCCAGCGCGACAGCACGTCCTCCTCCATCTCCATCTGTCCCCTCCGGTTCGATCTCCCGGAGTAAAGACGCGCGTGCGGTTTAGTCATGACGGGGAATGCGGAATGATTGCGCGTGGCAACCCCGCGTAATCATGAGGTCACTATGGGTGGCGATTTGCCGCAAAGCGATGCACATCTGCTTCAAGCGGCCAGAGACGGCGACGCAGCCGCGTACGGGCAGCTCTACGAGCGCCACGTCGCGGCGGCGCGTGCGCTGGCCCGGCAGCTCGTTCGCGGCGCCGAGGTCGAGGACGTGGTCGCCGAGTCGTTCACGAAGATCCTCGACCTGGTGGGCCGGGGCGGCGGGCCGGAGTCCGGCTTCCGCACCTACCTGCTCACGGTGGTGCGCCGCACGGTCTACGACCGCTCCAGGGTCGAGAGCCGCCAGGTGAGCACCGGCGAGATCGAGATGTTCGACCCGGGGGTGCCCTTCGTCGATCCCGCGCTGGTCGGGCTGGAGCGGTCGCTGATCGCCAGGGCGTACCTGTCGCTGCCCGAGCGCTGGCGGGCGGTGTTGTGGCACACCGAGGTCGAGCGGGCCAAGCCGGCCGAGGTGGCGCCGCTGCTCGGCCTGACGGCCAACGGCGTGGCGGCGCTGGCCTACCGGGCCAGGGAGGGGTTGCGGCAGGCGTACCTGCAGATGCACCTGGGCTCCCCGCCGCAGCACGAGTGCCGCCCGGTGCTGGGCAAGATGGGCGCGTACGTACGGGGCGGGCTGGCCAGGCGCGACTCCAAGGCGGTGGACGAGCACGTCAACGCGTGCGAGGAGTGCCACGGCGTGCTGCTGGAGCTGACCGACGTCAACCGCGGCCTGCGCGTCATGGTCGGGCCGCTGATCGCGGGCCCGCTGTTCGGCGGGTACGCGGCGGCACTGGTCAAGGCGGTGGCCGGGCGCACCGGGGCGACCGGGGCGCTGCGGCTGTTCGGCAGGCTGCGGCGGGTGCCGAAGCAGCAGGCGGCGGTGGCCGGCGGCACGGCCGTGGTCGCGACGGCGGCCGTGCTGGGCGCGCTGCTGCTGGTCTCCGACGAGGAGCCGACCGCCCGCCCGCCCGTGGCCACCCAGGCCGCGCGGCCACCCGCGTCGGCGGTCCCGGATCCGGACCCGGTGCCGCGGCCGAGCGAACGTCCGGCGCAGGTGCCGCCACCGGTCAAGAAGGACAAGCCGGGCAAGGCGCGGCTGCGGGCCACGATCGACGCGCTCGGCTCCCTCGTCCGCGCCCAGCCCGGCATCGTCGGCATCCGCCTGCGCAACTACGGCGGGGGCCCCAGCGAAGAACTGGCGGCGCACGTCGACCTGCCGCCGGGCGTGACCCTCATCCCCCCGGCGCGGCGCGGCCAGAGCGCCGCCCTGCTCACCCCGGTCGGCACCGTGGACGGCTGGGCCTGCCGCCCGGCCGGCGGCGGCGCGCGGTGCGCGCGGGCGCCGCTGCCGGCGGGGCAGGGCACGGCGCTGTTCCTGCGGGTGCTGGTGGCCGATGAGGCGCCGGAGGGCTCGGGCCCGGCCGTCCGCGTCGCCGCGGGCTCGCTGCGCGTGCGGGCGCGGGCCCAGGAGGGGGTACGCATGTCCGGCGCGCCCGCGAGGTTCGCCACCGACGGGAAGGTGACGGTGCGGGCGATCGGCAACTCGCTGCTGAGCTGCCCCGAGGAGCGGGCCGGCTGCCTGGAGGCCAGGCGGCGGCAGGGCGAGCAGCGCGACAACGACCTGTGGCCGATGACCGCGCTCGACCAGGACGACCGCTCCGACACGGCCGCCTCCAGCGGGGCGGTGCTGTCGCTGCCGAAGGGCAGCGAGGTCGTGTGGGCGGGGCTCTACTGGTCGGCGTCCGGGGAGGCGGCCGGGCCCATCAAGATCCGGCCCCCTGGGCGGCGGAAGTACCTCACGGTCCAGCCGAGCGAGGTGACGGTCAGGGACCTGCCGCTGGGCCCCGCCTACCAGGCGTTCGCCGACGTCAGCGAGCTGGTCGGCGACGCGCGCAGGAACGGCACCTGGTGGGCGGCCGACGCCCCGATGCGCGAGGGGGTCTCGCGCCACGCGGGCTGGAGCCTGGTGCTGATCGTCACCGATCCGGCGGAGCCGTACAGCCAGGCCGTGGTGCTCGACACGGCGACGGTGGTGGGCGGCGGGTCGCGGCGGGTGCGGATCCCGCTGGGCGGGCTGAGCCCGGCCGCCGCGCCCGCCCGGGTCGAGCTGGTCACCTGGGAGGGGGACGCCGACCTCCGGGGCGACAAGGTCTCGCTCGGGTCCGGCGCGCTGACTCCCGTGGGCGGCGACCGCGACCCGGCCAACGTCTTCGACGGCTCCTCCAACGGCGTGGGGGAGATGACGTTCGGCACCGACGTCGACACGGTCGGGGCCGAACTCGGGGTCGATCCCGGGCTGACGATCGCCACGGACAAGGACGTCGTCCTGTTCGGAGTCGCGGCGCTGAGCGTGCGAGCGCGCTCATGACCGAAAACGGGACAAAATGGTACGGTCTGCCTAAGTGGCCTGGCGTGATGGCGAGCGGGGGCCGAATCGTCGGGATTAACCCTCGCGCGATCACCTGCTTTCATTACTCTGAGAGAGGGCCGCCGAGTCCGGTCTCTGACGGTGCAGAGCCAGCAAGGTCGGACCACCAGGAAAGGGGCGGGGTCAGTGGATCGCTGCGCGCTGTTCGTGGACGCTGGCTATCTGCTGGCTGACGGAGCGATGGCCGTGCACGGCACGCGTCATCGCGAAGCGGTTTCCTGGGATTATCCAGGGCTGCTGCAACTGATGACCAACCTCTCCCGCGAGCGCACCGGGCTGCCGCTGCTGCGGTGCTACTGGTACGAGGCCACGGTCGAGGCCCGCCGCACACCAGAGCACGACGCGCTGGCCGACATCCCGGGCCTGAAGCTCAGGCTGTCGCGCATCCGGCCGGGCCGGCGCGAAGGCGTCGACGCCCAGGTCCACCGCGACATCATGACGCTCGCCCGCAACAACGCCATCTGCGACGCGGTGGTGGTCAGCGGCGACGAGGACCTCGCGCAGGTCGTGTGCGACGCCCAGGACCTCGGCATCAGGGTGAGCGTCATCCACATCGCGGCCGACGGCGGCTGGGCCGTGTCGCGGTCGCTGCGGCAGGAGTGCGACGACCTGGTCGAGCTGGGCGCGCCCCACCTGCGGCAGTACGTCAACCTGGTCGCAGGCGTCACCGAGTCCTCCAACGGGCACCACCAGCCGGTCAGCAACGGGCAGGCGTCGCTGCCGCCCGCGCAGCCGCAGTCGCTGCCGCCCACCTCGCTGCCCTCGTCGTTGCCGTCCTCACTGCCGACTTCACTGCCTTCCTCGCTGCCCGCGCCGCTGCCGCAGGCGCCGAGCGGCAGTCACGCGGCGCCCTCCTCGGCCTCCGGCAGCAACGGCCAGTCGCCCAACGGGTCCGTCCCGTCCGGGCGCGGCCAGCCGGCCACACCGCCCACGTTGCCGACGTACGGCAGCTACCAGCAGGCCGAGCAGCCGCCGCCGCCCGCCGCGCCGGTGACCGGGCCGATTCAGTCGCAGTCCCCGCCGTCCAGCCCCACGACCGGGCAGTTCTCCACGTCGTCGAGCGGCACGTACCAGCCGTCGCAGCTCGGGCCGTACACCGGCCCGCAGCCGGCGCCGGTCAACCCGCCCGCCGCCGCCACGGCCGGGGCCACCACGCTGGCCGACGCGGTCAAGGCCGCCCACCGCGAAGGGCACGACTTCGGCGAGTCGGTGGCCCGCGACGCGCCCGCCCTGTGGCTGGAGGCGGTGCTGGCCCGCAAGCCGCGCATGCCGTCCGACCTGGAGGCGAGGCTGTTGCAGGGCTCGTCGCTGCCGATCGACTTTCTGCTGCACGACGAGGTGCGGCACGCGCTGCGGCGCGGCTTCTGGGACGCTTTGGAACGCGCCCGTCACTGACCTCTCACCAACCACCACCCGGGGCCGGCCCTGGCCCCCGGGATGGGGTGGAGACGCTTCAGGAGAGCGCGTCGAAACCGGCGCGCAGATGGTTCAGGCGATCGGTCAGGTCCGTCAGGGGCACGGCCAGCGCCGGGTCCTGAGACTTGCGGGCCAGCTCTCTGACCCGGGTCAGCTCGTCCTCCACGGCGGTCAGCCGCCGCGATAGCTCGGGCAGGACCGACCCCTGGTCTCCCGCGCCCGGCGGCAGCTCGCTGGTGAGCCGGTCGCGCAACATCGACGCCTGTTCCGCCAGGCGCTTGTTCATGTTGTACAACTCGGCGAAGACCGACACCTTCGCCCGCAGCACCCACGGGTCGAACGGCTTGGTCAAGTAGTCCACCGCGCCCGCCGCGTAGCCGCGGAAGGCGTAGTCGGGGGCGCTGTCGACCACGGTCAGGAAGATGATCGGGATGTTGCGGGTACGCTCGCGCCGCTTGATGTGCGCGGCGGTCTCGAAGCCATCCATGCCGGGCATCCGCACGTCCAGCAGGATCAGCGCGAACTCGGTGTTGAGCAACGCTTTGAGCGCCTCCTCGCCCGACCTGGCGCGCACCGGCACCAGGTCGAGAGAGCTGAGGATGGCTTCGAGGGCGATCAGATTCTCCTCGCGGTCATCGACGAGGAGGATCTTGGCACGATCCGGCATCGATCACGACCCTTCGGCTGACGAGGCTGACGCGTCGGACGTGGAGCCCCGCCCACGGCTGAGCCAGCCGCGCAGCCGTTCGAGCAGCCGGTCGACGTCGACCGGCTTGGGCACGTAGTCGGAGGCGCCCGACGCGATGGACTTCTCCCGATCGCCCCGCATGACCTTGGCGGTCAGCGCGATGATCGGCAGATCGGCGAACTGGGGCATCCGGCGGATGGCCGACGTCGTCGCCCAGCCGTCCATCTCCGGCATCATGATGTCCATCAGCACGAGTGCGACGTCCTCGTTCCGTTCGAGCTGTTCGATGCCCTCCCGCCCGTTTTCAGCGTAGACGACGGTCGAGCCGTGCCGCTCCAGCACGCTGGTCAGCGCGAACACGTTACGGATGTCGTCGTCCACGATCAAGATTTTGGCACCGCTGAGCGGGTCGTCGCCCTGCCACTGGCTGGGCGTCTCGGCCGGCGGCTCGACCAGCTCGGGCAGCGGCAGGTCCAGCGGCAGCGGCGGCTCGGGCGCCGCGGCCGCGATCTCCTCGGCCGGCGGCGTCATGAGCTGCCTGCGCGTCGTGCCGGGGTCAGTCGCGGCCAGCGGGCCGGTGTAGGAGGCCGGCAGGTAGAGCGTGAACGTGCTGCCCTTGCCCAGCTCGCTGTCCACGTGGATCTCGCCGCCGAGCAGCCGGGCGATGTCGCGGCAGATCGCCAGGCCGAGGCCCGTGCCGCCGTACTTCCTGCTCGTGGTGCCGTCGGCCTGCCTGAACGCCTCGAAGATGACGTCGCGCTTGTCGGGCGCGATGCCGATGCCGGTGTCGATCACCTGGAACGCCAGCAGGTCGGTGGCGTCGTGCAGGCTGTCGTCGTCGTAGTCGACCCCGGGCGGGGCCGCCGAGACGCGCAGCTTGACCTCGCCCCGCGGGGTGAACTTGACCGCGTTGGACAGCAGGTTGCGCAGCACCTGCTGCAACCGCTGCTCGTCGGCGCGCAGCTCGTGGGGCACGTCCGACTCGAGGTCGACGGTGAACGACAGGCCCTTGTCCTGTGCCAGCGGCGCGAACGCGGCCTCCAGCAGGTCCACCATCTTCGGCAGCGACACCTGGATCGGGTGGATGTCCATCCGGCCCGCCTCGACCTTCGACAGGTCGAGCATGTCGTTGATGAGCTGGAGCAGCGCGGAGCCGGCGCTGTGGATCGTCCGGGCGAACTCGACCTGCTGCGAGGTCAGGTTGCCCTCGGCGTTCTCGGTCAGCAGCTTGGCCAGCACCAGCAGGCTGTTGAGCGGCGTGCGCAGCTCGTGCGACATGTTCGCGAGGAACTCGGACTTGTAGCGCGAGGACACCGCGAGCTGCTCCGCGCGCTCCTCCAGGGTGCGGCGGGCCTGCTCGATCTGGAAGTTCTGGATCTCGATGGCGCGGTTCTGCTTGGCCAGCAGCGCCGCCTTGTCCTCCAGCTCGGCGTTGGACCTGCGCAGCTCCTCCTGCTGGCGCTGCAGCTCGTCGGAACGCTCCTGCAACTCGCGGGTGAGCCGCTGCGACTCCGTCAGCAGGTCCTCGGTACGCGAGTTGGCGATGATCGTGTTCATCGTGACGCCGATGGTCTCGACGAGCTGCGTCAGGAAGTCGAGGTGCACCTCGCCGAACGGCGTGAACGAGGCCAGCTCCAGGACGCCGAGCACCCGGTTCTCGAACAGGATCGGCAGCACCACGATCTGCGCCGGCGTGGAGCGGCTGAGCCCGCTGTCGATGGTGACGAACTGCGGCGGCACGTCGTCCAGCACGATGTGCCGGCCCTCGGCCGCCGCCTGGCCGACGATGCCCTCGCCGATCCCGAAGCGCTGGCGCGGGCCCCGGTCGGGACGTACGCCGTAGCCGCCGATGAGGATCAGCTCGTGGTCGCCCTCGGGGTCGATGCTGTAGAAGGCCCCGTAGCGGGCCGAGACCAGCGGCGTCAGCTCGCTCATCGTCAGCTTGGCCACTTCGAGCAGGTCGCGGTGGCCCTGCATGAGCCGGGAGATGCGGGCCAGGTTGGACTTGAGCCAGTCCTGTTCCTGGTTGGCCTGCGTGGTCTCGCGCAGGCTGCCCACCATCGAGTTGATGTTGTCCTTCAGCTCCGCCAGCTCGCCCTGCGCCTCGATGGCGATGGAACGGGTCAGGTCGCCGCGCGCCACGGCGCTGGTGACGGTGGCGATGGCGCGGATCTGCGTGGTGAGGCTGCCCGCCAGCTCGTTGACGCTCTCGGTGAGCCGCTTCCACGTGCCCTCGACGCCCTCGACCCGGGCCTGGCCGCCGAGCTGGCCCTCACTGCCGACCTCGCGGGCGACTCGGGTGACCTCGGAGGCGAACGAGGAGAGCTGGTCGACCATCCGGTTGACGGTCGTCTTGAGCGCGAGGATCTCGCCCTGCGCGTTCACGTCGATCTTGCGGGTGAGGTCGCCGTTGGCCACGGCGGTGGTCACCTCGGCGATGTTGCGCACCTGGTAGGTGAGGTTGTTGGCCATGGAGTTGACGTTGTCGGTGAGGTCCTTCCAGACGCCCGACACGCCCTTCACCCGCGCCTGGCCGCCGAGTTGCCCCTCGGTGCCCACCTCGCGGGCGACTCGGGTGACCTCGTCGGCGAAGGACGAGAGCTGGTCCACCATCGTGTTGAGGGTGTCCTTGAGCTGGAGCATCTCGCCCTGGGCGTCAACGGTGATCTTCTTCGACAGGTTGCCCTGCGCCACCGCGGACGACACCGCCGCGATCTGGCGCACCTGCGAGGTGAGGTTGTTGGCCATCGAGTTGACGTTCTCGGTGAGGTCCTTCCAGACCCCGGACACGCCCCGGACCTGCGCCTGGCCGCCGAGTTGCCCCTCGGTGCCCACCTCGCGGGCGACTCGGGTCACCTCGGAGGCGAACGACGAGAGCTGCTCAACCATCGTGTTCATGGTCGACTTGAGCTCGAGGATCTCGCCCTGGGCGTCGACGTCGATCTTGCGGGTGAGGTCGCCGTTGGCCACGGCGGTGGTGACCTGGGCGATGTTGCGTACCTGGTAGGTCAGGTTGCGGGCCATGGAGTTGACGTTGTCGGTGAGGTCCTTCCAGACGCCCGAGACGCCCTTCACCTCGGCCCGGCCGCCCAGCTTGCCCTCGGTGCCCACCTCGCGGGCCACCCGGGTGACCTCGTCGGCGAAGGACGAGAGCTGGTCCACCATCGTGTTGAGGGTGTCCTTGAGCTGAAGGATCTCGCCCTGCGCGTCGACGTTGATCTTCTTCGACAGGTTGCCCTGGGCCACCGCCGTCGCCACGGTGGCGATGCTGCGCACCTGCGAGGTGAGGTTGTTGGCCATGAAGTTGACGTTGTCGGTGAGGTCCTTCCAGACGCCCGACACGCCGGTCACCTGCGCCTGGCCGCCGAGTTGCCCCTCGGTGCCCACCTCGCGGGCGACCCGGGTCACCTCTTCGGCGAACCCGGAGAGCTGGTCGACCATCGTGTTGACGGTGTTCTTCAGCTCGAACATCTCGCCCACGGCGTCGACCGTCACCTTGCGGCTCAGGTCGCCCTTGGCCACGGCCGTGGTCACCACGGCGATGTCGCGCACCTGCGCCGCCACGCGGGACGACATCGTGTTGACCGCCTCGGTGAGGTCGCGCCAGCTCCCCGACATGCCGCGCAGGTTGGCGCTGCCGCCCAGCCGCCCCTCCGTGCCCGCCTCGCGCGCCACCCTCGTGACCTCGGAGTTGAACAGCGCGAGCTGGTCGACCATGCCGTTGATGGCCTTGCCCAGGCGCCGCACCTCCCCGCGGGCCGAGCGGTCGAGGTCGATCCGTCGTGACAGGTCGCCCTTGGCGACCGCGTCGATGACGTCGGCCGCGCCGCTGACTGGGCTCACCAGGGCGTCGATGAGCATGTTGACCGACTCGACGCTCTCCGCCCACGCGCCGACACCGGGGCCGGGTGTCAGCCGTTCGGCGAACCGGCCTTCCTTGACGACTTCTTTGCGCACCCGGACCAGCTCGTTCGCGAGATGCTCGCGACGGTCGGCCACTTCGTTCAGCAGCAGCCGCACCTCGCTGAGGATGCCCGGAGGCGCGTGAGGGACCCGACGTCGGAAATCGCCGTCACGCCAGGAGAAGAGGGTCTCCAGGATGGGAACGAGATCCGATTCGGTGTAAGTCCTCTCCTCTGAGCTTGTCGCGGCCTTGGCCGTGGTCATGGGGCCTCCTTCACTCGTCGCTGCCGCCGGCGAGTGATTCAAGTCTGTCACGATGAGTAGCTCGTAGTCCTGTCCTTGGATTTACCCCAAGTCAGCGGGAAGTGTGGTAGGCACGTTGGGATGACTGCTTCTCCCCATGCGGTGCTCGCTGCGACGTTCGCGCCGGGCGATACCGCTGTGACGGCTGCGATGAGGTTCACGCGTGAGGTGATGACCGCGTGGGCCACCGGCGGCGTGCTCCATTCCGCCGAGCAGGCTGCCGGAGATCTGGCCGAGCAGGTCGCTGACGAGCCGTTCGAGGTGATCTGGAAGCACTTCGGGGACGCAGTCCAAGTGGAGCTGCGGCAGCGAAATCTTTCCCAAGCCGATCCGAAGGCTCCTTCCGTGCACGTCGAGGAGTGGGGAGTCACCTTCGCGGGCGATTCCCGTGTCCGTTGGGCAAGGCTCACGCTACCTGGCTCCGCGGACCGGGTCGCCGCCGAATGGATGGAGGAGAGCAGCCGCGGGCCGCACTGGCTGGGGTTCCTGGCCGACGCCAGCGACCTACTGGCGGGCACGCTCGACCCCGACATGGTGCCGGCCATCATCGCCCAGGTGGTGGTGCCCCGGCTGGCGAGCTGGTGCGCCGTCTACACCTCCGACAACTCCGGGCCGCAGCGGCTGGTCTACCTCTGGCACGCCGACGAGGCCAGGATCGACGGCCTGCGCGAGCAGCTCGCCGAGATGGACATCGGCGCCGCCGACCCGCGCGTCACCTCGATGATCCACCTGCCCGAGTCGCAGGCGCTCGCCGTGCCGCTGACCGCTCGTGGCCGCAACCTCGGCATGATGTGCCTGGGCCGCTCCGACCGCTTCCCCGACGAGGTCATCCAGTTCGCCGAGGACATCGGCCGGCGTGCCGCGCTGGCCACCGACAACGCCCGGCTCTACGCCCAGCAGGCCGCCGCCAACCGCGCCCTGCAGCGCAGCCTGCTGCCGCCCAACGAGCCCGAGGTGCCCGGCCTCGACTACGGCGTCATCTACGAGCCCGCCGGCGAGGCCAACGAGGTCGGCGGCGACTTCTACGACCTGTTCAAGGCCGGCGACGACTCGTGGCGCTTCGCCATCGGCGATGTCTGCGGCACCGGCCCCGAGGCCGCCGCCGTGACCGGCCTGGCCCGCCACACGCTGCGGCTGCTGGCCCGCGAGGGCTACGGCGTGGCCGCCGTGCTCGGCCGGCTCAACCAGGCGATCCTGGAGGAGGGCGAGCGGGCCAGGTTCCTCACCCTGCTGCACGGCGACATCACGCCGGTGCCCGACGGGCTGGAGGTGCGGCTGGTCTCCGCCGGTCATCCGGAGGCGCTGCGGCTGCGGCCGGGCGGCAAGGTGGAGGCGGTGACCACCCCGCAGTCGTTGCTCGGGGTCTTCCAGGAGGTCGTCTTCGAGGCCGACACCCTGCATCTCGACCACGGCGACGTGTTGCTGGCCGTGACCGACGGGGTGACCGAGCGCCGCTCGGGCGGGCGGCTGCTCGACGACGACGGCGGGCTGGCCAAGCTGCTGGCCGAGTGCGCGGGTCTGTCGGCCAGGGCCGTGGCCGAGCGCATCCGCAGGGGCGCGGCGGATTTCGCCTCCGAGCCGAGCGCCGACGACCTCGCGATCGTGGTCCTGCGCGCCCGCTAGGCCGCCCCGCCGCCAGGGCGGGAGGTGCGGCGGACGAGCTGCCGCCGCGAGCGCGGGCGTTGCCGTCATGCGTTCGCGGCTGCGGGCGTCGCGGCGGCGACGATCGCGGAGGTACAGGGCACGATGCGCCTTTCCGGCTGAGCTACGTGGGCGAGATGTTGACAGCCGGGCCTGCCGACGTTCAAGGACAAGAGTCAGGAACATTCTTACAGTTCGTCAAGAATTCTGGCTAGCCCACGTGCTTGTGCGCGAACTCGAGCTGCAACGCCGTCTGCGCGATCCGCTCCGCGACCACGAGGGAGCCGCGCATCGCGTCGTAGGTGTACACCTCGTGGTGCCGGCCGTGCTCTTCGAGCTTCTTGACGTACTTCTCGATCTGGCGCAGCGGGCAGCGGGTGTCGTTCTCGCCGGCGAGGATCAGCAGCGGGCTCTTGACCTGGTCGACGTAGGTGATCGGGGAGCTGGCGGCGTACCGCTCGGGCTGTTCGTCGGGCGAGCCGCCGAACAGCGCGCGGTGGTAGGCGCGCAGGCTCTCGGCCTCGTCCTCGTACGACGTCTGGTGGCAGGCGATCGGCACCGCGGCGATGCCGCACGCCCACAGGTCGGGTTGGGTGCCGAGGCCGAGCAGCGTCAGGTAGCCGCCCCACGCCGACCCCGCCAGCACCGTCCTGGCCGGGTCGGCGATGCCGTGATCGATCACCCACTGCCGGACGGCCGCCACGTCGGTCAGCTCGATGTGCCCCACGTCGCCGTGCAGCGCGTCGCGCCAGGCCGAGCCGTAGCCGGTCGAGCCCCGGTAGTTGACCCGCACCACCGCGAACCCGGCGTCCACCCAGGCCGCCACCGTCGGCGAGAACGTGTCGCGGTCGTGCGCGGTAGGGCCGCCGTGCAGCAGGAAGACCGTGGGGTGCGGTGACGTGCCGGTCTCCGGCCTGGAGACCAGCGCGTGGATGCGGCCGCCCGGGCCCTCGACGTCGATGTCCTCCACCGGCACGCTCGGCGGCGCGGGCGGGCCGATGGGGTTGACCACGACCTGGCCGTTGCTGGACCGGATGACCGGCGGGCGCGAGCCGCTGGACCAGGAGTACTCGACGTGGCCGCCGGGCCGGGGCGCGGCCTCCTCGATCACGCCGTGCGGCGTCTCGATGGGGGTCAGGCCGCCGCCTCTGAGGTCGTAGCGGTGCAGGTAGCTGCGGGCGCGGTCGTCGCGCAGGATGAGCAGGCCGCGGCCGTCGTCGTACCACTCGGCCGTCAGGTCGCCGGAGTCGCGCAGCCAGATCTCGCGCTGCTCGCCGGTCGCCGGGTCCCAGACCAGCGGTTCCTGGCGTTGGCGGCGCTCGTGCAGGGTCAGCAGGCGGCGGTCGCCTGCGACCGGGGCGAAGCTGAGGCCGGTCACGCCCTTGCCGGGGCCGTCGTGCAGTTCGCCGACCACGTGGCCGTTCGGGTGCACGACGCGCAGCGCCGGGTGCCGGAAGTCGCCGTACTCGCCGTGGTTGATCGCGATGAGGGAGCCGTCGAGCGACATGGCGGCCACCCAGGCGGCCTCGGTGTGCTCGTACAGCGTCTCGGAGGGCTGGCCCTGGCGGGCGAGGTGGATGCGGAAGGTGCCCTCCCCGGCCAGGCTGATCGCCGCGGTGCCGGTGGTGGACAGCGCGATGCCGCCGGGCTGGCCCGGTGGCAGGTCGGGTCCGACCGGTTCGCCGGGGCCGCCGGTGAACGGCTGGCGCCACCAGCCGCCGTACTCGTCGCCGTCGGTGTCGGCGAACCAGTAGATCCACTGGCCGAGGGGGTCGACGGCGGCGTACGCGGTGCCCTTGGGCTGGTCGGTGACCTGGCGGTTGACGCCCGCCACGCGGTCCCAGGCGTACACCTCCCACTTGCCCGTGGCGTTGGAGCGGTAGATGGAGCGGTTCGGGGCCTGGCGTGCCCAGGACGGCAGCGTCATGCGCGACGCGCGGAACCTGGCCTGCCAGCGTTCCTCCGCCTTCATCCGGTGCGCCCCCTCCCGTTGATGTCCCGTGCCTCCGGGCCCGGGATGCCGTCCAGTATTACGCGTGTACCGAGGAAATACTCCGAGAATGTGGGGGAATTTCGGACTAAACGCCCCATGAGTAACACCAGTCACACGGTTCCGTCAAGGAACAGGTCTTGTGGGCTGTGCCGGCTCGTAGATAGACAGGTGGAACGCGGCACGCGTAACTACTTTTTGCTGCCTTTTCATGACGCTTCGGGAGACAAATGCGGCGATTCGCTCATTGAGCGTATTCGCCTGGTTATGCCACGCACTCGGACCCATCCCGACGACCTCCGCGATGTCGTCATGATCCAGCTCCATCTCGAAGTCGATCGAGCGCCGCCCGGTCTCGGTGAACCCGTCGAGACTCCGGGCCACCCTGCGCTCCTTCTCCTCGTCGACGGAGAGCAGCCCGAGTTCCTCGACGAGCGGGCTGAGGTGCGCGGCGGCCGGGGTGACGACCACCGCGGCGCCGCCGGGCCGCAGGATCCGCCGGAACTCGGGCCCGTTCCTGGGCGCGAAGACGTCGATCACCACGTCGGCCACCCCGCTCCTGATCGGGAGCGGGCGCCACACGTCGGCCACGAACGCCCCTGCCCTGGGATGCACTCGCGCCGCCCGGCGCACAGCGTGCTTCGACACATCGAACGCCATCCCGATGCCATCGTTGACCGCGTCGAGCGTGGCCGCCAGGTAGTGCCCGGTGCCCGCGCCCGCGTCGACGATCACCGGCGCGGTTCTGCCCTCCGCGTGACGATCATCGACTGTCTCCGGCCCGCCGCCCGCGGGCACCGTGCCGGAACCGGCCTCCACTCTCGTACCACGGTACGCCCTCAACCCCGTGCCGTCATAGGTTTCGGTAGAGGACTCATGTTTTTCTGGAACGTTCTCAAGTGTCAGATATGACCGCACTGCGTCCGCCACCGCCGTCGCGAGCGGGGCGTAGTGGCCCTTGTCGAGGAAGGCCGCCCTGGCGGCCACCATCTCGGGGGTGTCGGCGGTGCCCGGGGGCCTGGAACCGGTGAGGAGGCTCACGTAGCCCTGCCTGGCCACGTCGAAGGTGTGCTCGCCGGCGCATCGCACGGTCGTGCCCGTCAGGCGCAGGTCGGCGCGGCAGACGGGGCAGATGAGGTATTCGACGATGTCAGCCAGCATGCGGCCCATTCTCGTGCACGTCCGGGACACGGGACGGCCCGCTGCGCTCAGGGCGGACAGCCCGGTCAGGCGCCGGCCGCCTCCATGAGGAACGCGGCGTTGGAGGGGGTGGCGCGGAGCTTGTCCTGGAGCATCTCCAGCCCCTTCTGCTTCTCCAGCGCGGTGAGCATGCGCCGCAGCCGCCACACCACCTGGCGCTCGGCGGGGTGCAGCAGGATCTCCTCGCGCCGGGTGCCCGAGGCGTCGAGGTCGACGGCCGGGTAGAGGCGGCGCTCGGCGAGTTCGCGGACGAGGTGCACCTCCATGTTGCCCGTCCCCTTGAACTCCTCGTACAGGCTGTTGTCCATCCGCGACCCCGTGTCCACGAGGGCGGTGGCGAGGATGGTGAGGGAGCCGCCGTCCTCGACGTTGCGGGCGGCCCCGAAGAAGCGCTTGGGCGGGTACAGCGCGCGGGCGTCGATGCCGCCGGTCAGGACGCGCCCGCCGCCGGGCGCGAGATTGTTGTACGCCCGGCCCAGCCGCGTCAGCGAGTCGAGCAGCACGACCACGTCGCGGCCCGACTCCACCAGGCGCTTGGCGCGGTCGATGACGAGTTCGGCGAGCGCGGTGTGGTCGCGGTCCGGGTGGTCGAAGGTGGAGGCGAAGACCTCGCCCGCGATGGTGGCCCGCATCTCGGTGACCTCCTCCGGACGCTCGCCCACCAGCAGCACCATGAGGTGCGCCTCGGGGTGGTTGCGGGAGATCCCGTCGGCCAGCGCCTGCAGGACCATGGTCTTGCCGGCCTTGGGCGGCGCCACGATGAGGCCGCGCTGCCCCTTGCCGATGGGCGCGAACAGGTCGATGACGCGCGTGCTGAGCGACTCGGTCTCGACGTTGAGCCGCTCGGTGGGGTGTATGGGCGTGAGCTCGTCGAAACGCGGCCGGTCGCGCCACGAGGTGACGCCGTTGACCGACTCGACGCGGACGAGCCGGTTGCCGTCGAAGGACGCGGTGACGTGGTCCCCGGGACGCAGGTCCCACTGGCGTGCCTTCTCGGCGGTCACGCGTACGTCGCCCGGCCCCGGCAGGTGCGCCGCCCGGATGTACGCGGATTTATCGCGTATATCCAGGAGGCCGCCGACCTGACGGACCGGGGCGGAGGCACGCTGTTCAGGAATGGTGTGCACAGACATGATGAGCCCCTTGGGGGAGATGCGCCGGGCACTGTGGAAAAGGCCCCGGCGGGGTGATGAAAGCGGTCAGGCCGGGCCCTGCGGAAAACGCGATCAGGGGAGGCCGGAGCCGAATGGAAGATCAAGCGGAGCTGAAGCTCGACGCTTGGTGGCAAGGTACCACACGTTCCGACCCATACAACGCCTAGCCCTTGTGGGCTATTCCCGGACTGTTCTCGTGTCTTCGCCCACGTACGCGGGCGCGAGGGGTGACAATGTTGTCCTCGGCGCCGTCAAGCGAGGAAGTCGCCGCTCCCGGTGTGCCGAGGGACACACAACCCCCATCAATGCAGCGTCATCGTGTCAAGTGGCATGCAGGGTCCCTGCAACTCGGTGAGGGTTCGATAGGGACTACAGCGAGACTCCTTGGGGGAGCATCATGAAGACCGTCACCCACTGCCCGCGGTGCCACCACGAGCTCGACGAGGGCCCGATCATGTACCGGTGCGCCCACTGCTGCCGCGCCGTCTACGCCGCCGACCTCGAGAACGAGTACGTTCCGGTCGAGCCCGTCGCCGCCTAGTCTTACCGGGTGCCGCATCAACCGATAAGCGTCTCCGGCGTCGAGGTGACACCGCTCTGCGACGCCGTGGGCCCCATGGGGGCGGCGATCCGCCGCCCGCTGCCCGAGATGTTCGCCGGCTCCGGGCTCCGCGACGAGCCCTGGGTCCTGCACTTCCACTGCTACCTGATCCGTGACGCCGCCGACCGGCTGACGCTGGTCGACACCGGCATCGGGGCCGCCGACTCGCCGGCGTCGAGCTGGGCGCCGGTCCCCGGCACGCTCGCCGGTGAGCTGGCCGCGGTGGGGGTCGCGCCGGCCGAGATCAGCACCGTCATCCTCACGCACCTGCACAGCGACCACGCCTCGGGCGCGGTCGCCGGCGGGGAGCCGATGTTCGCCAACGCCCGCTACGTGGTGCAGAAGGCGGACCTGGACGTCGCGCAGGGGCCGGTGCTCGACGAGATCGTCTCCGCCATCAAGGCGCAACTCCACGTCGTCGAGGGCGACGCGGAGGTCACGCCGGGCGTGCACGTGCGGCACACCCCCGGCCACACCCCGGGCCACCAGATCGTCCGGGCCGGGGAGGTGGCGATGACGGGCGACCTGGTCCTGCACCGCGCGCAGCTCGACGACCCGAGCCTCCCCTACCTCTACGACGACGACCGGGAGGCGGCGACGCGCATCAGGACCGAGGTGCTGGACGCGCTGCGGGCCGAGCGGGCGATCCTCGCCACCGCTCACTTCAGCGAGCCGTTCCTGCGTCTTCACCCTCTCCTCGGGCACGATGTCTTGTCATGAAGATCTCCCTCGCGGCAGGCACCGTCGCGCTCACGGCCTTCTCGCTCCCGGCCTCGGCCGCCACGCCTGAGCTGTCCGGCGCCGCGGTCTACGCGGGCAGCCCGAGCAACCAGCTCAGCCGGTACGAGTCCGGCGAGTGGAGCACGATCGCCCGACCCGGCTCCATGCCGCAGTTCGCCGCCGCCCCCGACGGGAAGAAGGCGGCCTGGGTGACGACGAACGGCCGCCTCGAAGTCAGGGACGGCACCAGGACCGCCACCGTCGTGAGCGGGCTCCAGGGCGGCACGCCGTGCCTCACGCCGGTCTGGTCGGCCGACTCGACGCAGGTGGCGTACGCCGTGGGCGACACGATCATGGCGGTCAAGGCCGACGGGAGCGGCGCGCCGCGCAAGCTGGGCGGCTCGCCGGGCGTCTGCCACCTCGCGTGGTCGGCCGACGGCCGCTACGTCGCGGGGTACACCGGCGAGGCGAACGCCCTCTACCGGCTCGACGTCAAGACCGGCAAGGCGGCCAAGGCCAAGGGCGTCAAGTGGATCACCCACGTGCAGAGCCTGTCGCCGAACGGCCGCAACGCCGTCGTCGAGTTCCCCGCCAACGCCGACACGCTCGGCGACGGGAGCTGGCCGGCCGCGTTCAAGCCGGTCGTGCTCGACATGGTGACCGGCAAGCGGCACGCGCCCGCGGTCAAGGGCAAGCTGCTCGGCGCGCTCTACCTGAAGGACGGGCGGATGGTCGTGCGGGTCGCCGGCTCCGGGCACAACACGCTGGTCGTGCTCGACGCCGCGGGCAAGGAGGTGCAGCGCGTCGTGGAGCCGGCCAGGGCGAAGAAGCAGGCGCTGCTGCAGGTTCTGCCATAGTGCCTGTGTGAGCGATGATTTCTGGTCCACGGTCAATCGCGTGGTCACGGGCGCATCGGCGTACATCACCGACGAGCGCGGCCGGGTGCTCCTGGTCGATCCCAACTACCGGGAGCACTGGTCGTTCCCCGGAGGCATGATCGACGCCGGCGAGCATCCCGCCCAGGCGTGCGCCCGGGAGGTGGCCGAGGAGGTCGGCCTCACGGTCGAGGTCGGCAGGCTGCTGACCGTGAGCTGGGTGCACGGCCTGTCGCACGTCCCGTACCCGGTGGTGCTGTTCACGTTCGACTGCGGCGAGATCGCCTCCGACACCCCGATCACGCTCCAGACCGAGGAACTCGACGACTACGGCTTCTTCACGCTGGAGGAGGCCGAGCGGGTGCTGGCCGGCCACGCGTACGAGCGCCTGCGGGCCAGCGCCGCCGCCCGCGACTCGGGTGTCCTCACCTACCTGCCGCCCGGCTCACCGCCCGGCCAGGGCGGGCTGGTCGGCGAGCAGGGCTGAGGGCAGGGCGACGATCGCGGTCAGGCCGCCGTAGGGCGAGGGCGCCAGCACAACCTTGACGTTGTGCCTGGCCGCGAGCCTGGCCACGACGAAGAGGCCGAGCCGGTCGCTGTGCGCCAGGTCGAACTCGGGCGTGCGCGTCAGCCGGTCGTTCAGCTCGTCCAGCTCGGTGCGCGGCAGGCCGAGGCCGCGGTCCTCCACCTCCACGACGAGGCCGTGCGGGGTGATGGAGCTGCGCACGTCCACCCTGGTCTGGGGTGGTGAGAAGAGGGTGGCGTTCTCGATCAGCTCGGCCATCAGGTGGGCCACGTCGGTGACCGCCGCGCCGCTCAGCGCGACGGGCGGCGGCTGCATGACCTCCACCCGCTCGTACTCCTCGACCTCGGCCACGGCGGCGCGCAGCACGTCGAGCATCGGCACGGGGTTGCGCCAGCCGCGGCCCGGCACCTGGTCCGACAGGATGATGAGGCTCTCGGCGTGCCGGCGCATGCGCGTGGTGAGGTGGTCGAGCTTGAACAGGTCCGCCAGCGTCTCCGGCGCCTCCGTGGCCCGCTCCATGCCGTCGAGTTGGAGGAGCTGGCGGTGCAGCAGCGACTGGTTGCGCCTGGCCAGGTTCACGAAGACCTGGTTGACGCCGTGGCGCAGCCTGGCCTGGTCCACGGCGGCCTCGACGGCGGTGGACTGCACGTCGTCGAAGGCCCGTACGATGTCGACCACCTCGGAGGTGTGCGCCTTGACCTCCAGCGGCGCGACCTCGGCGGCCGTGGGCGGCCCGGAGTCGGAGCGCAGCCGTCTGACCAGCCCGGCCAGGCGCACCTCGGCCAGCTCCGTGGCCGCGTCGCGCAGCCCGGCCAGCTCGCGGACCAGGCGCTTGCGGAAGCGCAGCGAGAGCAGGACCGAGGCGATGACCGCGATGAGGCCGACGCCGCCGGCCACGCCGAGCTTGACGAGCAGGCCGATGGCGGTCGGCATCACCCGCTGCACGATGTCGCCGGTGGCCTGGGCCTGGTTGCGCTCGACGGCGGCCCACAGGTTCTCGCCGTCGACGGGCCAGGTGGCCGCGGTGGCGGGCAGCCCGTTGGCGACGGCCTGGCTCCTGATGGTGTCCTCGGCCTCCAGGAACTCCTTGTAGACCGGCGAGGTGGACAGCCTCTCGTACGGCCCGCGCAGGCCGCTGTCCAGGTGCGACAGCGCCTGGGAGAACAGCAGCCGCCGGGTCGCCACCATGCCGGTGAACGCCTCCCGCTCCCGCGCCTCGACCCGGCCCCTGGCCAGCACGATCGCGATCAGCGCCCGCTCCCTGGAGAGCACGTCCTTGGCCTCGCCGAGCATGGTGACCGCGCGGGCCTGCTGGTAGAGGGCCATGTCGGGGACCAGGACCATGGAGTCGTACATGCGGAAGGAGGCGTCCACGATCTGGCTGTAGGCGTCGATGACGTCGAGCGGCGTGATGACCCCGCGGTCGACGCCGCGGCGCAGGTCCGCGAGCTGCTCCAGCCTCAGGTTCAGCGCGGTGAGCTGCGTGCTCAGCTCGGGCGACAGGTCGTGCAGGTTCCGGCCCAGCGACCGGTACGTCGTCACGGCCCGGTCGGTCCGGCCGCGCTGCTTGGCCATCGCGTCCGCGCCCTGTCCGGTCACCAGGAACTCCACCGAGGCCAGCCGCTCGTTCTGCAGCTCGATGTTGACCTGTTCCGACGGGGTGGCCAAGTTGGTGGCCAGGTCGTTGATCGCCAGCAGGCGCATGCCGGCTCCGCCGGTCAGCCCGGCCGCGAACGCCCACAGGCCCACCAGGGACAGCAGCGGGACCAGCAGGAGGATGAGAAGTTTCAGCGCAATGGGACGGCCACGCGTGGGGGGCATGCGACCTCCGGGTGCATGATGAGATCGCCTCGCAGAGTACACCCCCCTTTGGAAGGATTTCTGTGCGTCTTCCGCGTTCTTTCTCCGGCTGGACCATCGCCGTGTTCGGATTTCTCGCCTTCGCGCTCGGTCTGCTCGGACTGATCTCGCCCGACACCCTGCTGGGCATGCTGGGGTTCGAGGTGCTCGACGTGCGGCCGGCCGGCGACTACACGCTGGTGTACATGGCGGCCAGCTCGATGGCGGCCGTGAACATGGGCGTCTACTACCTGTTCGCCTCGTCGCACGACTACACGCCGTTCTTCCGCTGGACGGTGCCGTTCCGGCTGGTGACGTTCGTGGTCTTCAGCACGCTGGTGCTGACCGGGGCGGCGCCGGGCGAGTTCTTCGGCGTCGGGCTCTGGGAGGGGCTGGGGGCGGTGATCACGGGGTTCGCGCTCTGGCGCGAGGGCAAGCTGTTCCCCTCGCGCCAGAGCGCGGACGTGGTCTAACGCGGGTCCTCCGCGCCGGCGACCAGACGGTCGCCGGGCACGGCGGTGTGCTCGCGCTCCAGCTTCCGTTCCAGATCGCGCTTCTCGCCCTCCAGCCGGGCCATCCGGTTGGAGGTCTCCGCCCTGGCGGCGCGCAGCCTGCGACGCTGCCTGGCGGCCCGGCGCGACCCCGAGCCCAGCAGCCAGACGCCCGCCAGCAGGACGGCCGCGGCCGCCGCCCCCGCCAGGAACATCTGGACGTGGCCGAGCTCGAAGGTGTAGCCGAACAGGATGTACCTGGCGCTCTCCTCAGTGAGCACCAGCGCGAACGCACCGCCGGCGAGCAGGACCAGGAGCAGTCCCAGTACGATCACCTAACTCACCCCTTGTCGTAAGAGGGGTTTCTTCTGCCCGGAGATCGACCGGGTATGCGCGATGATGGCGTTCATGAGACCCGAACCGGGCCAGGTGCTGCACTTCTCCGAAGACCCGACGATCGAGCGCTTCGTCCCGCACATGGCGGTGACGAGCGTCCTGAGCGAGCCGTACGTGTGGGCGGTCGGCTACGACCGGTGCCCCGACTACTGGTTCCCGCGGGCCTGCCCGCGCGCGATGGCCTGGGTCGGGCCGCGCACCACCGAGGCGGACACGGCCCGGATCGTCGGGTCGGGCTGCGGCACGCGGGTGCACGCCATCGAGTACTGCTGGCTGAAGGCGCTGGTGGAGGTGCGCCTGTACGCCTACCGTCTGCCGGCCGACGGGTTCGCGCCCATCGGCGAGCCGCCGCACGCCGTGGTCTCCCAGGCGCCCGTGGTGCCGCTGGGCCCGCCCGAGCCGGTCGGCGACCTGTTCGAGCTGCACGAGGAGGCGGGCATCCAGCTCAGGGTGCTGGACAACCTGTGGCCGTTCTGGAACCAGGTGACCGACAGCACCCTGGAGTTCAGCGGGATCAGGCTGCGGAACGCCCGTCGATGAGGGCCAGCAGGGTCTCGGGCGGCATCGAGCCGGGCGGCAGCTTCTCGCGGGCGGCCCTGTTGGCCTCGCGCCGCAGCGTCTCGTTGACCGGCGTGGGCAGCCCGTGCTCGCGGCCGAGCAGGACGATCTCGCCGTTGAGGTAGTCGGCCTCGATCGAGCCGGCTCCTCTGGCCAGGCTCTGCCACGACGACCCGCCGCTGCGGTCGATGCCCTCGATGGGCTGCGCGTCGACTTTGTGGCCGCGGATCTCGGCCTCCTCCTCGGCAGTGGCGTACGCGATGCCGGCGTGCTCCAGCACGGCCCTGGCCTCGGCTCTGGCGCGGCCGACCACCTCGTGCAGGGCAGGCCCGTGGCCGAGGAGCGCCTCGGCGGCGTTGCCCAGGTTGCTGAGCAGCTTGGCGTACTTCCAGCGCATCACGTCGGGGACGGCGCGTCCCACGAGGCCGCGTTTGCCGAAGTCGTCGGCGATCTTCGCGGCGAGGTCGTCCACACCCTGTGGATAGCGGCCGAGGTGCAGCATGCCGGAGTAGGGGTGGGCGTGGGCGGCGATGACGCCCGGCTGGGGGATCTGGGCCGGCAACCACACGCAGACGCCGTAGACGCGGTCGAAGCGGCGCAGGACCATGCGTTCGTTGGCGACGCCGTTCTGGGCGCACACCACGGGCAGGTCGGGCGACCACGGGGCCAGCGCGGAGATCGTGTCCTGCGACTTGGTCGCGAGGATGAGCACGTCGTCGTCGCGGGTGGGCACGGGGCCGTCGGAGGCGGGGATGTCGAGGGTCTCGGAACCGTCAGGGGTGACCAGGCGCAGGCCGTCGCGCTTGATGGCCTCGTAGTGGGCCCCTCTCGCGATGAGGTGAACGTCGTGCCCGCCCTGGTACAGGCGGGCGCCGATGGTTCCCCCGACTGCTCCTGCTCCGATCACTATGTAGCGCATTGTCCGAGGATGTCACTCCCTACTTGGCCAGCGCCACTTGGGCCTGCGCCGTCACGGCGGTGCCGCGGGCCCGCTCGCGCAGGATGGTCTTGAGCACCCGCCAGCCGTCGCGGACGGCGTTCAGGTTGCTCACGCCGTGGATGCGGGAGCGCTCGTGGCTGGGGACCTCGCGGATGATGAGGCCGGCCTGGGCGGCGCGGACGTTCATCAGGGTCTCGATCTCGAAGCCGTCGCAGTCGAGGGCGAGGGCGTCGAGGTGGCGGGCCCAGAAGGCGTTGTAGCCGTAGCAGAGGTCGGTGTAGCGGGTGCCGTAGAGGATGTTCGTGAGCCCCGTCAGGACCTTGTTGCCGAGCGAGCGGATCGGACTGAGGTCGTCCGAGCCGCCACCAGGGGCGTAGCGGGAGCCCTTGGCGAAGTCGGCGCCGTTCATGAGGGTGGCGACGAAGGAACGGATCTCCCTGCCGTCGGTGGAGCCGTCGGCGTCGATCATCACGATGATGTCGCCCCGGGCGGCCTGGAAACCCTCGATGAGCGCATTGCCCTTGCCACGTCGGCTCTGGACGACGACCCGCAGGTCGGGGCGCAGCCCTCGCGCGACGGCGATGGTGTCGTCGGTCGAGTTGCCATCGACGAGGACGACCTCGTCGATCCAGTCGGGCAGCGTCGCGAAGACGTGGGGGAGATTCTCGGCCTCGTTCATCGCGGGCACGATGACGCTTACGCTGGCGGCGAAGGGCTGCTTGTTCATGGAACCAAGGTTCCTCCGGACGCATGCAGCCCGCTTGACACCGCCTTGCATAAGATCAGCGCAACGGCGGGCCCTCCGCGACGACGGCCTCCGCGGCCCTGGAGAGGATCTCCTCGACCGTCTCCGCCACGCTCTGCCGCGAGGTGTCCAGCCACAGGCCGATGCGCGCGCTCTCCTGCCGCAACACGGTGTCGAGCCGGGCCGCCGTCCATCCGCCGCCGTAGCCGGACTTGGCGCGGGCCCGCTCCCGGCGCTCGACCTCGGCGGGGCCGGGCGCCAGGACGATCACGTGCAGCGGACGTGACCGAACCGTCTTCGTGAAGTGTTCCAGTTCACCTCCGATGACCACATCCTGCACCACCGGCGTGAAACCCGCGTCGACGTACATGTCCGCGACGGTGGCCGCGATCCGGTGCCGGAGACGGAGCTGGCGCAGCGCCTCCGGCGTCGGGTCCGGCGTCATGTCGGCGCGGTCGCTGACCACCATGCGCCGGAACGCGTCGCCCCGCACGTGGACCGAGCGGGGCAGCCGCTCGGCCAGTGCCTGCGCCACGGTGGACTTGCCGGCCGCCGGCACACCCGTGACGAGGACGACGCCCTTCACTCACCCACCAGCTTGCGCACCCGGTCGGCGCCCACGGCCATCAGCAGCGTGGGCAGGCGGGGGCCGGTGTCACGGCCGACGAGCAGCCGGTAGAGCAGGGCGAAGAAGGCCCGCTGCGCCGTCTTCAGCTCCGGCGTGGCCTTGGCGTCGGCGGGCAGGCCCGCCTGGAGCTTGGGCACGCCGTACACCAGCGCCGTCAGCGCCTCCAGCGTCCAGTTCTCCAGGCCGTCGGCCAGCAGCCGCAGCGCCTCCCGCTCGGAGCGGCCGAGGGAGTCGAGCAACTCGTGGTCCGGCGACTCGCGCACGCGGGTGCGCTGGTCGGCGGCCAGGTGGGTGTCGACCCAGCGCTGCGCCCGGTCGAGGCGCGGCCGGGTCTCGTCGAGCGTCTCGACTCCGTCGAGGTCGCGCAGGATGCGCAGCGTCTGCTCGGGGTGCCCGGTCGTGATGTCGGCCACGGAGGCCAGCGTGCGGTAGGCGACCGGGCGTGGCGTGGCGGGCAGCGGGCCCGCGGTCGTGGCCACCGCCCGGTTGTAGGCGGCCAGCTCGGCGGGCTGGGCCTGACCGGCGGCGACCTTGCGGCCCAGGGCGTCCCACTCGTCGTAGAGCCGCTGGATCTCCTGGTCGAAGGCGATCTTGAAGGACTGGGCGGGCTTGCGGCGGGCGTACAACCAGCGCAGGACCGGCGCCTCCATGATCTCCAGCGCGTCGGCCGCGGTCGGCACGTCGCCCTTGGAGCTGCTCATCTTGGCCATGCCGGTGATGCCGACGAAGGCGTACATGGGGCCGATCGGCTGCTCGCCGCCGAACACCTCGCCCACGATCTGGCCGCCCACGATCCAGGCCGAGCCGGGGGAGTGGTGATCGACCCCGGACGGCTCGAAGACCACGCCCTCGTAGGCCCAGCGCATCGGCCAGTCGACCTTCCACACCAGCTTGCCGCGGTCGTGCTCGGCCAGGCGCACGGTCTCGCCGAAGCCGCACTCGCAGGTGTAGGCCAGCTCGGTCGTCTCGTCGTCGTAGGCGGTGACCGTGGTCAGGTCGCGCTCGCACAGGTCGCAGTACGGCCGGTACGGGAAGTAGCCCTCGGCCGCGACCTGCTTGGCCCGGTAGCGCGACAGCACGGCGTCGATCCTGGCCCGCTCGCGCACGGCCGTCAGGATCTGCTCGCGGTAGACGCCCGACGTGTACTGCGCGGTCTGGCTGATGCCGTCGAACTCCACGCCCAGCTCCGCCAGCGCGGCCACCATGGGCGCCTTGAAGTGCTCGGCCCAGTTGGCGTGCGGGCTGCCGGGCGGGGCGGGCACCGAGGTCAGCGGCTTGCCGATGTGCTCGGCCCACGACGGGTCGATGCCCGCGGGCACCCTGCGGAAGCGGTCGTAGTCGTCCCACGACAGCAGATGGGTGCACTCCAGGCCGCGTCGCCTGATCTCGTCGGCGACCAGGTGAGGTGTCATGACCTCACGCAGGTTGCCCAGGTGGATCGGGCCCGACGGGCTCAGCCCGGAGGCGCAGACGATCGTTTTTCCCGGGGCGCGTCGCTCCGCCTCGGAGATCACCTCGTCCGCGAACCTGGAGACCCAGTCGGTCTCGGCACTGTCAGCCATCGCGCCATTGTCGCGGGTCCGCCCGCTTCAAGCCAACGCGTCACTCCTCTCCCGGCTTCCGCGGGCCGGAGAAGACGACGACCAGATGCCTTTGCGCAGCTTCACGTGGGCGGCGACGGAGCCGTCGCCGCCCGCGCGGTCACGACAGGGTGGCGGCGTACGGGTCCCAGCCCGCGGGCAGCGGTTCCGGGGCGGCCGTCGTCGAGGTGATCGGCCGGAACTCGGCGCGTTCCCCCGACTCCGTGATGGCCGTCATGAGCTCCAGCACGTGCTGGGCCAGCCCGCCCGACGCGCGGTGCGGCGTGCCCGCGCGGATCGACCTGGCCAGGTCCAGGACGCCGATGCCGCGCCCCGCCGTGGTGCCCGACAGCGGCAGCTCCCGCCAGTCGGCGTCGGCCGGCCCGCGGGCCAGCAGCGGGCCCTCGAACGTGTTGGGGTCGGGCAGCGACAGCGCGCCCTCGGTGCCGATGATCTCGATCATCCGGCGGTTCACGGCCGAGTCGAAGCTGAACGTGGCCGCCGCCGTGGCCGTGCCGGGGAAGTCGAGCAGGGCGTTGACGTGGGTGGGTACCTCCACGGGGAAGAGCGTGCCCGCCTTGGGCCCCGAGCCGATGACGCGCTGGTCGCGGGCCCTGCGCGTGCCGGCCGCCACCCGGGTGACGGGGCCGAGCAGGGACACGAGGGCGGTCAGGTAGTAGGGGCCGAGGTCGAACAGCGGGCCGCCGCCGCGCGCGTAGAGGAACTCGGGGCTGGGGTGCCACGACTCGGGGCCCAGGCTCTGCGTCGCGGCCGTGACGGCGACCGGCTCGCCGATCAGGCCGGAGCGCAGCGCGTGGGCGGTGGACTGGAGCCCCGCGCCGAGGAACGTGTCGGGGGCGCCGCCCACCCGCAGGCCCCGGCTCTCGGCCTCGGCCATCACCTTGGCGGCCTCGTCCATGTCCATGGCCAGGGGCTTCTCGCCGTACACGTGCTTGCCGGCGCGCAGGCTCTCCAGCGCGACGGCCGCGTGCGCGGCCGGGATCGTGAGGTTGACGACGAGCTCGACCTCCGCCAGCGCGAGCACGTCGCCGAGGGTGCCGGACACCCGGACGTCGTGCTCCCTGGCCACGGTGGCGGCCCGGTCGGTGTCGATGTCCGCGACGGCGACCACGCGCACGTCGGGGAAGGAGGTGAGGTTGCGGAGGTACTGGCCGCTGATGACTCCGGCGCCGACGATCGCGACGCCGACCGGGCCGTTGCTCAAGAGCTCTCCAGGGAGGTGAGGTAGGCGTGACTGCCGGCGAGCGCGGCGAAGACGTCGCCCGCGCACTCGTCGAGTTCGACGACACGCCAGGCTTCGGGGGCGGCGGCGAGGATCGCGGGCACGGGCATGACGCCCCCGCCCACCGCGACGTGCGGCTCGCCCTTGACGCCCGGGCCGTCCTTGACGTGCAGCGCCAGGACCCGTTCGGCCAGGCGGCCGAGCAGGGCGGGCACGTCGGCGCCGCCCACGGCCGCCCAGTAGGTGTCGATCTCCAGGAAGACCTGCGGATCGAGCAGGCCAGCCAGCGTCTCGATGGCGGGCCGGCCGTCCACCTCCGGCTCGATCTCCCACCAGTGGTTGTGGTAGCCGATCCGCATCCCGTGGGCGGCGGCCTGCTCGCCCAGGCCGTTGAGCAGGTCGGCCGTGCGCGAGAGGCCGTCGCGGGTGGTGAACTCCGTCTCCGGGATGCCGCCGGGGATGATCACCTGGTCGGTGCCGACGGTGGCGATCGCGTCGAACACCCTCGCGGGCTCCTCGCTGAGCAGCGCGTACGCGTGCGTGCTCGACACGGTGAGCCCGAGGTCGTCGGCCACGCGGCGGAATCCCTTGGGGTCGGTCATGGGGTCGTAGGGCTCGACGGCCCGGTATCCGATCTCCGCGACGCGGCTCAGCACCGCGTCGCGGTCGGCGGCCAACTCGTCTCTGACGGTGTAGAGCTGGACACTGATCGGTCGGGTCATCCGCGTACCCCCATGAGGTGTTCGAGCGCGAGCTGGTTGAGGTGGGTGAAGTGGAAGCCGCGGGCGGCGGCGGCCTCGACGTCGAAGTCGTCCTTGGCGAGGTCCTGCCAGGTCTCGCCGGCGGCCAGCGTGGGCTGGGCCAGCTCGTCCACGCGGGAGGCGCGCAGGGCCTCCTGGACCTCGGGGTCGGCGCGGAAGGCGCGCGACTTCTCCTTCAGGATCAGGTACGTGCGCATGTTCGCCGCCGCCGAGACCCACACGTCCTCGGGGTCCTCGGTGCGCAGCGGCTTGTAGTCGAAGTGGCGGGGGCCGTCGTAGCCGCCGTTCTCCAGCAGGTCCACCAGGAAGAACGCGCTCTTCAGGTCGCCGTGGCCGAAGATCAGGTCCTGGTCGTACTTCGGGCCGTGCTGGCCGTTGAGGTCGATGTGGAAGAGCTTGCCGTGCCACAGCGCCTGGGCGATGCCGTGCACGAAGTTGAGCCCGGCCATCTGCTCGTGGCCGACCTCCGGGTTGAGTCCCACCATCTCAGGGTGCTCGAGTTCGCCGATCAGCGCCAGGGCGTGGCCGATGGTGGGCAGCAGGATGTCGCCGCGGGGCTCGTTCGGCTTGGGCTCCAGGGCGAAGCGGAGGTCGTAGCCCTTGTCGATGACGTACTGGCAGAGGAGGTCCAGGCCCTCCTTGTAGCGCTCCATCGCGGCCTTGACGTCCTTGGCGGCGTCGGACTCGGAGCCCTCGCGCCCGCCCCAGCACACGTACGTCTTCGCGCCCAGCGAGGCGGCCAGGTCGATGTTGCGGATGACCTTGCGCAGCGCGTAGCGGCGCACGTCGCGGTCGTTGCTGGTGAAGGCGCCGTCCTTGAACACCGGGTGGGTGAACAGGTTCGTGGTGGCCATGGGGACCTTCATGCCGGTCTCGTCCAGGGCCTTCCTGAAGGCGGCGACGGCCTTGTCCCGGTCGGGCTCGACGGCGAGCAGGTCGTCGTCGTGGAAGGTGACGCCGTGCGCGCCCAGCTCGGCCAGGCGGTGCACGCTCTCGACGGGGTCGAGGGCGGGACGGGAGGCGTCGCCGAACGGGTCGCGGGCCTGCCAGCCCACGGTCCACAGGCCGAAGGTGAAGCGGTCGTCGGGAGTGGGCGTGAAAGCGGTCATTTCCATCCTTCGTCGGCTTTAGTCCATAATCTGTATTAATCCTGAGGAGGTGGGTGTGGTGTCGTCAAGGGGTGTCCGGCATGATTCCATGCGCGCCCGTAACCTGGCCGTAGTCCTGGCGACCATTGACCGATCAGGACCTCACACCCGCGCCGCGCTGGCCGAGAGGACCGGGCTCACCAAGACCACGGTATCCAGCCTGGTCGCGGACCTGCTGGAAGCGGGCGTGGTGACCGAGAGCGGCGCCGTACGGGGTGGCGAGCGGGGGCGGCCGGGCGTCGCGGTCAGCATGAGCGGGCACCGGGTGGCCGCGCTCGGGCTGGAGATCAACATCGACTACCTGGCGGCGTGCGTGGTCGATCTCACCCGGGCCGTGCGGCTGCGGCGGGTACGTCCGTCCCGCAACCGCGACTCCGACCCCGCCGAGATCCTCGAAGGGCTGCGGGACCTGGTGAAGGAGGTCGCGGCCGAGGCGGAGGCGGAGGGGCTGCGACTGGCCGGCGCGGCCCTGGCGGTGCCGGGCACGGTCGAGGACGGGGTGCTGCGCAGCGCGCCGCATCTCGGGTGGCGGGACGTACGGGTGGCGGGCCTGGTGGACCTGCCGGTCGATGCCGTTTCCGTCAAGATCGACCCCTTCGAGATCGACAACGAGGCGAACCTGGCGGCGCTCGGCGAGTTGTGGTTCGGCTCGCGGGAGCCGGACTTCCTGTACGTGTCGGGCGAGATCGGCATCGGCGCGGGCCTGGTGGTCGAGGGGCGCGTGTTCAGGGGCACGTTCGGGCTGGCCGGCGAGCTGGGGCACGTGGTGGTCGTGCCCGACGGGCCCGCGTGCCGGTGCGGCGGGCGGGGCTGCCTGGAGGTGTACGCGGGCCAGGACGCGCTGCTCGGGGAGCTGTCCTCGGTGGGGGAACTGGTGGCGCGTCTGGAGGCGGGCGACGGGAGGGCGCTGGAGGCGTGCGAGGTGGCCGGGCACGCGCTCGGCGTGGCGCTCACCTCGGCGGTGCACCTGCTGGACCCCGGCCGGATCGTGCTCGGCGGGATCTTCGCGCCGCTGTACCGCTGGCTGGAGCGGCCGGTCTCGGAGGGGCTGCGCGCCCGGCTGGCGCAGATGCGGGGGAGGCCGCCCGCGCTCGTGGTCTCGGCGACGGGCGGTGACGCGGCCGTGCTCGGGGCGGCCGGGCTGATCGTCCAGCAGATCCTGGCCGAGCCCGCCCGACTGCTCGGGCTGTGACGCCGGGTTGTGGCGCCGGGGCGCAACGCGGGGCCGCAACGCTGGGGCTGTAACGCCGGGATATAAGCGGACATTTCGTACTATGGCGAGGTGAAGATCGAGGAGCGGCCCGCCACGGACCACGAGCTCGCCACCCTGCTCGACGCGGCCTTCGCCGAACTGGTGGCCCGCTACGGGCCCGAAGGCCGCTCGCAGGTGAAGGAGGGCGCCAGGTTCCTGGTCGCCTCCGTGGACGGGCAGGCCGTGGGCTGCGGCGCCGTCCAGCCGATGGCCGACGGCGCCGGAGAGCTCAAACGCATGTACGTGGTCCCGGCGCAGCGCGGGCGCGGGATCGCCACCGCGCTGCTGTCGGCCCTGGAGGACCTGGCCAGGAGCCTCGGCCACCACCGGCTGCTGCTGGCGACCGGGCTGCGCCAGCCGGAGGCCATCGCGCTGTACGAGCGGTGCGCGTACACGCTGACCGAGCCGTACGGCCGCTACGTGGGCGCCCCGCTGACCCGCTGCTACGTGAAAGCGCTGTGCGCAGCGGATGCAGGGGGCCTGGCCTGAGCGGACAGGCCGCGGGCCCAGGCGTCGAGTGGCTGTCACCCGCCGAGTTCGACGCACCGACCAGGCACCCGGCGCGAGCCGACACGGGATGAGCCTCCGTCAGAGGTCTCGGGCGCCCTGGTGGCGGGTGGGGCGGCCGGGGAACGAGGCGCTCAGCGCGCGGGGGTCTGGGCGGCAGGCGTGGGTTTCGCGTTGTCTGGGCTGTTCGGGGCGAACGGGCGGGCGGCCCGTCGCCCGTGCCACGGCCGCGGCGCGCGTGTCGTGGTCGTCCTCCTCGTGGGCGCGTTCGGCGGAGAAGAGCCGTACCAGGCCGGGCAGGTCGTACCGGGTGGCCTCGGGGGTGTCCCCGTGGTGGGGGCGGGCGAGTTGCGCGTCCACGAGGTTCTCGCACAACGTCTCCGCGTCCGGGAGCGGCACCTCGGCGAGCGCGGCCACCGTGCGGGCGGTGAACCCGCCGGGCAGGCTGAGCAGCCCCAGCCGGCGGAAGGCGCGCCTGGCCGTGGGCGGCAGGTGCCGGTAACTCTGTGCCAGGGCCTTGCGCACCTCCAGCTCGTCGTGGCTCAGCTCGTCCAGGCGGCTCTGCTCGTTCTCCAGGCGGGCCGACATGCAGGAGAGCGTCCAGTCGCTCCGGGACAGCAGCTTGGCCCCGGCGATCCGCAGGGCCAGCGGCAGCCGGTCGCACAGCTCGCCGACCCTGCGGGCGGCGCCGCGCTCACCGGCCGTCCGCTGGGCGCCCACCATCCGTTCGAGCAGTTCTTCGGCCTCCTGGGGGCTGAGCTCGTCCAGGCCGAGGCAGCGGGCGCCGTCCTGGGCGACGAGCCCCCCGAGCGGCGAGCGGGCGGTGACGATCACGCAGCAGGAGGCCGACCCCGCCAGCAGCGGGCGCACCTGGGTGGCCGAGGCGGCGTCGTCCAGCACGATCAGCACGCGCCGGTTCTGGAGCAGGCTGCGGAACAGCGCGGCCCGCTCGTCGAGCCCGTCCGGGACGGCTTCGGACCCGACGCCGAGCGCGCGCAGGAACCTGGCCAGCACGGCTTCCGGCGGCAGCGGCGGCGCGTACGGGTCGTGGCCGCGCAGCCCGGCGAACAGGTGCCCGTCGGGGAACCGGTCGGCCACGCGGTGCGCCCACGTCACCGCCAGCCCGGTCTTGCCGACCCCGGCCATGCCGTACACCACGCAGAGCGGCAGCTCCCCGCGGTGGTCCTGGCGATCGAGCAGCCGGTCGAGCGCGGCCAGTTCCGCGCCGCGGCCCGTGAAGGCCGACACCGCGGGAGGCAACTGGGCCGGACGGACCCTCGGGGGGCCGCCGGCGGGTCGCCTCCCGGCGCCGGCCCAGCGGATCCCGGGCTCGTCGCGCAGGATCGCCGCGTGCATGTCGCGCAGCGACTGACCCGGACGCAGCCCCAGCTCCTCCGCCAGCACGGTACGGCCACGGTCGTAGACCGTCAGTGCCTCGGCCTGACGTCCGGAACGGTGCAGCGCGAGCATGAGCTGCGTGCGGATGCGTTCGCGCAGCGGGTGCTCGGCCACCGCGACGCCCAGCGTCCCGACCAGCTCGCGATGCCTGCCGAGGGCCAGTTCCGCCTCGGCCCAGTCCTCCAGCACGCTCAGCCGCAGCTCCTCCCACCGGCCGGCGGCGGCCCGCAGCGGCGGGCTGGTGATCCCCACGAGCACCTGGCCGCGCCACAGCCCGAGCGTCTCCCGCAGCAACGCGGCCTTCTCGGCGGGCGGCGAGCGCCGGGCCCGCTCCCGATTCGCCTCCGCCTGGTGGGCGTCGAGCTCGGCATGACGGATCCGGTAGCCGGAGCCCACGGTCTCGATCAGGTCGGGATCGCCGCCGGCCGTCCGGAACGACTTTCGCAGGGTGGAGATGGCGATCATCACCTGGTTGCGCCCGGAGGCGGGTGGCTCGTCGCCCCACACCTGGTCGATGAGCCGGTCGATGGGCACGATCTGGCCGCCCGACAGGAGCAGCGCGGCGAGCGTGGCCTGCGCCCTCGACCCGCCCAGGCGGACCGGACGTCCCGCGATGGTGACGGTCAGCGGCCCCAGGATGCCGAACCAGGTCCGGGAGCCGATTGTCCGGGCTCGCGCCCGGGGTGCGTTGATGTTCTCGTACATGACGACGATCCCCCTGATGCCCGGCCCCCTGACGCCGGCCCCATGGCACCGGCCCCCATGTTCTCCGGCCCCCCGAATGGCCGGATCCCCGCTCGACGGCCGCTGAACTGCCGGATCCCCGTTCCGCCGGCCCCTGTTCCGCCGGATCCCCGTCCCGTGCGTTCCTCGGCCGCGGCCGAGGTCAGCCGCAGTTCCACTCGCAGTGCCCGCCCGCCTGGACGCTGGTGGGAGCCTCCTGGGCGGCGCTGAAGGAGGCTGCCCCGGCGGTCGCCCCCACGACCGCCGAGAGCGCCAGGACCAGCGCCGCGATCTTGCCCTTGAACATGTGAATGCTCCTTCCCTGAGGTTCCAGATCACGGAGTATGCTGCCAAGATCCGATTTCAGTTCGTTTACAGCGGATTGGCAGGGGCTTCTCACCTCGGGCAGCCAGTTCGTACCCCGGGGGGATACGAATGGTTCACCAGCCGGAACGGCCCGTGCCGGCGATCCGCGTGCTCGGGCCCCTGGAGGTCAGGGTCGCGGGGCGCGAGCTGTCCGTCCCGGGACGCAACGGGCCGTGGCTGCTGTCGGGGTTGGCGCTCGCGGCCGGCCGGCCGATGCCGGAGGACCGGCTCGTCGAGTGGGCCTGGGGGCCGGGCGGGGCCAGCGTGGGGGCGCTCCGTACCGGGATCTCGCGGATCCGGGCCTGGCTGCGCGACCAGATGGCGCTGACCGACGCCATCGAGCTGACCGGGCACGGCTACCGGCTCGACATCACCTGCGTACGGCTGGACGCCGCGCGCTTCATGGAGTTGTCCGAGGCGGCGGCGGCCGAACGCGAGCCCGCGCGCCGGTTCGATCTGCTCCGGCGGGCGTCGGCGGAGTGGCGGGCGCCCGTGCTGCTCGGCGCCCCCGAAGGGCTGCGCTCCTGCCCCGAGGCCCACCGGCTGGAGACGACGCGGCTCGCCTGCGTGATCGACCTCGCCGACCTCGCCCTCGCCCTCGACCGGCCGGAAGAGGCGGTGGACCACCTGGCCCCCCTGGCCGAACTGCATCCCTATGACGAGCGGCTGCACGCGCGCCTCGTCACCGTGCTCGGCGCGTCCGGCCGCCGGGCCCAGGCGCTGCGCTGGTTCGAGGCCACCAGGAGGAGGCTCGCCGACGAACTCGGCGTCGATCCCTCGCCCGGACTCCGCGACGCGCACGCCGCGCTGCTGGCGGAAGACGGGCGCACAGGCGGGCGCATGGATGGGCGCACGGGCGGGCCCGCGGGCGGCCAGGAGGCGGACCGCCCGGCGGCGCCGAACATGCTGCCCCCCGACGTGCCCGACTTCACCGGGCGCGAGGGCATCCGGCAGGAGCTGCGGCGCTACCTGGAGGACACGGACAGGAACACCGTCGCCATTGCCGCCCTCTCGGGCATGGGCGGCATCGGCAAGACCGCGCTCGCCCTGCACCTGGCGTACGAGGCCCGCGCCCGCTTCCCCGACGGGCAGCTCTTCATGGACCTGCACGGCACCGGGACGCAGGTCGAGCCGGTCGGCCCGGCCGAGGTGCTCAGCCGGTTCCTGCGGATCCTGGGGGTGGGCGGCGACTCCGTCCCCCCGACGCTCGACGAGCGGGCGGAGCTGTTCCGCACGCTGATGTCCGACCGCCGGGCGCTGATCATCCTGGACAACGCCTCCGACGCTGGCCAGGTCATGCCGGTGCTTCCGGGAAGCCCGTCGTGCGCCGTCATCGTCACCAGCCGCAGGTCGCTGGGCGCGCTCGCCGGAGCCCGGCACGTCGATCTCGACGTGCTCAGCCCCGCGCAGTCGGCGACCCTGCTGGAACGCATCGTCGGCCGGGACCGGCTGGCCCGCGATCCCGCCGCGCTCAGGGACCTGCCGTCCCTGTGCGGGCACCTGCCGCTGGCGCTGCGCATCGCCGGGGCGCGGCTGGCGGCCAAGCGGCACTGGAGCACGGCCACGCTCGTGGCGCATCTCAGCGACGAGCGGCGCAGGCTGGACGAGTTCGCCTACGGGCCGATGCACGTGCGTGCCGTCTTCGAACTCAGCTACCAGGGGCTGGAGGAGGACGAGCAGCGCGCCTTCCGGCGGCTGAGCCTCGTCGAGGTCACCAGCTTCCCGTCGTGGGCGGCGGCGGCGCTGCTCGACATCGGCGTCCCCGAGGCGGACCGGCTGCTCGAGACCCTGGTGGACGCCCAGTTGCTGCAGGTCGCGGCGAGCGACTTCGCGGGGCGCACCCGCTACCGCTTCCACGACCTGGTGCGGCTGTTCTCACGGGAGATGAGCGAGGCCGAGGACCCGGCCCCGGTCCGCAACGACGCCCTCGGCCGTATGCTGAGCTGCCTGCTGTCGGTGTGCCGGGCGGCCTACAGCGCTCTGTACGGCGGTGAGCACCAGATCGTCCGCGGTTCGCCCAAGCGCTGGTCCCTGCCCGACGGCTACGTGCGGGAGATGGTCGCCGACCCGGTGGAGTGGTTCGAGACCGAGCGGCTGACCATCGTCAACGCGGTGCCGCTGGCCGCGGCCACCGGGTACGAGGACCTGTCCTGGGACCTCGCCTGCACGACCGCGATCTTCTTCTCGCTGCGTACGTACCTGGACGATCAGCGCGCGATGCTGGAGATCGGCTACGCCGCCGCCGAGCAGGCGGGGGATCTGCGCGGGCAGGCCGCGGTGCTGCACCGGCGCGGGATGTTGCACGCCGACAAGGCGCTGTACGACGGGGCCGCGGCCGACTTCGAGCGCTCGCTGCGCCTGTTCGAGCAGGCGGGCGACGTCCACGGCCGGGGCATCGCCCGCGCCTACCTGGCCATGGTCGACCGGTTCGTGGGCCGTCCCGACCAGGCCATGCCCCGTTACGAGCGGGCGCTGGAGGAGCTGCGGGAGGCGGGCGACGCGGGCACCGAGGCGCATGTCCTGCGCTCCGTCGGTCAGATCCACCTCGACCACGGCCGGCTCGGGCGGGCCAGGGCCGGCTTCGAGGCCGCCCTGGCGATCTACACCGAGCTGGACGCGCAGCGCGGCCTCGCCCAGACCCGCTACTGGCTGGGCAACCTCGAACTGCGGGAGGAGCGCTACGCCGAGGCCCGCGAGGTCTTCACCAAGACCCTGCTCAGCGTGCGCACGATCGGGGACCGCGCGGGGGAGGCGCTGGCCCTGCACGGCCTGGGGGTGTCGAGCCTGCGGCAGGGGCTGCTGGAGGAGGCCGAGGCCGCCCTGACGGGCGCCACGGAGATCACCAGGAGCATCAAGAGCCTGCTCAACGAGGCTCGCGTGCGGACGGCGCTGGGCGAACTGCACCACGTGGCCGGCCGCGCCGCTGAGGCCGTCGCCCAGTTGGAGACGGCGATGACGATCGCCGCGGACATCGGCGCCAGGCCCGTCGAGCAGCAGGCCGCGAAGCTCCTGGCCGAGGTCCGTGACGCCGGCCTCGGCGACTGAACCGGGGAGGCTACGCGGCGGCGTAGCCGAGCAAGTGCTCGCGCAGCAGCGCGCCCGCCGCCGGATCCCCGCTCTCGAACGCCGCCACGAGGGGTTCGTGGTCGGCGGCGTTCTCCACGGCGTGCGTGCGGAACAGCCGGATCGACACGTGCGTCCACACCTCGATGCCGAGTGACTCCCACGTGGACAGCAGCACCTCGTTGCCGGAGGCCCTGACGATCTCGCGGTGGAAGGCCACGCCGTGGCGCACCTGGTCGGTCAGGGAGCCGGCGGACGCCTCGCGCAGGCCGTCGAGGTGGGCGCGCAGGGCCGCCACGGGCGGGGGGCCGAGACGTACGGCCGTCTCCTCCAGCCCCGCCCGCACCTCGTAGACCTGGCGCAGGTCGGTCTGGGTGAGCGTGCGCACCCGTGCGCCCTTGTGGGGTGAGAACTCGATGAGGCGCAGCGCCTCCAGTTCGCGCAGCGCCTCGCGCACCGGGGCCTGGCTGACGCCGGCCTCGGCCGCGATCTGCCGCTCGACGAGTCGGTCGCCCGGACCCCAGCGGCCGGCGATCAGGCCGTCGAGCAGGAGCCGGCGGATGTGTTCACGCAAGGGGGAGCGTACGACGGGCTTCACTCGTCCAGCATAGAGGTCGGATGATCGATCATAGGGTGTTTAATGGGATTATGCAGAAGGACCTGGATCCGCAGGAGACCGCCGAATGGCTCGAATCGCTTGAGGCGGTACGACGGGCGGCCGGCCCCGAACGGGCCGACTACCTGCTGAGAAGGCTCACCACGAGCAGCCGCCCCATCAACACGGTGCCCACCTCCGAAGAGCCCCCTTACCCGGGCGACCTGGCGCTGGAGGAACGCGTCGCCGCCTACGACCGGTGGAACGCCGCCGTCATGATCAGCCGGGGCAGCAAGCTCGGCCTGGGCGGCCACCTGTCCACCTACGCCTCGGCCGCCTGGCTGTACGAGGTGGGCTTCAACCACTTCTTCCACGGCGAGCACGACCAGATCTACTTCCAGGGCCACGCCTCGCCGGGCATCTACGCCCGCGCCTTCCTGGAGGGCCGGCTGAGCGAGGAGCAGCTCGACCTGTTCAGGCGGGAGCCCGAGGGCGGGCTGCCGTCGTACCCGCATCCGCGGGCCATGCCGGGCTTCTGGCAGTTCCCGACGGTGTCCATGGGGCTGGGGCCGCTCAACGCGATCTACCAGGCCAGGTTCAACCGCTACCTGCACCACCGCGGCATCAAGGACACCTCGCACGGCCACGTATGGGCCTTCCTCGGCGACGGCGAGATGGACGAGCCCGAGTCCACCGCCGCCCTCACCCTGGCCGCCCGCGAGGGGCTGGACAACCTCACCTTCGTGATCAACTGCAACCTCCAGCGGCTCGACGGCCCGGTCCGCGGCAACACCAGCATCGTCCAGGAACTGGAGGGCGTCTTCAGGGGCGCGGGCTGGCACGTGGTCAAGGCGCTGTGGGGCTCGGAGTGGGACGGCCTGCTCGGGTCCGACGAACTGGTGGCCCGGCTGGCGGCGGTGCCCGACGGGCAGTTCCAGACGTTCGCCGCCTCGACGGGGGCCTACATCAGGCAACACCTGTTCCAGGGGCTGGACGTGCCGTACTCGGACGAGGACCTGCGGCGCGTGGTGGGCGGGTCGCGGGCGGGCCACGAGCCGCGCAAGGTCCACGCCGCCTACCGGCGGGCGCTCGGCAACCGGGGCGCGCCCACCGTCGTCCTCGTGCAGACCGTCAAGGGCTGGACGCTCGGCGCGGGCGTGGAGGCGCGCAACGCCAACCACCAGATGAAGAAGCTCTCCCAGGACGAGTTCCGCGCGCTGCGCGACCGCCTCGGCCTGCCCGTGCCGGACGCGGCGCTCGCCGGTGAGCTGCCGCCCTACCTGCACCCGGGCCCCGACTCCCCCGAGGCCCGGTACGTGGCCGAGCGGCGTCGCGCCCTCGGCGGCCCCGTCCCCCGCCGGGTGGTCTCCCACCACGGGCCGGTGCTGCCGGGCGAGCGGGCGTTCCAGGCGCTGGAGAAGGGCTCGGCCCAGCCGGTGGCCACCACCATGGCCTTCGTCCGCCTGGTCAAGGACCTGATGAAGGAGCCGGAGACCGGCCGCCGCTGGGTGCCGATCGTGCCCGACGAGGCCAGGACGTTCGGCATGGAGTCGCTGTTCCCCACGGCCAAGATCTACTCCCCGCTGGGGCAGCGCTACGAGGCCGTGGACCGCGACCTGCTGCTGTCGTACAAGGAGGCGACGGACGGGCAGATCCTGCTCGAAGGCATCACCGAGGCGGGGTCGATGGCCTCCTTCGCCGCCGCCGCGACCAGCTACGCCACGCACGGCGAGCCGATGATCCCGTTCTACATCTTCTACTCGATGTTCGGCTGGCAGCGTACGGGCGACCAGATGTGGGCGCTGGCCGACCAGCTCGGACGCGGGTTCCTCGTCGGCGCCACCGCCGGTCGTACGACGATGACCGGGGAGGGGCTCCAGCACGCCGACGGCCACTCCCAGCTCCTCGCCTCCGCCAACCCGGCCTGCCTGGCCTACGACCCGGCCTTCGCCTACGAGGTGGGCACGATCGTCCGCGACGGGCTCAGGCGCATGTACGGCCCGGCCGCCGAGGACGTGTTCTACTACCTGACCGTCTACAACGAGCCGATGCCCCAGCCCGCGATGCCCGAGGGCGTCGAGGAGGGCATCCTGCGCGGGATCTACCGCTACGCCGAGGGCGGCGGCCAGGCCCACCTGCTGGCCAGCGGCACCGCCATCCACTGGGCGCTGGAAGCGCAGCGGCTGCTCCAGGAGGACTACGGCCTGGGCGTGGACGTCTGGTCGGTCACCTCGTGGAGCGAGCTGCGGCGTGACGCCATGACCGCCTCCGGCGTGCCGTACCTGCGGCGGGCCCTGGCGGGGGCGCGCGGGCCGGTGATCGCGGTCAGCGACTGGATGCGTGCGGTCCCCGACCAGATCCGGCCGTGGATCGACCAGCCGTGGACCTCGCTCGGCACCGACGGGTTCGGGCTGTCCGGCACCCGGGAGGCCGTGCGCCGGCACTTCGGCGTCGACTCCCGCTCGATCGCCGACGCCGTCTTCAAGGCCGTCGAGGAGGACGCCCGCCGCTAATGGCGGACCCTGCCGGCTGAGCGGCCCGCCGCCGTTCAGCCGGTCCGGCTCCCCGTGACGGCCAGCAGGTGGCGGGCGCCGCGCTGGAACTCGTACGGGACCTGCCGGACCTCGCACGACAGCCCCGCGGCGCGCAGGTCCGCCAGGAGTGCGCCGAGGAACGGCACCGGCTCGCCGTCGCCCATGCGGACCAGCGGGAAGATCCGCACCTCGCCCCGGCTGACCCGGGCCAGCTCCGTGATCGCCGCCCGGTGCCACTCCTGGTCCAGCCGGTCGGCCCAGGTGAACAGCAGGTGCGAGCAGAGCACCAGGTCCACGCTCCGCGCGGCCAGCGGGAGCCGGGGCAGGCCGGCGGCGAGGTAGGAGCCGGGCCGCCGCCTGATGTCGGCGGCGAACGCGCGCCGCGCGGCGCGGCGCAACTCGTGGCGGCGCTCGGCGGAGCCGTACCACGTCCACACGAACCGCTCGGCGTTCGCGTCGATCATCGCGTCGCCCTGCTCCAGGCCGGCCGACAGGCGTTCGGACAACACCGCGGCCCCGTGCGCGTAGAGCGGGTCCGCCGCCACGGCGCGGACGCCCCTCGTGCCGGCCTCGGCGACGAAACCGGACGCGCCCCCCGCGCAGTCGAGGACGACGCCGTCGAGGTCGCGCTCCTCCAGCGCGAACATGGCCCGGTATTCCAGGAACGAACGGGACGACATGATCATGTCTGCGTGGCCCACACCCCGATGATGCCCGCGGCCCCGCCGGGCCACGGAGGCGGGGCGGGCCCTGCGTCGTTCATCCGGCCCGCCGGGCGTCGTTCATCCGGGCGCCGGGCGTGGTCGGCGCGGGCCCCCGCGAGTCGCGCCGATCAGCCCGCCGCCTGCTTCACGAGCGCGGCGATCCGCGCCTCGGCGTCGGGGGTCAGCTCCGTCAGGGCGAAGGAGGCTGCCCACATGACGCCGTCGTCCAGGTGGGCCTCGTCGCTGAAGCCGAGGGTGGCGTACCTGGTCTTGAACTTCTGGGCGGGCTGGAAGAAGCAGACGACCTTGCCGTCCCTGGCGTAGGCCGGCTGGCCGTACCAGAGCTTCGCCGACAGCTCCGGAGCGTTGGCCTTGACGATGGCGTGGATGCGCCCGGCCATCACGCGGTCCGGCTCGTCCAGCTCGGCGATCTTCGCGAGCACGTCGTTCTCCAGGTCGGCCGCACGCGCGCCGCGACGCGCGGCCTTCTTCAGCTCCTGGGCGTGATCCTTCATGGCGGCCCGCTCCTCCTCCGAGAAGCCCTCGAACGTGCTGCCGGCGGTGCGCTTCGTGTCCTTCATCGCGAGCTTTCCTCCTGTGCGTGTCCCGTTGGGCGAGTCTCACCCTAGGGAGCCGCCCCGGACGCCCGCTTCTCGAAACCTGACCGGTTCGCCCGCGGCCGTCACAGGGTGGAGGTGAGCCCTTCCGCGACCTTCCACAACTCGGCGCGGACGGCCTTGTCGCCGGGGAACCTCTTGACGTAGACGGGGCTGAAGATGATCTCGGCCCACTGCCGGTCGCCCATCTTGAGGAAGAGGGTGGGGCTGCCCTTCATGCCGTCCTCGCCGACGTTCGCCAGGACCAGGTATCCGCTGCGGTCGCCGACGGTCACGTCCTCGCCTTCCTCCTCGTCGCGGTACATCTGGATGCGGTCGGCGATCTCCTGGAGTGCCGTGTCCTCGTGCACGAAGAGCTGCATCCGGTAGGTGCTGTCGCTGTCGCCGTCGAAGTTGTAGGAGGCCGTGTACCGGTCGCCGTCATCCAGCGACCACCCCGACCACCGCAGCCCCTCGGGCAGGTAGCCCACCTTGACGTGCCGGACCTCCTTCCCGTCGCCCAGATCGCCGAGGGTCGCCGGTTCGGTCCGCTCGGGCGGGACGTCGTCGATGGCCGGCGGTTCCGGGATCGCGGAGGTCGTGGCCCGCTCGTCGGCCGCGGTCCGGTCGCCGGGCGTGGGCGCCGCGGTCAGGTGCACGACGGGCGCGGCCACGACGACCACGGACGCGGCCACCGACGCCACCACCGCCGCGACCCTGGCCCTCCTCCGCCTGCCGCGGTGCCCGCGCAGCACCCGCTCCAGCAGGTCGGGGGCGGCGTGCAGCCTCGATGTCTCGTCCGCCATGAGCCGGCGGATCTCGTCCTCAAGCGTGGGCATTCCTGATCACTCCTTCCACTGTTTCCCTGCCGAGCGCCGAGCGGAGCTTGGCCAGGGCCTTCGACGCCTGGCTCTTCACCGTGCCGGCCGAGCACCTGAGCGCCTCGGCGGTCTGTGCCTCGCTGAGGTCCTCCCAGTACCGCAGGACGATCACCGCCCGCTGCCGGGGCGGCAGGGCGCGCAGCGCGTCCATGAGCACGTGCGTCAGGTCGGGGTCCTTCGCGCGGGCCGTCGTCTCCGGTGGGCTGTGCATCGGGATGATGTTGAGGATCGCGCGGCGGCGCGCGCGGCTGATGGCGGCGTTGACGATGACGCGGCGCACATAGGGCTCGGCGGTGTCGTGGTGGATCCGGTCCCAGTTCCGGTAGGTGCGTTCAAGCGCCGTCTGCAGCAGGTCCTCGGCTTCCGTCTCGTCACCACAGGCGAGATAGGCGACCCGCAGCAGGCTCGTGGCGCGTGCGGCCACGAAGGCGCCGAAGTCATGTTCCATGCCGCGCCCGGCCGGCTGTTCGATGTCTGTCCGATTTCACGTCCCCTAATACGCCCCGGCCGCCGCGATCGTTGCCCCGGGCGCGAAAACTCGGTCGCGGGCAACGCTTCGAGCGGCTCACGCGTATGGAGGGTCATGACTTCGTATTCATCGGGCGAGCGGACGGCCGCCCCGGCCCGGCGGCTGGTCATCCTCGGCGTCGCCCTGGCCATGGGCGCCACCGTCCTGGGCGGGGCCGTTCCGGCCGCGTCCGCGTCGGCTCCGCCGGAAGGCGCCTACTGGCACACCAGGTCGCTGATGACCAACTCCCACCCCTGGCGCTTCGGCTCCAAGTCGGATCCCTACTCGCTGGTTCAGCGATCGATCATGGAGGAGTGGAGCGCCCCCGACGCCACCCGCTGGTTCGGATGGCGTGAGCTGGAGACGCTCCCGGCGACCGCGCGGGACCGGAAGGCGTGGCAGCGCGACGGCTCCCCGTCCAGGTGGAGCGAGTCGATCGACGGCAAGACCGTCAAGCTGTCCACCGAACCCGCCAAGGGACGCGTGAACCAGGTGCGGGACCAGCGGCAGTGGCCGGAGGCGCGCAACAAGTTCGAGCTCGGCGGGCAGTGGCTGACGTACGAGGAGGTGCAGCGCCTGCCCGCGGACCCGGACCGGCTCAAGGGCTGGCTCACGGAGGCGGCCAGGGTCGGCCGGATCGAGCAGGGCTCCGTGGACCACTGGCTGTCAGCGACCCTGCGGGTGCTCCTGTACAACCTGCCCGCCCCGAAGGAGGTCCGCGCCGCGGCCTACCGCGCCCTGCTGACGCTGCCGCACGTCCGCTCCGGCGGTGACGGCGTCCGGGACCCCCTGGGCAGATCCGGCTCCGCCGTCGTGATCGACCAGTCGACCGGGACCGGCAAGAAGGCCACCGCATCCACGGTCAGGCTGATCGTCGACACCGGCAGGATGGTGCTGCTGTCCTCCGAGCAGACGGTGTCCCTGGCGGGCGAGCCGATGCCGGGCAAGTCCTACACCCAGACGATGATCGAGGTCGGCTGGACCGACTCCCGGCCTGCCGTGCCGGCCCTGCCCTGAGCCGCTCTTGGTCGAGGTGTTGTCGCACACGATCGTGGACGGCAGGCAGCGCCGGGCGCGGACCCGCACCTTGGTGTCCGCCACGCTGCCCCACGCTCTCCCGGCGGCCGGCGGTATACGGGCAGTATGGCCGCACCTTGGTCACCCCGGCCCGCGCCGAGGGGCCACTGCGGGAGCACCCGAGCCCGGGAGCGGCCGGACGGAGCCGCGGACGACGATGTGGGTGCCGAGCAGCACGTGCCCGGCCGCGGACGTCCTGTCCTGGCCGCGCCGCAGCGCGAGGCGCACGGCGGTGCGGCCGAGTTCCTCGTACGGGACGTGCACGGTGGTCAGGTCGATGTCGGCGGACGGCGGCAGGTCGCCGAAGCCGGCCAGGGAGATGTCGCCGGGCACCCGCAGCCCGTGCTCGCGCAGCGCCTGGCGGGCGCCGGCGGCGACCAGGTCGTTTCCGGCGAGGACGGCGGTGAAGTCGGGCGGCCCGGCCGCGAGCCGGTCGCGGATCATCCGGTGGCCGTCCTTCCGCTCCATCGCGCCCTCGACCTCCAGCCGGGGATCGTGGGGCGTCCGGAAGGCGGCCAGCGCGGCGCGGTAGCCGGCGAGGCGGTCGCCGGGTCCCTGACCGAGGAACAGGATGCGCCGGTGGCCGGCCGAGAGCAGGTGGCTGGTGATCGCGTACGCGCCGCCGGCGTCGTCGTACCCGACGGTGAGGGCGGGCAGGCCGGGTCCGGGCGGCGGGTGCCCGCACAGGACGGGCCGCAGCCCCGCCGCGGCCAGGACGTGGGCGTAGCCGGACCCGCGATCGACGGCGGCACCGGCGATGATCACGCACGCGGCGTGCTCCCGGCGCGCGAGCCGCACGGTGGCCAGTTCGCGCTCGGGATCGCCGCCGGTGACGCCGACGACGCACAGCCTGCCCTCGGCCGCCGCCTGGGCCTGCACGCCCTGCGCGACGTACGCGTGGCGACCCCTGGCGCACGGGGTACACAGAACCCTCCCAGCAGCCTGGAACCACGGAACCGCCCCCGCAGGCCGCAACCGCGCACGGCCACACGGGCGCCGAGGCCGCCCAGGGCCGGGACGCCATCGGGACCGCCCGGGGCCACGGCGACGTGAGGTCGGGGTACGGCCGTGATGGCGTGTCCGGTCCCGGTGATGTGCGCGGGCAAGGGGATGCGCGGGTGCCCGGCAGCATGGAGACCGCGCGGGGCCACGGTGGTGCGACGGCGCGGGCGGCCGGGCGGGGCAGCGCGGGGAAGCCGGTGCTGGCCGCCGCTGCCGTGGTGGCCGTGGTCGGGGCGGGAGTCGTCGCGTACGCGTACCTGCCGGGCGAGGAGCCCGCGAGCCCGCGCGGCGTCGCGGCGGCGAGCACGCCGAGCGGCGCGACCCCGACACCGAGCGGCGCGACCCCGACGCCGGGAACCGCGTCCCGGAAGGCGTCACCGCGGGCCCGCGCCGTCACCTCCGGCCCGGCCTGCGGCGCGGGGCTGGACCGGGTGTGGGCGAACTGGCCGATGCCGAACCCGAGGACGCCCGGCCTGCCCAACCCGGCCCGCTACACCGCCAGGGGCGACGGCACCGTCCGCGACCACGTGACCTGCCTGGTCTGGCAGCGCGTCCCCGCCCCCAAGACCTACACGTTCACCCAGGCGAAGACGTACTGCGCCGGCCTGCGGCTGGCCGGAGGCGGCTGGCACCTGCCCACCCGCATCGAGCTGACCTCGATCATCGACGTCACCCGCGCGAACCCGGCCATCGACCCGGCCGCCTTCCCCGGCACTCCGCCCGGCTTCTTCTGGACCTCCTCACCGTGGGCCTACCGCAAGGAGCCCCTGCGTGCCTGGATCGTCAACTTCTACGAGGGGCTGGCCGGCAACGCGGCCCACCAGTCCGGCGCGTTCAAGGCCCGCTGCGTACGCTCCCCGTCCGGTGCCGGCAGGCCCGCCTACCGGATCACCGGCGGCCAGGTCACCGACCCCGCCACCGGCCTGACCTGGCAGCGCGCCACCGCGCCCGGGACCGTGTCCGCCCCGGCCGCCACCGCCTACTGCGCCCGGCTCCGGCTGGGCGGGCACACGTCCTGGCGCCTGCCCAGTATCAAGGAGCTGGCGACCACCGTGGACGAGTCCCGCGGCGGCCCGGCCGTCGACCAGGCCGCCTTCCCCGGCACGGTCGGCAAGGGCTGGTACTGGTCGTCGAGCCGGTCCCACCCCCAGCCCGCCAAGCGCTGGGGCCTCAGCTACGACGACGGCTACACCGACTACCGCAACATCACCACCGGCCACGCGCGCTGCGTACGCGGATGAGGTCTCTCAGATGTGCTCGCCCACGAGCGCCAGGCACTGGAAGGCGGCCAGGCCGAACTGGGCGCTGGCGTTCGTGCTGAGTTGTGCCTCGTCGATCGGGTTGAGCACGGCGGAGCCCTCGACGCGGACGGAGCCGAAGGGATGGTTGTCGGGGTACCCGGCGTGGCCGGTGCGCAGTTCCTGCCAGGCGCGTTTGGCCAGGGCCTGGTCGTCGAGCTGCACGGCGGCGTAGGCGGTGGCGCGGGAGTAGGCCTGGCGCAGGTTGAGGCCGCCCCAATAGGCGCCGGTGACCGCCTCCTGCTCGGCCCTGGTGCCGTTGTACAGGCGGCAGAACTCCACCCACTTGGCCTTGACGGCGGCGTCGTCGATGAGGCCGATCAGCTCGTTCATCACCTCGATCAGGCCGAACACGGAGCTGAGGCTGCCGATGGCCACCGATTTCTCCGTCATCGGGTTGTAGCGGCCGTCGGCCAGGTTGTAGGTGACCCCGGCCTGCACCCAGCCGTTGGGCAGCGCCGCGATCGTGGTGGCACCGTTGATCAGCTTGGTGCGGGCGATCGGATCGCCGTTGCGCTCCCACTCCGTCAGCCAGGCCATCGCCAGCGCGCCCCAGTCGGTACTCTGACCGACGCCGAGCGCCTTGGGGTCGGGGTCGAAGGGGTCGCCGCCCAGCTTGCGGCCGGGATCGAGGATGAGGAAGGTGCGGTCGGAGTCGATGAGTTCGTGCAGGACGTCGCCGATGCGTTCATCGGCCGTGAGGAAGTAGTAGAAGCGTTTGTAGCCGGCGTTGCTGATGCGGACCTGTTTGGCGCTGTCGGCCCAGTGCTGGACGCCGTGCCGGGTGCCCAGGCCCCGCCACTTGCCGAGGTGGTACATGTCGACCTCGCTGGTGTGCCGGGTCATGGCCTCGGCGAAGCGGTACGCCTTGGCGTCGCCGGTGCGCAGGTAGTGGTACCAGAGCCACAGGTCGGTGGACAGCTCGGAGTTGTCCCAGGCGTAGCCGCCGATGTCGTAGCGCCACACGTGTCGGTCGCCGTCGTAGCTGTGCATGACGTCGCCGTAGTCCCAGAAGCCGTACCAGGAGCGCTGGTCCACCTGCTCGCGGTGGTACTGGTGCATGAGGTCGAGCTTGTCCTCCAGCGCGGCCTTGGCCGGGACCGACCGGTCGGCCGGGGCCCACGGGCCGAACACGCCGGCGGTGTGGTTGTGCTGCGGCGGGCTGATCAGCAGCGGCGGGGTGGCGTTGGCGGCGGCGAGCTGGGCGAAGCGTTCGCCGGCAGGGGTGGTCTCCAGAGCCCAGAAGGTCAGCTCGGTGGTGCGGGCGACTCCGTATGGGGTGCCGAAGCCGGGCTCGTAGTCCTCGTAGGTGATCTCCAGGGCGTCGAGCTGCTCGGGATAGGTGTCCTGGCCCAGGCCGTCGTGGTAGAAACGCAGGTCCATCGCGCCGGCCCGGGGCGACCACATCCACACCCTGGCCTTGGCCTCGTCACCGGCCGCGCCGGTGATCTCCAGCTCGGTCGGGTGGAGCTGCCAGAAGTCGCGCATGCCGAACGCCAGCCCGCCGGTCGGGCCGCCCAGGTAGGCCAGCCCGGCGGCGCGGCGGCCGCCGTCCACCTTGATCCAGGAGTGGCCGTCCTTGGTGCGCTTGCGGATCTCGAAGCCGTGCGCGTTGAGCTGGCTCAGCCGGTAGTCGCCCCAGGTGGGGATCCAGTGCAGGCGGGTGGTGACGCGCTGGTCCCAGGTGGCCGGGTCGGGGGTGGCCTTGCCTTCGTACTGGGCCTGACGGACCGCCGCGCCGGGGTCGCGGCGCAGGCCGGTGATGCCGCGCACCGCCTCGGCCAGCACTCCGCCGTTCTCGCCCGCGAAGCGGACATGACGGTCGTGCGGCTCGCCGCGCATCGGCACGGTGAACTCGACGCCCAGGCCGTTGACGAAGTCCTTGGCCTCGTTGCCGTCGTAGACGAAGGTGTGCACGACACGGACGGCGTCGGAGCCGGCGTACAGGTAGAACCGCACGGTGAACGGCAGCCACTCGCGCCGCCCCTTCTTGTGCTTGCCCTCCACCTTGACCACCGCCCGCACCGGGCCGCTCTGCTCGACCTTGACGGACGAGACGTGGCTGGTGAACGCCTCGCTCTTGCCGGGCTCGTCGGGCTTGTCCTGGCGGGAGGCCATCAGCCGGCCGTCCTTGGCGATGACCGTGCCGCCGCGGGTGATCGACTTCACCAGATGCTCGCCGGAGCGGGCGAAGACCACGGTGATCACACCGGTGTCCACCGTGACCTGCCCGTCCGTCCTGACCACGACCGGCTTGGCGGGCTGCGCCGCCGTCCCGGCGCTCAGCCGGTAGGTCTCGGCACGCGGGTCGGTGCCGCTGACCGCGTGCGCGGTCCACTTCACCGACCCGTCCGGCCACCAGCCGATCGGCCACGACTGCACCGGCACCTGCGCGCCCGCCGCCGTGGCCAGCGAGAACTGCTGGTCCGGCGCGAACGCGCCACGCGGCCACGGCACACCCCACGTGACGCCGCCGGTCACCTCGGCCGGGGCGCCGCCCTCCAGCCACTTCACCGAGATCGGGTCATGGCCGCCGGTCGCCGGAGGGGCGGCCTGTGCCTGCGCGGGGGCCGGGCTCGGCCCCCGGAAGGCCAGCGCGGCGGCGGCTCCCGCGGCGGTCGTGGCGAGCATGGAACGTCGGCTCAAATCAACCACAGGGTCAGCTCCTCGAATGGAACAGGGGGTAGCGGCTCAGCTACCGACATAGGAGATGTTCGGGCGGGGCGGCGTGGCCATGCCGGTGCCGAGGTAGTAGTCGACGTGGTGGTCCTGGAGGTAGCCCTTGACCGTCATGTCGTTGCGGTAGGCCGGGTTGTGGGCCAGCGTGTACAGCCGGGTGATGGTCGGCTTGTCGGTGGTGAAGATGACGAGTTCGTCGTAGGCCGCGTTGGTCATCACGACCTCCTCGCGCCAGTCGCCGAAGATGTCGCCGATCATGGCGGGGTACTGGGTGCCGATGTTGACCGCGCCGTGGTGCCAGGTGGTCACCTGCCGTGCCACGCCGCCGGTGGCCGGGTCCCACTTCTCGATGCGGCCGTCGTTGAACAGCTCCATGCTCAGGTCGCCGTCCCAGAACACGCCCAGGTGCGGCCACGGGCCGGTCGCCTGGGTGAGCGTGTCGGAACGGGCGTTGTAGACGCCGGAGAACGACCAGACCTCCATGCCGACGTAGCGCGGGTCGATGTCGCCGGCCATGCCGCGCCCGACGTCGGCGACGCCGTCCTCGACGTGCTGCCAGAGCATGTTGCCGTTCTTGGCGCCGTAGTAGTACTCGCGCAGGCCGCTGGGGTTGTCCTGCTGGACGCCGTACCCTTCCAGGCCGGGACGGGAGGGGTCCATGTCGGCGATGTGCCAGCGGTCGCCGTGGACGACGCCCTCGTCGGACAGCGAGTAGCGCAGCGTGCCGTCGCCGTTGAGCGCGAACCCGATCTCGGCGATCTCGTCGTCGCCGTCCTGGTCGAGGTCGATGATGCGGGTGTTGTGCCCGTCGGGGAGGTTCTGGTCGCCGCGCAGGAACTTCCACTGCCGGGTCAGGGCACTGCCGGTGAACCGCCAGGCGGTGTACATGAGGTTGAAGTCCTTGTTGTCCTGCCGGTTCTTCATGTACGCGACCAGGCTCGGGGTGAGGCCGTCGAGGTAGCCGACGCCGAAGCGGGTGCCCATCGAGCCGTCGGAGAGGTAGTCGGTCGGGACCGGGGCGGTGGCCCGGGGCACGCCGGTGCGGCCGTCGAGGATGGTGATGGCCTGGTGGGTGTCGCTCGGCAGGGCGGTGTAGGTGACGCCGTTGCCGAAGACGACCCCGTTGGCGATCTGCAGGGCCACCTCGGCGCGGCCGTCGCCGTCGAAGTCGTAGACGGTCATGCCGTCGGCGTGGCCGAGGTTGATGGTGGACGAGCCGCTCTCGATGGTGCTCTGGTCCAGGCTGTTGGGCCCCATGTCGACCGACCACAGGAAGGTGCCGTCGCCGCGGTAGGCCTCGACCGTCTGAGGGGCGGTCTGCCGGCCGAGCACGTAGTCGTAGCCGCCGTCGCCGTCGAGGTCGCCGACCCAGACGTACCTGATCGGGCCGCCGGCCCGCAGCGGCACCCGGACCACCGGCTCGACGGCGTGGTCCGCGGTCAGCAGGAACGACTCGCTGGCCGGCTGCCAGACGCCGTCGATGATCGGGCGCACGTAGTAGCTGTTGCGCCGGGTGAGGTCGGCCGTGGAGTCGACGAAGTTGGTGCCGCCGGTCAGCAGGTCGGTGTTGAGCTTGACGCCCGCGCCGCCCGCGGTGGATCGGTAGACGTTGAAGCCGATGCCGTCCGGGTCGAGGCCGAGCAGCCGCCAGGTGATCAGGACGTCGGTGTCGCTGGCCCGTACGGCCACGACACCCCGGTTGAGGTTCTCCATCGGACGGGCGGCGGCGGCGTGGGCGGGCTGCGGGACGGCGGCCGGGGCGGCGCCGAGGAGGAGGATCGCCGAGGCGGCGACGGCTCGTAACCGGTGCGTGACGCGCATGATGACCTCCGTGGTCACGAGGGGGTGCCGGGCCCGCACTCGTCGAAGGGCGGGTAACCCGGCCGAAACCCAGGAGAGTTGAAGCGTTTACATAGACCGGATGGGACCATGAACGAAGGATGAAGTCAAGCATGGTGTTAACAGCGCCGCACACCTGGTTCCGGCGGGTTTGACGGGCCGTACCGCATCCGTCATCATCGCTGCAAGCGGTTACATCGAGCGCGACAAGGGATGGCATGAGCATCCGCAACCCGGTCCTGCCCGGCTTCCACCCCGATCCCGCGATCGTGCGGGCCGGGACGGACTACTACATCGCGACCTCGACCTTCGAATGGCACCCGGGCGTGCGGTTGCACCACTCCCGCGACCTGGTGCACTGGCGGCCCCTCGGCGGTGTGCTGGACTCGGCCGAACTGCTGGACCTGCGCGGCGTGCCGGACTCCGGCGGCGTCTGGGCGCCGGACCTGACGTACGCCGGCGGCCGGTTCCACCTGGTCTACGCCGTCGCGGACGCGTACGCCGCCGGGCAGAAGGACGTCACCGTCTACCTCACGTCGGCAGCCTCTGCCGAAGGGCCGTGGGAGGTTCCGGTCCCCCTGCCGAGCCGCGGTTTCGACCCGTCCCTGTTCCACGACGAGGACGGCTCGACCTGGCTGGTCAACATGGCGATCGACCGCGCCGTCGGCAGCCGCGGCTTCGCCGGTGTCCAGGTGCAGCGCCTGGAGGGCACGGCGGCCGTCGGCGACCCCGTGTGGATCCACCCGCTGACCGAGCACGGCATCACCGAAGGCCCGCGCGTCTACCGGGTCGGGGGCTGGTACTACCTGGTCGTCGCCGAAGGCGGCACGCACTGGAGGCACGGCGCGCTGGTGCTGCGCTCGCGCGACCTGCTCGGGCCGTACCAGCCGGACCCGGACGGAGCCCTCGTGACCTCGCGCGACGACCCCCGCCTCGACCTGCAGAAGGCGGGCCACGCGAGCCTGGTCGCCACCCCGGCGGGCGAGTGGTACGCCGCCCACCTCGCCTCCCGCCCGTACGGCGAGCGCGGGACGTGCGTGCTCGGCCGGGAGACCGCGTTGCAGCGGGTCGAGTGGATCGACGAGTGGCCGCGGATCGCCGGAGGCGTGCCGGCGGTCGAGGTGCCCGCGCCCGGCCTGCCCGCACACCCGTGGCCCGAGCGGCCCCAGCCGTGGAGCGGGCTGCGCCGGCCGGTCGGCCCGGACTGGGTCGAGTTCGGGGAGTACGTCCGGATCCGGGGCGGGCAGTCCGCGTCCGGGCGCACGCCGAGCCTGCTCGCCCGGCCCGTGACCGACGTGAACGAGACCTTCGCGGCAACCGTCGAGTTCGCCACCCGCAGCCCGCACCAGTCGGCGGGGATCACCGCCTACTACAACAGCCGCAACTGGTACTTCCTGGCGGTCACCGCCGACGGTCTGACCCTCACCCGCTGCGACCACGGCCGGCGCACCGAACTCTTCCGGCGGGCCGACGTGCCGGGCCGGGTGGGGCTGCGGCTCACCTTCGACGGGCCCGCGCTGCGCTTCGCCGCGGACACCGGCGGCGGCTGCCAGGACCTGGGCGTCACGGCGGACGCGACCGTCCTGTCCGACGAGCACGCGGCCGAGCGCGTCGGCGACCAGGTGTTCACGCTCGGCTTCACCGGGGCGATGGCCGGTCTGTGGGTGCAGGATCTCGCCAGGGAGGGCTGCCACGCGGACTTCCGGCTCCTGCCGTGACGGCCCGGGTGATCGATCATCCGAGCCGTCGATCCCCGGCGAACGGCACCGGCTAGGCTGTGGCGCACCGAGCGAGCAGAGGAGTGCCTTGGACCAGGCTGAGACGCCACGCCTCACGATTCACGAGGTGGCCCGGCGCGCGGGCGTTTCCCACCAGACGGTCTCCCGGTACTTCCGCAACAACGCGACCCTGAAACCGGTGACCAGGGAGAAGATCGACCGCGTCGTCCAGGAGCTCAACTACCGGCCCAACCTGGTCGCCCGCTCCATGCGCACGCGCCGGACGAACCGGCTCGCCATCGCCATGCCCGCCTCCGTCCACCTCTGGCCGGTGCGCCTGCTGAACGCCGCCTCCGCCGCCGCGCACGCCGAGGGCTTCCAACTGGAGGTCGTCAGCGTCGAGGGCGACTCGCGGGCGCGGGGGAAGCACGTCCTGGAGCTGGCCGGCTCGGGGCAGGTCGAGGGCGTTCTCTCGCTGACGCCGCTGGAACTCGGCGCGGCGACCTCGCCCATCCCGATCGTGGTCACGGGCGACTACGACGAGGAACTGCACGGGGCCAACGAACTCGCGGACGCCTCACTGGTCGCGGAGATCATCGAATATCTCGCGTCCCTGGGCCACAAGGTGTTCTTCCACGTCGCGGGCAGGCAGAGCTGGGCCTCGGCCCGCAACCGCAAGCTGGTCTACGAGCAGACGACCGAGCGGCTCGGGCTCGTCTCGTACGGCGTCGCGCTCGGCGACTGGAGCGCCCGGTCGGGTTACGACGCCGTCCGCGGCCTGCCCGAGGGCTGCGGCGTGACCGCCGTCGTCGCCGCGAACGACCATGTGGCCATGGGCGCGGTCCGCGGAGCGCTGTCCCGTGGCTGGCGGGTGCCCGGCGACGTCAGCGTGTTCGGCTGGGACGACGAGGAACTCGGCCGTTTCGCCACCCCGTCGTTGTCCACGGTGGCGGTCGATCGCGAAGCCCAGGGGCGCGAGGCGGTGGCCAAGCTCGTCGCCGCGGTCCGGGGCGAGCCCGCGACGCCGCCCGGCCCGCGTCCGCTCAACCGGATCATCATCCGCGAGACGGTCGGCCCGCCGCCCGCCTGAACCCCGCGCCCGCCCGGCGGCTACCTGCCGCTGTGATCGATGACGTTGCCGTTGGAGCAGTTGTTCATGTGATCGCCCTTCCAGTCCCCCAGGCTCGGGATCACCGCCACCTCCTGCAGGCAGACGGCCGCGGCGGTGAAGTTCCAGTTGTTCGCCGCGTTCACCCCGCCGCCGAAGTTCGAGTCGTTGTCGGCGTGGGCGGGGCTCGCGATCCCCGCCGCGACCGCCGCGAGCATGATCGTCGCGAAAGCCTTGGGCATGCAGTCACTCTCCGTGGTTGAATTAACCTCCGTCAGCTACCAAGAGTAACTAAAGAACTGCCCACCGTGCACGTTTGCCGGCCTCGACACGGATGTGGTCCCGCGCAGAGGGGAGGGGTGAGCGCGCCGAAGCCGCCGAGACGCCGTGCGGCGCGTCCCGGCGGCTCCGCCCGGTCTCATCGGGCTAGGATGCGGGCAGCGGCCGCCACGTCCGCAACCTTCCGCACATGCCGAAGGCCCGCGGCCCGGGTTCGGGCATGGTCCTGACCACGGCGGCCTGCCCGAGATGGGCGGGATCGCCGGTCGCGACCGCCGCCAGCCGCGCCCGCGTGCGCTCGGTCTCCGCGGCCACGGTCCGCTCCCACAACTCCGTCCAGGCCGCGGCCCGCGGGCGCACGATCGCCGCCGCCAGCCGGTGGAAGTCCGCCAGCGCCGGCCCGCCCCGCTCCTCGACGTCCGCCAGAAGCTGACGGAACCCGGTGATCGCGAGGTCCCGCCGGGTCCGCGAACGCCGCCCGTTCGTCCTCGGACCCGTGGGCGGGCAGCGTGGCCGCCGCGAGGTAGGCGGCACGATCACGCAGGACGTCCGGGGGAAAGGTGAGCACGGCGTCCCCGGCCTCGGGCAGCCCCGCGTTCTGCATGATCACGACCAGGCGCAGGCCGTCCTCGTTGACCAGGCGGTGGATCGTCCCCGGCGAGAACCACAACACCGAGCCCGCCGCCAGCCGGTCCCGGGCGAACCCCGCGGCGCTGAGGGTGTGCACCTCGCCGCGTCCCGCGGTCACCACGTACGCCTCGGTCGAGACCGTGTGCAGGTGCGGGGTACCTCCCTGGACGCCGTCGGCGCACTCCCAGTCGTAGACCGCCAGGTCGCTGATCGAGGTCGCGCCGGGGAACAGCGGGGTCACAGGGCGAACTCCGCACCGAGTTCGTCCAGCTCGGCCCGGTCGCACATGCGGTCGACGAAGACGTAGCGGTGCGTGAGTTCGAGGGTCTCGCCGTCGGCCAGCGCGATCTCCTCGTCGAAGGACGGAGACGGGCTGATCACCGCGAACGCCGAGTTCCGGACGAACCACTTGATCGGCACGGACGCGCTGGAGCGACCGGCGACGGCCAGCACCGTGCCGCCGCCGTCGATCTCGTCGTGCTGCCCCACCATGGCCAGCCACGGAGCCTGTTCGCCCATCATCTCCTCGCCGCCCCCGCCGCCGGCGGCGATGATCGTGCCCCCGGTCCAGGACCGGGGGCCGCGCCAGAAGAAGCCCGCGTACCCCGCCATCGGCCGGCCGTGGGTGGTGGGGCTGCCGAAGTCCAGGGTCGTGCCGCGGACGTTGCGCAGCGTCGTGCCGAAGTCCAGCGCCCACAGGCCGCGCTCGGCGTCCACGCCGTGGAAGACCTGGCGGCGGCGCTCGCTCACCCAGTGCTCGCCCTGCGCCGAGACCCAGTGCAGGTCCTCCTCGACCGTGACCCGGTCGCCGTCGGACGACAGGCCGGTGAAGCCGGTGTGGCGCATGTGGCCGAGATTGTCCTCCCAGTGGTAGTCCCGCTCCACCGAGAACGTCGGGCCGCCCCAGAAGTTCTGCCCGGAGACGTGGGCCCAGGTCATCTGCAGGCCCTTGTGCCAGCGGTGGTCCCACGGCCGGGACACCGACAGCGGCGCGCCCGACAGGCTGCGGATCGGGTGCAGGTAGGGCTTGGGCGCCTCGGCGTCGGGGGCGTCCGGGCGGTAGACGTACCGCGCGATCTCGACGTCCCCGGCGGTGACGGTCAGGGACGTGCCCTCGTCGCCGACGGCGAGCTTGGGCTCAGGCATGGTGGCTCTCCTTGCGCTGGAGGCGGTTGACGGCGCCGCGCGGGTCGCCGCCGTTGAGCGAGTGGTAGAAGGGGTCGTCCGCGGTCAACTCGGCCCGGGTGACGGGACGGCCGGTGATGGCCGACTGGTAGAGCGCGGTGATCAGCTCCATGACGCGCCGGCCGTCGGCGCCGCTCGCCGCAGGCCGCTCGCCCGACCTCATGGCCGCCAGCAGGGCGGCGAGCTGGGCCCGGTGCGAGCTGGGCGTGTTCTCGGCGGGCGGCCAGCCGGCGATCCGCTCGTCGTCGGTGACGTGCGGCGCGGGGGTCCAGCGCCAGTTCGCGTTGTCGTAGCCGTACAGGTGCTCGACCTCGACGGTGGCGTCGGTGAAGTCGAAGCGCAGGTAGCTGGTCTCGCGCGGCGACAACACGCTGTTCACCACCGAGGCGACCGCGCCCGAGTCGAACCTGACGATCGCGAACGACACGTCCTCGGTCTGCACCCGGCGGCCGAGGGTGGCCGCCACCGCGTGCACCTCGTTCCAGTCGCCGAGCAGGCTGAGCAGCAGGTCCATCTGGTGGATGCCGTGGCCCATGGTCGGGCCGCCGCCCTCGGTCTCCCACCTGCCGCGCCACGGCACCTCGAAGTAGTCGTGGCCGCGGTACCACAGCGTGTTGCACACGGCGACGAGCGGTGCGCCCAGCTCGCCGTCCGCGATGTGCCGCCGCAGCCGGCGCGCCGCGCTGCCGAAGCGGTGCTGGAAGACGTACGCGGCGTACGGGCCGCCGTCCTTCTCGTGGGCGGTGATCTCGTCGTACTCGGCCAGCGACAGCGTCGGCGGCTTCTCGCACCACACCCACGCGCCCGCGTCCAGGCCGGCGATCACCGCCTCGCGGTGCGCGACCGGCGGCGTGGCCACCACGACGAGATCGGGCCGCTCGGCCGCCAGCATCCCGGCGAGGTCGGTGTGCCGGCCGGGGACGTCGAAGGCGTCGGCCAGTTCATGAGCGCGGGCGGCGTCCACGTCGCACACGGCGACCACCCGTACCGCGTCGCCGGCGGCGGACAGGGCGGGCAGGTGGCAGCCTCGCGCGATGCCGCCCGCGCCGACGACGGCGACGCGGACCGGGGACGTTAAGTCAGGCATGCGTGACTCCCTCGGGAACCAATGGTGATCGATCACTTTTTGGCGTCCGCCAACTTAGTTTCGATCTCCGCCGAGGTCAACCCCGTCGAGCGTGCCGCGGGAGCGCGTCAGTCGCTTTCGAGGGCGATGACCTCTTCCAGGGCGCGGCGCAGCACGGCGACCTGGTCGCCGCCCAGATGCCGGGACCACCGCCGCTCGATGTCGGCGAGGATCCGGCCCGCCGCGACCTGAGCCTGCCAGCCCTGCTCGGTGAGCCGGATGATCTTCGCGCGGCGGTCGCCCGCGTCGGACACCCGCTCGACGTACCCGTGCTCCTCCAGGTCGCTGACCAGTTCCCCGATCGCCTGCTTGGTGAGCCCGGCGCGTTCGGCGAGCGTGGTCAGCCGGGAGCCCTCGGCGTCGATGAAGCGGAAGACGGAGCCGTGCACGTACCGGATGCCCTCGAAGCCCTCGTCGGCCAGCCGCTGGTGCAGTCGCGTGATCGCGATGTCCCTGGCCAGCGTGAGCAGGGTGGGGAGCGGCGCGCCGGGCCCGTCCTGCGGCGCGCGTGTCCCGGATCGCGTCGGCATCCCGTGTGCGTCCCTCTTCTCCGAGTTTTGTCAGGTGGCTTGACGATATCAGCAGCCATCGCGAGATCGCCTGTTCCTCGCCTTCCGTTGGACGTAATCCACGAGGGCGGCCCTGGCTAGCGGCGATGAGGTGACGGCCATGTCACGTTCCGTCACGTGACGCAGCCTTGACGCTACGGAGAGTGACACTGAAGGTGGGTGAGACAACCTCAGTGCCCTCGTGCGACACATCGTCCACGGCACTCCCGCTCACTCTCATGGAGGAAACCCGCATGTCCCACGCCCTGCGAACGCGCCTGGCCGCCGTCCTGGCGACCCTGGCCGCGGTCGGCCTCACCGTCGCCGCCCAGCCCGCCCACGCCGCCGGCACCGTCTCCTGCGACACCGCCGGCACCATGTACTTCCGGCCGGGCGTCCAGGTCATCCCCCTTCCGCAGGACATCGAGATCCGCGGCGCCAACGGCGCCTGCCGCGACTCCACCGGCCTGGGCATCCGCGAGGCCAAGCTCACCGCCAACTTCACCGGCGTCTGGCTGACCTGCGAACTCGGCGGCGGCGGCACCGGCCACGGCACCGGCACCGTCGAATGGATCCTGGCCAACGGGAACAGGGTCTCAAGCCAGCTCGACCTGAACTTCGAGAGCAACATCGCCAGCGAGGTGAGCCTCACCGGCCAGGTCGTCGGCGGCCCGCTCGACGGCGAGCGGTTCTCCTCCCACCTCAGCGCCGACCTGCTCAGGGGCAGCCTCAAGTGCACGGTCGGCGCGCCGTTCGGCGGTGCCAAGAGCGTCGGCTACACCGGCAGCTTCACCGTGGGCTGACCCGCACCGGCACGAACACGACGAACGCCGGACGGCATCGGGGACGCGTCCGGCGTTCGCCGCGTCCTCGCGGGACCGGGCGGCGATCCGGCCGCCACGCCGACGCGCCGATGATCCACGACCCTCGCCGGCCGAGGGACTACAGTCGTCCGCCATGGCCGAATCCTCCCCCTATCTGACTGCGACGGCGGACGCCTACGACGCGGTCGCGGACCTCTACACCGACCTCGTCCGGAACTCGCTCGACCGCCTGCCGCTGGATCGCGCGATCATCGCCGCGTTCGCCGAACTCGTACGGGCCGCCGGGCCCCGGCCCGTCGCCGACGCCGGCTGCGGCCCCGGGTACCTGACGGCACACCTGCGTGACCTCGGCCTGGACGTCTTCGGCGTCGATCTGACTCCCGCGTTCATCGACATCGCCCGCGAGGACCATCCCGACCTGCGTTTCGAGGTCGGTTCGATGGGGGCCATCGACGTGGCCGACGGGGAGCTGGGCGGGCTGATCTCCTGGTACTCCGCCATCCACATCCCGCCGCCGGAGCTGCCGCCGTACCTGGCCGAGTTCCGCCGGGTGCTGGCCCCGGGCGGTCATCTCCTGCTCGGCTTCTTCGAATCCGAGGGCGATCCGGTGCTGCCGTTCGACCACAAGGTCACGCCGGCCTACCGGTGGCCGATCGATGACCTGGCCGGCCTGGCGGGCAAGGAAGGGTTCGCCGAGGTGGCGCGGATGTCGCGCGAGCCGTTGACGGACGAACGATTCCGCCGCGGCCACCTGCTGATGCGCGCGCTCTAAGGGCTGTTTCGCGGATGAGGCCCGGGTCGCGGTCGCGCCTGTCAAGACGCGAAGAACATCACCAAAGCGCCCCTTTGTCGCCTCCTTGGGAGTTCTTGTCACGCTCCAACGCCGACGTTTGGATCAAGGGACACAAGGAGGTCATGCCCATGCCCGACGCCCCCCTGCTGCACTACAGCACCAGCACCGCCCCTCTCCAGGCGGGCACCCCCGACAAACCGGCCGCCAACACCATCGACATCACCGTCTCCAGCCCGGCCGGCCAGAATGTCTACTGCGACCAGCTCGACGTCGCCGTCCCGGTCAGCGCACCGGACGACGGCGGCGCGTACTTCACCGAGAACCCGCAGTCCTCGATCAGCGGCAAATGGGCCCCCACGTCCGCCCAGATGAAGACCGGCCGGGAACTCGGCCTCGACCCGGACACGAACTACTACCACGTCGTCTTCCAGGCTCCGCCGATACCAGGGTTCGACCTCGTCGACACCCCGCTGACGATCAGCATCACCGGCGGCGTCGCCGGCGCCCCCGGCAGCACGCTCACCTGCCCGACCACCGAGACCTCCGGCACGACCAGCGGCGTCCACACCCCCAAGACAGCCCAGGAGCTGACCTGGGACACCGCGGAACCGGCCTTCTACCTGCACAGCTTCCTGGCCTGCGCCCCCGGCAGGCCGACCGTCCCCAGGACGAAGTTCAACGCCGGCGACGCCTTCTCCCTCACCTGGGAGAGCAACGGCGACTTCTTCCACCTGTACGACGGCGACGGCACGGTCCTGCACGAGGGCGGCGAGACGTCCTGGACCGTTCCGGCGGGCACGATCGTCAACGACACCAGCTTCACCCTGAAGGCGGCCAAGCGGAACGCCACCGGTTTCGAGACGGCCGGCCAGTACGCCACCCTCACCATCACCATCGACAACCCGACCCTCGGCGCACTCACCGTCAAGGGGCCGCTCGGCGTCGACGGAAAGCTGACCGCGAACGACGGCCTCTCCGTCTCGAACAGCCTCACCGCCGACACGCTGGAGGCCGGCTCCGTGACGGTGACGCAGTACTGCCAGGTCAACGGCGACCTCACCGCCGAGGGTCTCGTCGCCAGGGGCGACACCCGGCTCGACGGAAGCCTCCAGGTGTACGAGGAAACCACCCTGGACGGCCCCCTCGCCGTCGGCGGCCGGCTCACGGTGAACGACGACTGCGACGTCAACGGAAAACTCTCCGCCAACTACGACTTCAGCGTCTCCTACGCGGGCACCGAGAAGATCACCACAGTCGGCAGGAGCGGCCTCGCCGTTGAGGGCGACTTCAGCGTCTCCGAAGGCGGCACCGAGAAGATCACCACGGTCGGCTACAACGGCCTGTGCGTCGACGGCGACCTCACCGTCAACGGCAGGATCCACGACTGACCGGACGTCCTCAGGGCCGGGTGTTCAGTGATCTTTCTACGGCGGCGTCCACCAGTTCGTGCATCTGCTGCTCGGTGAAGATGTCGGGCAGTGTCAGGCGTTCCATGATGAGCCAGTTCAGGGCGAGGTAGAGGAGCAGCACCGAGGTCGAGTCGCCGGGCAGGCCCGAGGCGGCGTGGTGGCCGATGTTGGCGTCGATGTCCTCGCGGATGCGCTCGGTGAGAACGGCGCGCAGCTCGGGACGCCGGGTGGACTCGAGCCGGAGTTCGAGCAGGGCCAGGTAGCCGGAGTTGAAGGCGGAGACCCGGCCCACCACTTCGTGCATGAGCTCGGCATAGCGGGTTTGGTCCGGCACGCCCTCCCGGCTGCGGGCGATCGTGGCGTCGTCGGGCAGCAGTCGCTCGTAGATGCGCCCGCCGACCTGGGTGAACAGGTCGTCGCGGTTGGCGAAGTAGTTGGACGCCGTGCCCGGGGGCACGGCCGCCTCCGCGTCGACGGCCCGGAAGGTCAGCCCGCGCGCTCCTTCCTTGGCCAGCACCTCGATGGCCGCGTCGATGAGCGCCTGCCGCCGCTCGGGATTTCTCCGCACTTGACACCACTCCGTCTGTAGTACTACGTTCAAACCACTTCAAACAGAGTACTACATGGAGAGTTGTTCTATATGCGAAAGCTTGTCTACTACATCGGCGTCTCCCTCGACGGCTACATCGCGGGTCCCGACGCCGAGGTCGACTTCTACCCCGTGTCGGACCAGATGGCCGGCTGGATCAACGAGCGTTACCCCGAGACCCTCCCCACCCACATCCGCAAGCTCGTCGGCCTCGACGGCGTGCCCAACAAGGTCTTCGACACGCTGGTGATGGGCCGCGGCACCTACGAGCCGGCCCTGGACGTGCCCACCACCAGCCCGTACTCCCACCTGCGCCAGTACGTCGTCACCAGCACGCTGACGATCGACGACCCCACGGTGCGGGTGGCGGCCGGCGACCCGATCGCGCTCGTCCGGCGGCTGAAGGCCGAGGACACCGGCATGGACATCTACCTCTGCGGCGGCGGTCGGCTCGCGGCCGCCCTGCTCCCGGAGATCGACGAGATCATCCTCAAGAGCTACCCCGTGGTGGCGGGCACGGGTATCCCCATGTTCTCCGGACAGTTCGACCCCACCCTGTTCACCCCCACCCGGCGCGAGTCCTTCGACAACGGCGCCCAGGTCACCTGGCTCACCAGGACATAGCACCGGGGCCGGACGCCGCGATCACGCGGGGGCGTCCCAGAGCAGGGTGTACCGCCAGAAGAGGCGGCGCCGGATCCGGGCGCCGGGCAGTTCCCGTGCGGCCGCGGCCCGGATCTCGGCAAGGGTCTCACGCGCGTCGGCGGTGGGCGCGCTCATGTGCGCGGGCGGCGCGTCGGCGCGGGCGGGGTGCCTGACCAGCCCCATGATCGGGTTGGCGAGCAGGGCCGCCAGGCTGACGAGCAGGTCGGCGCGGCCGGCCTCCCGGTAACAGCCGACGATCACCAGCCGTCCGCCCGGGGCCAGACAGTCGCGCAGTTCCCGCAGGGTGGGCACCAGCGGGAGGTGGTGCAGGACGGCGACCAGGCAGACGGCGTCCCAGCGTCGCCCCGGATCGCGCCCGGCGAAGCCGGTCCGGACGACGGTGACCACGGGATCGCCGGCGAAACGCGCCGCCGCCGCGCCGGCGGTCGCGGGGTCGGGCTCAAGCCCGGTGACGGTGGCCGCACGCCGGCCCAGCAGGGCGACGAGGTTCCCCGTGCCACACCCGACGTCGAGCACGTGCCGGGCCCCCGACGCGGCCACCCGGCCCGCGACCCACGGGCCGTAGTGATCGTTGTGGCTCCACGGGTGCCGTTGGTTGAAACGGGCGAGTCGAGACAGCAGCGACATGCCGATCATATTAAGAGCGGTCTCCCGATCATCATCGATGATCGTAGGGCCGCATCGTTCGCTCGATTCGGCGACAGCGTCTCGCGTCAGGTGCGGGAGCTGACACAGTCGGAGATGCGAGCCACGGCGGCGGCGACCCCGTCTTCGGTGCTGACGCGTCCGGCCAGCGCGCGGGCGGCCGGCGCGAGCTCTGCCGCGTTGTCGATGGCGGCGGCCAGCCGGGCGGCGGTGAGACGACCTCGCAGCGGGGCCGGGGCGACGCCGAGGTGGTGCAGGCGGGTGGCCCAGAACGGCTGATCGCCGACGAACGGGCGGACCACCTGGGGCACCCCGGCACGCAGGGCCGCCGCGACCGTGCCGACGCCGCCGTGATGGACGGCGACGGTGACGCGCGGCAGCAGCCACTCGTGCGGGGCCTCCTCGATCACCAGGACGTCGTCCGTGACCGCGCCCGGCCGTAGCGCTCCCCAGCCGGTGGCCAGCACGGCCCGCCGCCCGGCCAGACGGACGCCTTCCAGGACCGTGGCGGTCAGCGACTCGGGGTCGCCGGTGGTCGAGCTGCCGAAGCCCACGTAGACGGGCGGTTCGCCCCGGTCCAGGAAGCGGGCCAGTTGCTCGGGTGGGGTCCAGGTGTTGTCCGGGGGCATCGTCCAGAATCCGATGGGGTGGGCGGAGGCGGGCCAGTCGGTGGGCGCGGGCAGCAGATGGGGGCTCCAGGCGTGCAGCACGGTGCCCGTCTTGACCAGTTCGGCCATCGGTATGAAGCCGTCCCGCAGGTGCAGCGACTCGGCCCGCCATGTTCGGATCGTGCTCCGGTACGGGGCCTCGACCGCGGCGGCGACCCGCCAACTCGCCCGGTTGAGCGGGCCTGGCGGCCGTACCGGGAAGATGGGGGAGGGGAAGGCGGACGTCGGAACGTACAGCGGGATCAGCAGCCCGGCGACGGCCGGGACATCGAGCTTCTCGGCGATGTAGGGGCCGCCGAGGGACTTGGGGTGATACACGACGACGTCGGCCGATCGCGTCACGAGGGCCGCCTGGTCGTCCAGGAGGAGGCGCAGCATCGGCTTGACCGAACGCGCGGCGGTGATGGCCGCGCGCACGCCCTGCCCCTTGACGGAGTCCTGCAGCGCGAACATCTCATCGCTGAGCGGCGCGAACTCCACCCCGTGCCCGGCGGCGAGCGGCTGGAACCGGCGGGGTGCGGCCAGGACCGGCCGGTGCCCGGCGGCCAGCAGCCCGCGCGCCAGCGCCAGGAACTGCTGGACGTCTCCGCGGCTGCCCACGCTGATCAGCAACGGTCTCATCGCTTGTCCCGCATTTCGTCCCACTCGTCCAGCAGGATGGGGAAGCGGTCCATCATGAATGCGTACATGTCCCGCATCAGCTCCAGACGTCGCCGGCGCGCGGGGTCGTCGCCCACCGCCTGCAGCCCTTGCTCGGCCAGTGCCCGGAAGCTCTCGAACTCGGCCATTTTGGTGCGGAAGGCTCGTGCGAAGACGTCCTCGGCCAGCCGGTAGCGGTCCCGCCGCGCGCCCCGCACGCGAAACCGCTCGACCAGGCCCGCCTGCTCCAGTTGCCGCAGCGCGATACTCATGCTGCTCTTGGCCACGGCCAGCTCTTCGGCCAGTTCGGGCGCGTCAGCGCTGCCCGATTCGGCGGTCAGGAGCCAGCCCATCACCCGCCCGGCCGTCCGGCTCAGTCCCAGCCGCGCGTAGAAGAGCCCGGCGTCCTCCACGAACTGATCGACATCCATGGAAGCGAATCTATCGAATTGTTCGGATGTATGCGAACAGTCCGGCTAGATCCAGCGAAGGACTTCCCGTGCCGGGCCGAGAAGTCCAGTTCGATCGCCATCGCTGCGCCGAAGCGGCCCAGCCCGAGCGCCACGACGGATCGGATGCCCTGTCAGCCGATGATCACTCGTTCCTCGGGGAACTCGTAGCGGCGGGTGCGTTCCTTCAGGGCAAGCGCCGAGCCCAGCGTGAGCGGACCGATACGGCCGACGAACATCAGGAGGCTGAGCAGGACATGCCCGGCCAGCGGGGTGTCGGCGGTGATGCCGGTGGACAGGCCGTTGGTCGCGAACGCCGAGATCACCTCGAACAGCACCCGGTCCAGGGCATGCGGGGTGAGCAGGAGCATGAGCCAGGTCGAGACCATGACCAGGATGACACCGAGCAGGCTGATCGACAGCGCCTGCCGCTGGGTCGCGGAGGGCAGTCGCCGGTGACCGATGTTGACCTGGTGCTCTCCGCGCAGTTCCGACCACATGATGAACAGCAGGAATCCGAACGTGGTGACCTTGATGCCGCCCGCGGTGCCGGCGCTGCCCCCGCCGATGAACATCAGCACGTCGGTGACCAGCCACGACGAGGGAGCCATCTGGCCGATGTCGAGGGTGTTGAAGCCACCCGAGCGCGGCATGACGGCGGCGAAGAATGCCGCCAGCCACTTGCCCGGCTCGTCCAGCGGACCGAGCGTGGCCGGGTTGCGCCACTCGATCATGAGGAACGCCAGCGTGCCTGCGGCCAGGAGAAAGACGCTGAGGCCGACCGTGATTCTGGTCAGCACGGACCAGCGGCGCGGATGCCGCCAACTCCGCAGCAACTCGAACACCACAGGGTAACCGAGCCCGCCGACGATCACGGCCAGCGCGATCGTCAGGCAGATCCACGGGTCGGCGACGAAGCGGGACAGACTGTCGGGCCACAAGGCGAAGCCGGCGTTGTTGAACGCCGACACCGCGTGGAAGGCTCCGAGGTAGGCGGCCCGGCCGAGTGGCTCGCCGTACCCGGTGACGAAGCGGATGGTCAACACGATGGCCACCGCCGCCTCACACAGCAAGCTGAACATCACCACTTTGCGCAACACCTGGCGCAGATCGGCGGCCACGATCGATTTGCTCTCCAACTGTGCCGACAACCGGGTTCGCAGGCCGAGCCTGCCGGAGACGATGACCATGATCAGCGTGGCCAGCGTCATGATGCCCAGCCCGCCGACCTGGATCAGCAGCGCGATGACCACCTCGCCGAACACCGACCAGTGCGTCTCGGTGTCAACTACGACCAGACCGGTCACGCACACCGCGGAGGTGGCGGTGAACAGCGCGGTCAGCAAGTGCGAGGCGTCGCCCGCCGTGGTGGCCTGCGGGGTGGCGAGCAGTGCAGTCCCGAGCAGCACCGCGACACCGAAACCGGCCGCGATGACCACGGCCGGATGCCGGCCGCGCCCCGGCACAGCCGGCCGGTACCGCGTCATCCGGCCGACCCGGGCGTGCGACGGGCACCGGCCCACACGTCCGCCGCACGGCCGGACAGGGGCGCACCCCCGCTCACGATCCGTCCTTGGATCCGCCCCTGGATCCGCCCCTGGATCCGCGCAGCCGCCGGGCCGCACCGCCGTACCATGCCGGCACCTCTCGCTCGTCGTCGAACCAGCGGGCCACCACGATGTCGGTCGAGGAGTGCAGCAGGATCGAGACCACGATGGTCACCGCGACGAACTGGAAGACCTGCTCGGCGACCGCGATGCCGGAGCCGAGCACGAGCAGCCCGTACACGACGGAGGCGAAACCCTTGGGCCCGAACCAGGCCACGGCCGTCTGCTCGCGCACTGACAGTCCCGAGCGCAGGAACGACAGCCAGATCGCCGCCGGCCGTGCCAGCACCAGCGCGAAAACCGCGAACAGCCAGCCGCTCCAGCCGACCGCACCGAGCAGCGCCGGAGTGATCAGGGCCCCGAACACCAGCAGCGCGGCCAGCTTGAACACTTCGGCGATGAGCTCGCCGAAGTGCTCGAACGACTCCCGCTGCCGGGGCCCGAAGGTGGCCACGGTGATGCCGGCCGAGAACGCGGCCAGGAACAGGTTGCCGTGCGTGGCCTTGCCCACGGCGAGCACGAGCAGGCCGATGGCCAGGGCGTTGAGCGGCTCGTACTGCGTGGAGGCGGCGAACCAGCGGGTGCGCTCCAGCTTGATCGCCGCCCACGGGATCGCGACGCCGATGACGATGCCCAGTCCCAGCTCGAGACCCAGCTCGCCCAGATGCAGATCGTCCGAACCCGCCGCGACGGCCAGGAAGACGATCACGAAGGGCAGCGCCAGGCCGTCGTTGACGCCGGACTCGACGTTGAGTAGCTGCCGCAGCCGGGGTGGCACCTTGTCGTTGCCGACCAGGGCGGCGGCGAAGACCGGATCCGTGGGCGCGAGGATCGCGCCGATGAGCAGCGCCTCGGTCCAGCCGAGGCCGAGTAGGTAGTGGGCGCCGAGCGCGGTGATGGCCAGGGTGAGCGGCAGGCCCCAGCCGAGCGCCCGCCCGGGCAGCCGCCAGGCCCTGCGCAACTCGGTCCAGCCCACCCGCATGCCGTCGGTGAACAGGACGGTGAACAGCGCCAGCTCGGCGAGTGCGGCGACCAGGTCGTCACCAGGTCTCAGCGACACGACGCCGAGCACGCCGTCGCCCAGTACGAACCCGGCCACCAGGAAGAGCGCGGCGGTGGACAGGATGGTGCGGTGGGCCAGGCTGGACAGCAGCACGGCGAGCAGGAGCACGCAGGCGAAAGCCGTCAGCAGCGTGCCCATCAGGGGCACCGCGCGGGGAAGATCATGGAACGCCTCCGGTCGGGTCAGCGGACGATCTTGCCGACCAGACTTCCCGGCGCACCGGGATCACCATAACAGCGGCGGTGCCAAGGCGACAGACGCCTTCTTGACACCGCCGGGAGCGGGCCCGCGCCCACGGGGCCTGGGATGTCGCCCGCCATTCAGGGGCCACCGAGATGGGCTCGAAAGAGACCCGGGCGTACTGGCAGCGCCGAGCCCGCAGGGATAACCTGACGACAGGTGAGCCGGGAAGCCTGGTCGGCATGTCCAGTCCGCGTCGAGACGAGGATGTGCCCGTGCACCCCGAACCCCCGCTACCTGACGGCGCCTCGGCCGACCCTGCGGCCATGGCCGTGATCGCTCACCCGCGTCGCGGCGAGACGTCCCCGGCCATCGAGATCACCCGCCTGAGCAAGCGCTTCGGCGACGTTCGTGCGGTCGACGACGTCACCCTGCGGGTGCCGGCAGGGCAGATCTACGCACTGCTGGGCCTCAACGGCGCCGGCAAGACGACCCTGATCCGCATGCTGCTCGGCATGATCACCTCCACCGCCGGAACCGTGCGCGTCCTGGGCGCCGACGTCACCGGCGGTGACCGCTCCGCCTGGGCGAGGGTGGGCTACCTGGTGGAGACGGCCGCCGCCTACCCGGAACTCACCGTGCGGGAGAACCTGGAGGTGGTCCGGCGGCTGCGCCGCCTGCCCGGCGACGTCGGCGACATCATCGACCGCCTCGCGCTCGCCCCGTACGCCGAGCGCCGAGCCCGCACCCTGTCACTCGGCAACCTGCAACGCCTGGCCCTGGCCAGGGCTCTTCTCCACGCCCCCGACCTGCTCATCCTCGACGAACCCGTCAACGGCCTGGACCCAGCCGGAGTCGCCGAGATCCGAGCCCTGCTCGCCGGCCTGATCCACCGGCACGGCACCACCGTGCTGCTGTCCAGCCACCTGCTGGCCGAGGTCGACCGCCTGGCCACCCGCATCGGCATCCTGCACCACGGTCGCCTGGTCGGCGAGCACGACGCCGATCAGTTCGACCGGCACCGCCGCCGCCACCTGCGTCTGGCCACCCGCGACGACCACGCCGCCCGCACGGTGCTCATCGCCCATGGCTACCACCCCCAATCCGCCACACCGGCCGGACTGCTGCTCACCGACCCACGCGCCCTGGCCGCTCCCGAGCAGGTCGCGACCGTACTGGTGCACGGCGGAGTGCCGCCCACCGACCTCCACCTGCACGAGGAGGATCTCGAAGCGTTCTTCCTGCGCACGGTCGGACCGAGCGAGCAGGTCACACTCACTGCCGGCCCAGGAACGCAACCCGCGGAGGGGACCGGCGATGCGTGAAGCGCTCTGGGCGGAACTGCTCAAGGTACGGCGCAGCCGCCTGCCCTGGATCACCGCGCTGGCCTTCACCGTCGCCGCGCTGGTGTGCGGCATGTTCATGTTCATCCTCGCCGATCCCGCCCGTGCCCGGGCGCTGGGGCTGCTCGGCGGTAAGGCTCAGTTGTCGGGCGCGAGCGCCGACTGGCCCGGCTACCTCGCGCTGCTGGCCCAGGCCGTCGCGGTCGGCGGCCTCGGCGTCTACGGGCTCATCGCCATCTGGCTGTTCGGTCGCGAGTTCAGCGACCACACCGCCACGGACCTGCTCGCCCTGCCCACCTCCCGCACTGCCGTCGTGGCCGCCAAGTTCACCGTCGCCGCACTCTGGGCGTTGGCGCTGGCGGTCCTGCTGGCCGGGCTCGGCCTTCTCATCGGCGCCCTGCTCGGCCTGCCCGCCTGGTCGACACCGGCCGTGCTCAACGGGCTCGCGCGTATCCTGGGCGCGGCCGCGCTCGCGGCGCTGACCACCACACCGCTGGCCCTGGCCGCCAGCGCCGGCCGCGGCTACCTGGCTGCCGTCGGCGTCCTGTTCGGCGTCATCTTCGTCTCCCAGATCATCGCCGCACTCGGCTACGGCTCCGTCTTCCCCTGGTCGATACCCGGCCTGTACGCGGGCATCGCCGGAGCGGGCCAGGACCCGCCGGGCCCGCTCGGCCTGCTGCTGGTGGTCATCACCGGAGCAGCCGGCGCCGTCTCGACGGCCGTCTGGTGGAACCGGGCCGACCACACCCGTTAACCCGTCCCTCGGGCCCGTCGCCCGCGCGGCGGCCGGGCACGGCAACACGGCCCTGGCGACACAAAATCCGGCCGCCGGTGTCTCGGTCGGCTTGGTGCAGCACCACTTCGGCTCGAAGGAGGGCCTGCGGGAGGCGTGCGACGCGCATGTCCGTGCCGCGGTGCTGGGTGCTGCCGGGTCAGGTCCAGGATGGGGCCGAGGTCACTCCCGAGTTCATGCGAGCCATGTACGAGGCGAATGGGCTCAGCGTGCGCTACCTCGCGAGGGCGCTGGTGGAGGGCTCGCCCGTGGCGGCGGCGATGTTCGACGAAGGCGCCGAGGCCGCCGAGCGGTTCCTCACGGAGAACTGGCCGGATGAATAATCCCCGCGCGAGGTCCCGTCCGGGCGGCGCATCGGACGTGTCTCGCCCGGTCCCATGAGCGGCTCTACTGAAGCGCCTGCTCCAGTTGCGCCTTGTCCATTTCCGAGCGGCCCTTGATGTCGCGGCGCCTGGCCTCGGCGTACAACTGATCCCGCGTCCGGCCACCCGCGCCGGAGTGGGAGCGCAGCCCGCCGCGCCGGCTGGAGGAGATGCCCTCGACGGAGGTACGGCTCGCGGTCCGCGACTCGCCGGCCCTGGCGCGTTCCTTGCTCACCGTCCGGGCGGCGATCTTCACTTCTTGAAGGCGTCCTTCGCCTTCTCGAACGCCTGCTTGAGGTTCGCCTTGACGCGCGTCGCCCGGCCGCCGGCCTCACGAGACCTGTCGCCGGTGTCCGCGCCGAGCCGCTCTTTTATCATGCCTTTGATTTCCTGGGCCTTTGCTTTTACCTTTTCCTTCTTGCCCATGATCGATCCTCCTTGCGAGAGGTGCTGCCTCCAGTTTAAGGCCGATATCCGAGGGCGGAGCTTTCGCCATTCGCACGGGAACGACATGTCGTGCCCGAGCACACGTGCGAAGAAGTCGCGGACGGCGGCGGCGAAGCCGTTGGGGTCGTCGTCGTGGGCCCAGTGGCCGCAGCCGGGCAACTCCCGCAGCACGGTGCCCGGCCGTCGTCCGGCCATCTGCCTGGCCAGCGTGGTGGGCAGGATGAAGCTGTCGGCGCCGTGCACCAGCAGGGCGGGGCAGTGCGAGCCGAGCCAGTCGGCCCACCAGTCGCCGATCAGGGCCTGCTGCGAGGCCATCATGTCGGCGTGGTCGAAGAGGAAGCCCCAGCCGTCGTCGTGTTCGACGGCGCTTTCCATGAAGTAGCTCGCGTCGGGGATGCCGCGGGCCTCGACCTGCCGGCGCAGTTCGTGCAGGGTGGCGGCGCGGCGGGGCCAGCCGGTCACGTCCAGGACGGGGTGCGGGATCTGCGGCTGCCGGTTGTCGGCGCCGGCCTCCTCGATGACCAGGGCGCTGACCAGCTCGGGGTGCCGGGCGGCGAGTTGGAAGGCGGTGACCCCGCCCATGGAGTGGCCGAGCGTGATCATCGGGCCGAGGGCGAGGTGCCGGACGAACGCGGCGGCGTCGGCGACGTACGCCTCCCGGCTGAAGTCGCCGTCGGAGTCGCTGTGGCCGTGGCCGCGCTGTTCCAGCGAGATCACCCGGTAGGCGGGGGCGAGGGCGGCGGCCAGCGGGGCGAACATCCTGGCCCGGCCGAAGTGCCCGATCACGGCCAGGACCGGGACGCCGTCGCCGCCGAAGTCGACGTAGGCCAGTCGTCGGCCGTTGACCTGCGCGTGTCTCTCGGCGGGGCAGGTCGCGAGGGTGGTCATGGACGTTTCTCCTCAGAAGTGGTGGGGGAGGCGAGTTAGCGTAACAGTCGTTGCGCTAATATGCGGATGTGCCGGACGCACCCGCACCCCGGACGGAGACGCCATGGCCAGACCCCGTGATCCGCGCCGCCGCACCGAACTGCTCGACGCGATCATCGGTCACCTGACCGTCCACGGCGTCGCCGGGCTGTCCCTGCGTCCCCTGGCCCAGGCGCTCGGGCAGAGCACCTCGGTGCTCACCCACCACTTCGCCACCAAGGACGACCTCATCACCGCCGTCCTCACCCACCTTGACCAGCGGCAACGCGACCGGCTGCAGGCCCTGCCCGGCTGGGCGGAGGGGCGCAGCCTCGGCGCCGTCATCCGGGCGTCCTGGGACTGGCACCTGAGCGACGACCACCTGCCACTGATCCGCCTGCTGCACGAGATCGAGGGCCTGGCCGCGGCGGGCCGGCTCACCGGGCCGTACGTGCCCACGATGCTGGGCGACCGCGCCGAGTTCGTGGCCGACGCGCTCCGCGCCCACGGCGTCCCCGACGAGGCCGCCCGCGCCAACGCCACCCTGCTCAACGCCGCCTATGCCGGCCTGCAACTCGACTACCTGACCACCGGCGACAAGAAGCGCGTGGAGGCCGCCCTCGACCGGCTCGTCGAACTCGCCGACGCCTGGACCCGCCGGAGCTGAGACGCCTTCCGGCCGCCGTGGCGACCGTGGTGTGCCGATCGCGGGACCGCTTCCGGGACTCTGCCCGGCTGGGCCGATCCCTCCCAGACGGGAGGTGCCGTCCCGCCTCCCTCCCAGGAGTGAGGCGGGACCTCACTCGTCCCGGCGATGTCCGTACGCCCGCGGAAAACCAGGATGGAGGAGGTCATCGCAGCTAAGGAGTCAACGAGATGAACCCCCGCATCGCCTTCGTCGCCGCCCCTCTCCTCACCTTCACCTACGGCGTGATCCGCATCCTGGACGGCCTGGACGGCAGCCGCGGTCCCGGGCTCGCCTGGACGACCGGGCACCTGGCCTTCATCGGCGCCCTGGTGTTCTTCGCCATGACCTTTCACGAGATGCGACGGCTGGCCGGTCGCGGGCGCCTGGCGACCGGCCTGGCCTCCGCCGGCTATGTCGGCATCGCCACGCTGATCGCCCAGTTCGTCATCGACATCGTCGTGGGGTTCCGGTCAGCCGACCACGCCGCGATGAGCGTGCTGTTCGATCAGGTCCAGGCGGTTCCCGGGGTGCAGCAGGTGATCTACGACTTCGGGCCGCTGCTGTTCTTCGTCGCCCAGATCGGCCTGGTCCTCCTGCTTGCGGTCCAGCGCCGCGTCAAGGCGTGGACGCCCGTCCTGGTCATCGCCGACGTCCTGGTGCCGTTCGTGGAGAAGGACCTCATGCCGCTGGGAGCCGCGTTCCTGCTGATCTCCTTCCTGGCGCTGGCCCGGGTGTCCCGCGCGTCGCGCCTGGCCGACGGCCGGCACCGCGTGGTCGAGCCCGCGGTGCCGGCTGCGGTGTGATGAGTGGAGAATTCAGACTTGTGTCCATTTTTGAGCGGTTGCGTGCCATCCCGGCACGACGGCTGGACCTGGCTCTCACCGCGCTCGTCCTGACGGCCCAGCTCTGGCCGCTCCTGTCCAGCCCGGGACCGTGGAGCTGGTGGGGGTACGCCGTCGTGCTCGCGGCGGCCGTACCCCTGGTGTGGCGGCGGCGCGCGCCGGTGGTCGTGCTCATGGTCACCCTCGGCGTCGTCGCCCTCTACGACCTGTCCGACCGGGTCGCCGCACAGCCCATCTGGTACGGCGCGCTGGTGGCGATGTACTCGACCGCCGCCTACGCCTCCCGGTGGCCGCGCATCCTCGCCCTGCTCGTCGCCACCGCCGGGGGGCTCGCGTTCACCGGATCGTCCGACACGGCGGTGCGCGGCGTGGTGACGTTCGTCGCCGCCTACGCCGTCGGACGCGCCGCGGCCGTCTCCCGGAGCCACGCCGCCGCGCTGGAAGAGCGGGCCGTCCAGCTCGAACGCGAACGCCGGATCGAGGCCGAGCGGGCCGCGGAACGCGAGCGGGCGCGCATCGCCAGGGACATGCACGACATCCTCGCCCATGCGGTCAGCCTCATGGTCGTCCAGGCCGAGGCCGGGCCGGTCGTGGTACGCAGCGACCCCGACCGGGCCGAGGCCGCGTTCGACGCGATCGCCGCCTCGGGGCGCGACGCCATGGTGCAACTCCGCCGGCTGCTCGGCGTGCTCAAGGAAGGCGAGGGCCCGCGCGCGCCGCAGCCCACCCTCGCCGACCTGCCCGACCTGGCCGACCAGGTCGCGGGTCCCGGGCTGACCGTGAACCACACCGTCACCGGCACCCCCGTCCCGCTCCCCGGCGACGTCGACATCGCGGCCTACCGGGTGACCCAGGAGGCGCTCACCAACATCGTCAAGCACTCCGGTGCCACTCACGCCGACATCCGATTCGACTGGCAGGACGACGAACTCGTGATCCGCATCACCGACGACGGCAGGGGGAGCACGCATGCCCGTCCGCACGGCGGTAACGGCCTGATCGGCATCCGTGAGCGCGCTGCCGCCTGCCAGGGCAGCGCCGCCGCCGGACCGCGCTCCGACGGACCCGGCTTCGAGGTCGTCGTCCGGCTGCCCCTCGGGGTCACGGTATGAGGGGTCTGCGCGTCGTCATCGCCGACGACCAGGAACTCGTCCGGGCCGGGTTCGGCATGATCCTCGAAGCCCAGCCCGACATCGAGGTCGTCGCGGAGGCCGGGGACGGGATCGAGGCGGTCGAGGCGGCCCGCGCGCACCAGCCGGACGTGCTGCTGCTCGACATCCGGATGCCCAGGATGGACGGCATCGAGGCGGCCAGGATCGTCTCGGCCGACACGGCGTGCCGGGTGCTCATGCTGACCACGTTCGACCTCGACGACTACGTGTTCGAGGCGCTGCGGGCGGGCGCGAGCGGGTTCCTGCTCAAGGACGTACGGCGGGACGATCTCGTCCATGCCGTACGCGTGGTGGCGGCCGGCGAGTCGCTGCTGTCCCCCTCCGTCACCCGCAAGCTGATCGCCGAGTTCACCTCCCGGTCCCCGGCCGCGAAGCCGACGGCCAGAGAGCTCGACGTGCTGACCGCCCGGGAGCGCGAAACCCTGCGGATGATCGCCCTGGGGCAGTCGAACGCCGAGATCGCCGCCACGATGGTGCTCAGCGAGCACACCGTGAAGACCCACGTCAGCAACATCCTCACCAAGCTCGGCCTGCGGGATCGGGTACAGGCCGTGATCGCGGCCTACGAGGGCGGCCTGATCGTGCCGGGCCACGGTCATGCGTGAGCGACCGACCCAGATGACGTGCCTCTGCCGAGGCTCGTCCTCGTTCGGCTTGGAAGTGCGTCGGCCCTGCGGTCCTGGCTCGGCGTTCGATCTTGAGGGTGGGTGCGGGCCCTCACTACAGTGTCGACCGCCGGCGGCCGAATTCGGTCAAGCTGGCGGAAAGATTCAAGGAGATCAGGAATGCGAAGAACCTGGCCAGTGGCGTTGGCGGCTCTCGCCACGGTTGTCCTGGGCGGCGCGACGCCGGCGAGCGGCGACGCGGTCAAGCCGGCCACCGGAGCGACGAAGGCAACGGCAGCGGTCTGCGGTAGTTCGTCGCTGAACGGCCCCACCACACCGCCCGCCGGCGCGGTCGTGGTCCCCGCGGGCGACAACAGCGGCGTGGACTTACGCAAGGCGAACACCACGTACTACTTCGAGACCGGCACGCACACGCTGGAGGCCGCGACCTACGCCCAGATCTACCCCGGCGAAGGCGCGACGTTCATCGGGGCGCCCGGAGCGGTGCTGGACGGCAAGGGGGTGAACCGGTACGCCTTCACTCAGGGCGCGACCGGGGTCACGATCCAGTACCTGACCGTGACCGGGTTCGTCGCGCCGCGCGACGAGGGCGTGGTCAACCACGACTCCGCCGACAACTGGGTCGTGGAGCACAACACCTTCCGTAACAACTCCGGCGCGGCGCTGATGGCCGGGGCCGCGAACCAGATCCGGGGCAACTGCTTCAAGGACAACGGGCAGTACGGCCTGAACGCGTACAAGGCCGGCAACACCATCACCGACCTGGTGGTGGCGGACAACGAGTTCACCGGCAACAACACCGACGACTGGGAGCACCAGGAGCCCGGGTGCGGATGCACCGGTGGCATGAAGTTCTGGGCGGTGAACGGCGCCGACGTGACCGGCAACTGGGTCCACGGCAACCACGGGCCGGGCGTCTGGGCCGACACCAACAACAACGACTTCCTCATCGAGGACAACCTCATCGAGGACAACGAGTCGCTCGGGATCTTCTACGAGATCAGCTACAACGCCGTGATCCGGGACAACACCATTCGCGGCAACGCCTGGAAGTCCGGTGCCGAGCGGGCGGCGAAGGGCGACCCGTTCCCCGAAGCGGCGATCTACCTGTCCGAGGCGGACGGTGAGCCCCGCGTGGCAGCGCGGACCAGCAAGATCGAGATCACCGGCAACCTGTTCGAGAACAACTGGGGCGGGATCACCGGGTGGGCGAACGCCGACCGGTTCTGCAACAGCCCGGCCTCGACGACCGGCGACTGCACGCTGATCGTCGGGCCGACCAACCGCTCGACGTGCTCGGCCCCTGACATCAACGACAACCCGCTCTACACCGACTGCCGCTGGTGGACGAAGAACGTCGACGTCCACCACAACACGTTCACCTTCGACCCCAGTGCCATCGGCGGCGGCTGCGCCACGCAGTACTGCGGGCACATGGCCCTGCTGTCGAACTACGGCACCTACCCGGACTGGTCCCCGTACAAGGGTGACGTGATCCAGAAGGCGATCGTCCACGACTCGAACAACTCCTGGCACGACAACACCTACACGGGACCGTGGCAGTTCAGGGTCGGCGACATGGACACGCGCATCACGCCCGCACAGTGGGTCGGCCTCCAGTACGGCCAGGACGCCGGCAGCACGTTCGACGGCGGCACACCCAAGCCGCCCGCCATCGCCGAGCACGACTTCGAGTCCGACTCGACCTCGCCCTACACCCCGTGGTGGGGGTCCAGCGTGACGCGCCTGACCGGTGACGCGCACGGCGGCACGGGCTCGCTGCAGATGACCAGCACCGAGTCCAGCAGCGCGGTGGCGCTCGACAACTATCCCGGATACAGCGGTGTGATCGCCGGCACGAGCTACCACGTGTCGCTGTGGTACCGGCAGGCCGTGGCGACCATGCCTGCCGTCACGTGGAATGTGCGCTGGCGTGACGAGTCCGGCACGGTGCTGCGTACCGACGCCATCTCCCTGGACCCGAAGACCGCCTGGACCGAAGCGGCCGGCACGTTCACCGCACCCGCGGGAACGACCCGCGTCGACTGGACCTTCGTCTGGACCGCGAGCGGCGCCGGGCCCGCCTTCCAGATCGATGACGTGGCAGTACGCGCCTAGAAGCACCCTGAAGGCTGCGCGAAAGAACTGAGGGACATGTGCCGGGGTGACGGCGCTCCGCCCGCCACCCCGGCACGGTCTCCGCAGGTACTGGGCTCTTGAGGTCATAGGTGTGTACACCGGGGATCACTCCACGGCCCAAGGTCAGGTTCGTTCGGTGGTGGACAACGAGCCTGAGGGAATTGTCCAGAGCACTTCGAGCTGGACAAATGCGCCTCTATGAAGGTCTCGCAGGTCCTCCTCGAACGAAAGGGATCACCACGTGAAGAAGATCATCACGGCCCTGGCGTTGGCCGCCATGGCCGTGGCGACGACCACAACGCTCGCCCACCCCGCCCAAGCCGCGTCGTACACGTGCAGTTCGCACGGCATCAACGGGACGAACCAGGCGTGGGCCCGCTGCGACATCTACAGCGGCAAGGTGAGACTCGTCGCCGGGTGCGCGGTCGGCTGGGCGGAGTCGCCCTGGTTCGGGCGGCAGAACGGCGTGTACATGCTCACCAAGGGCTGCTGGGGCTGGGTCAACCAGTACTGGTGGGAGACCGACGGCTGACCCGATAGACAGGGCCCGATAGACAGGGCCCGATCGACAGGCCCCGACCGGTCGGCCGGGGCCTGTCACACGTCGTGCTCAGCCCGGTCTCGCTGAGCCCGGTCTCGTGCGCGGGCCAGCGCGGTCTCGCGCGCCAGCGCTTGCCTGGCCGCCGCGATCTGCTCCTCGGTCAGCTCGGCCGCCGTCTCGGGCTCGGTCGCCCAGCGAACCCGTTCCAGATCCCGCACCGCTTCCTGGTCGGCGCGTTTCCCCCGCCAGTTCGCGTCCGGTCGCCAATCACGGCGACGCCTGCCGGCCTCCTGCTCGCGCTCGGCCATGGCCCGGGCCGCCCGTGGCGACGACAGGGCCAGCCATTCACGGGCCAGCGCCGCCCACGCGTTCGTGTCCGTCACGACGCCCTCCCCTCTCGCGCGACCGTCATCATCATGTCCGCTGCCCCTTCTCGTCGTGACCATGCGCCGTCATACGGCCGGCTGGGCTGGAGGCGGGCCCGGCCGGGGCTCCCGAACATATCTGGCTGGAACGTTTCGCTGAGCAACGAAGCGCTGGTCGGCGACGGGCACGGGCCGTGCACCGCGTCACGGCCTCCTGCCCGGGGGGAACCCGGTCCAGCGCAGGTCGGCGGGCAGGTGGCTCATGTCGTTGAACATCACGAGCGTGGGCGGCAGGCCGGTTCGGTAGTGGATGACCGTCAGCGCGGCGTTGGCGCTGTTCAGGTCGAGCCACCGTGCCGGCGGCGCGTCCAGCGCATGCCGCACGAGCCACGCGATCGGGTACGCGTGCGTCACCAGGACCTCATGAGTGTCGCGCCGGCCCGGTCCGGGGGCTCTGGCGAACCGGGCGACCAGGGACTCGGCGAGCCGGTGCCCCGCGGCCGCCTCCGCCTCCTCGTAGCCGTCGAAGAAGCCGGCCCACGAGGAGGGCGTCTCCGCCGCGCGGGGCACGTACGGCACGTGATCGATGAGTTCGGGGACCTCGTCCACGAGCACCTGCGGGAGGTGCCGGGCGAGTTCGCGCGCGCTCGCCACGGCGCGGGGCAGCGGGGAGTGCCAGACGGCGTCGATCGGCATGCCGGCGAGGCGTTCGCCCAGCAGGTCCGCCTGCCGGTGACCGAGGCCGGTGAGATTTCCGAAGGCGTCGGCGGCGCCGTGGCGTGCCAGGTAGAGGTGTCGCGTGGTCATGGACGGCGCGGGCGGGGCGGCCGTGCGGCCCCGCCTCCCTCCTCCTCTCGAATGACGGTGATGGTGCCGGTGGTGCCGTCGAGGGTGACGGCGGCGCCGTCGTGGAGCCTGCTCGTGGCCTCCGCGACGCCCAGGACGGCGGGGATGCCGTGTTCGCGGGCGACGATCGCGGCGTGCGAGAGCACGCCGCCGACCTCGGTGACGACGCCGGCGGCGACGCGCAGCAGTGGTGTCCAGGCGGGGTCGGTGAAGGGGCAGACGAGAATGTCGCCGGGGCGCACGCGGGCGAAGTCGCCGGGGCCGCGGACGATCCTCGCGGTGCCGGTGACGGTTCCGCGGCTGCCCGGCGTCCCTGCCAGCGCGGACTGAACCTCGCCGGGCACGCGGGACGGGAGCACGGCGGTGATCGGCCGGGCCTGCAGGATCCAGACGCGCCCACCGGCGATCGCCCACTCGACGTCCTGCGGCCCGCCGCGTACCGCGGCGATCTCCCTGCCCAGTTCGGCGAGCCCTACGGCGGTCGCGGCGTCCAGCGTCGGCCGGTCCCGGTCGGGGACGGGCACGTCACGCACGACGAGCCGTCCGTCATGCCGGTCGAGCCGAGTGCGTTTGGGCGCGATCGTCTGCTCGACCGACCCGTCCGCGGCGACCCGGTAGGCGTCAGGGGTCACCGTGCCGCCGACGACGCTGGGGCCGAGACCCCAGGAGGACTCGATCCTGGTCCCGTCGTCCGGACCGGCGGGGGTGAACATGACGCCGGACACGTCGGCGTCCACCTGGCGCTGCACGATGACGGCCATCGCGAACTCGCCGGACGGCGGGCGGTGGCCGGTGGCGTCCCGGTAGGCGAGGGCGCGCGGCGTGAGCAGCGAGGCCCAGCAGGCGCGCACGGCGTCCGCGACGTCGGCGGCTCCGTGTACGGCGAGGAAGCTCTCGTGCTGGCCGGCCGCCGAGAGCTGTCCGGTGTCCTCGTCCGACGCGGACGACCTCACGGCGACGGGCGGATCGCCCAGGTCGTCCAGCGCCCGTGCCAGCTCCTTGAGCACGGCAGGGTCGAGGGGCCGGCTCTCGATGGCCCGACGCGCCGCGCCGGGATCCTTCAGCTCCCGTACGGCGGCCCGGTAGGCGGCGAACGGCACCACGAAGCCGTCGGGAACCGGCACCCCCGCCCGTAGCAACGCGCCGAGCGCGCCGGCCTTGCCCCCGCACTCCCCGGCGACGGCCGAGATCAGTGGTACGAACACCCCACTTCCCCCTTATCAACAAAAAATTGACAACGTTCTATTGATTCTGGATCATAAACGCATGTCGAGCGAACCGGACATCTCTCGCGCCGGGCACGCGGATCGCGCCCAGGCCGGCCGTGAGCACGATGCGAGCAAGCGGCTCCTGGCCCTGGGCGCGGACGAACTCAGCCCCCGCCCGTGGCGGCCCGCACCGGCCCCGCCTTCCGCGGTCGACCTCGTGCAGTTCGCCGTCTGGCGCAACGCCGAGCTGAGCCCCGAGGACGTCCTGACCGCACTCACCCTCGTGCCCGCCGCCCGCGCCGAGGTCGATGGACTCGAGTCCGCCCTGCTGTTCACGGCGCGCGGCGCGGGCCTGACCTGGGCGCAGATAGCGCAGGCGATGGGGTTCAACTCACCTCAGGCATGCCAGCAGCACTACAACCGGCTGACCGCACGGCAGGACGTCGCACCGTGACCCGGCGCTCGCAGCCCCTCCTGCTGGTCCTGCACGCGGTGCGCATCCTCGGGTTCGCGGAGGCACCGGCGGTCGCCGCCCGGTACGGGCTCGACCCGGCCGAGGCGGACGAACTGCTGCGTGACGCCGAGGCCCATGGCTGGGCCGCGTACTCCGCCTTCGCCGGCACGGGCGGCTGGTCGCTCACCGAACGGGGCCGCGCCGAGAACGAGCGCCTGCTCGCGGCCGAACTCGCCGGCACCGACGTCAACGGGCCGGGCACCGGCATCGATGGAGCCGCGGAGGTCCGCGATGTCTACCGGGAGTTCCTCCCGCTCAACGCCCGCCTCCTGCGGGCCTGCACCGACTGGCAGCTCCGGCCCACCGCCGGCGACCGGCTCGCCCCCAACGACCACTCCGACCCCGCCTGGGACGCCAAGGTCCTCGACGAGCTCACCGGCATCTCACTCGCCCTCACACCGTTGTCCGCCCGGCTCGGCGGCGTCCTGACCCGGCTGCGCGGTTACGACACCCGCTTCGCGACCGCCCTCGCACGCGCCCGAGCCGGCGAGGACGCCTGGGTCGACCGCACCGACGTCGACTCCTGCCACCGCGTCTGGTTCGAGCTCCACGAGGACCTCATCGCCACACTCGGCCTCGAACGGCACGCGCACCCCTGACCACCGGCAATTCGCGCTGTCCAGGCCCGCCGCTCGGGTCGGTGCCACCGGAGGAGAGGTAACTCTCCGTTCGGCCGGTCGTTGTGGACCAGGTACGGGGATTTTGAGACCACGAGCAGCCCATGGCAGGCTCATACCGCATGATTGATGAATTCGCGAAGGATCACCTGCACGGGAGACTGCGGCGGGACCGCGAGGCGCTGCTCTGGAAACTCGACGGTTTGTCCGAATACGACGCCCGCCGACCTTTGACAGCGACTGGCACCAACCTCCTCGGCCTGGTCAAACACGTGGCCACCGTCGAGGCCAGGTACTTCGGTGAGATCTTCGACCGCCCTTCCCCGGAACCGCTGCCCCGGTGGCAGGACTCCGACGGCAGCGATCTGTGGGCGGCCGAGGACGAGACCCGCGATCAGATCATCGGGTTCTACCGGCGCACGTGGGAGCACTCGGACGCGACGATCAACGAGCTTCCCCTCGACGCCCCCGGCCGCGTGCCGTGGTGGCCGGAGCCTCATGCCGACACGAACCTGTTCGCCGTCATGGTCCATGTCCTCGGCGAGTCCGTCCGGCATGCCGGGCACGCCGACATCCTGCGCGAGGGCCTCGACGGCCGGACCGGGTTGCGCGCCGAGTACGAGAGGCAGATCGACGAGGAAGCCCGTGCAGCCCACTACGCGAAGATCGAGCAGGCCGCCAGGACGGCCGCAGCCATCACGGCTTAGTCGGACATCACGGCGATGAGCGGATGGCCGACCTCGAAGCGGAGTGCGAGCGCCTCGTCGGTCGCGGCGCCACCCGCCTGCGCCGCGACGAGCCGGCGCGGGCTACCTCGTGATGGCTGATCCGGAGGGCTTGGACGGAACGACGGGGAACCTCACCCCGGTGAGGTCTTCGGAGACGGCCCACAGCCGCCGCTGGACGTCCATCTCGTACGACTCCGGGCTGGAGGTGACCAGCCGGGGGTGGCCCATGACCTCGTGGCGTCCGCCGGGACCGTAGTACTGGCCGCCGAGCGCGGCGGGGTCGGCGGCGGCGCGCAGTGTCGGCAGCGCGCCCATCGCGGGGGTCTGGGTGATCAGCGGCGCGAGCCAGGTGAGCGGCAGCCGGACGGCGGCGGGGGTGTTACGGGCGAGTTCGGTGCTGGACATGCCGGGGTGCGCGGCCACCGCGACGGTGGTGCCGTGCGTGGCGAGCCGGCGCTGCAGTTCGTACGTGAACATCAGGTTGGCCAGCTTGGACTGACCATAGGCGGCGGCCCGGCCGTACGAGCGCTCCCACTGCAGGTCGTCGAAGTGGATCGCGGCCCGGATGCGGTGGCCGGTGCTGCTGACCGTCACCACGCGCGAGCCGGGTACCGGCAGCATCAGGTCCAGCAGCAGCCCGGTGAGCGCGAAGTGGCCGAGGTGGTTGGTGCCGAACTGCATCTCGAAGCCGTCCCGGGTGGTCTGCTTCGGGGTGTACATCACGCCGGCGTTGTTGATCAGCAGGTCGATCCGGTCGAGCCGGGACCGCAGCGCCGCCGCTGCGGTCCGGACGGAGCCGAGCGAGGTCAGGTCCAGCGCCTGCACGGTCACGTCGCCGCTCATGCGGGCCGCGGCCCGCGCCCCCTTCTCGATGTCGCGCACGGCGAGCACCACGGACGCCCCGCGTTCGGCGAGCGCCTTGGCGGTCTCGTACCCCAGTCCGGTGTTGGCCCCGGTCACCACGGCCACCCGCCCGCGCTGGTCCGGAATGTTCGCCGTCGTCCACTTCTCGCTCATGTCAGGCTCCCAGTAACGTACCGAGGGTATCTTGTGCCGACGACGTTAAAGTACCTCCGGTATATTGTCAACGTACCGGAGGTACCTAAATTAGGCTGGCGATCGTGACTTTCCAGCGGGCGCGAACCGAAGAGCAGCGGGAGATCCGCCGCCGGGCGATCCTCGACATGGCGTCGGCGATGCTCGACGAGATGCCGGTGGCCGCGGTCACCCTGAACGAGCTCAGCCGCCGGGTGGGCCTGGCGAAGCCGAACGTGCTGCGCTACTTCGAGTCCCGCGAGGCGGTGCTGCTGGAACTGCTGGACCACTTCCTGCAGGAGTGGCTGACGGACCTGGCAGACGAACTGGCCGGCGTCGACGAAAACCTGCCCATGGCCGAGCGAGCGGCAGCGGTGGCCGAGATCCTCAGCCGGTCGCTCTCCGGCCGGGTGGTGCTGTGCGACCTCTTCGGCGCGCAGGGCGGCGTCCTGGAACACAACGTCTCCGTCGAGGTCGTGGCACGCTACAAGCGCGCCTCCCTGGACCGCCTGACAACCATGACCGCCCTGATCCAGGACGCCCTGCCGGAACTGGGCGAGAACGCGACACAGTTCAGCCTGCACACCATGGTCATGGCCGGCGCGTTGTCGGCGTACAGCACACCCCCGCCCAGCCTGCAGGCGGCCTACCAGGCCGAACCCGACCTGGCCCGCTTCCACCTGGAGCTGAAGGACTCCTTGAAGCTGGCCCTGACCGCAACCCTCCTGGGCGTACTACCCCGCCGCTGACCTGCGTCATTGAGGACGTACCGCGGATCCGGCCGGACGAACGGCCCGGTGTCAGTGGCCTCACCGCTCAGAAATCCTCCGCCACATCGTCAGTTCTGGTAGCCCCTCGCCACCCGCGAAAGGATTGACGACCATGACCGACGCCAGACTGCTGGGCGACGACGAGACCGCGTTCATCGCCGCGGCCCGCTCGAACGACGCGGCACAGTTCGCGCTCATCACGGAGCGCTACCGGCGGGAGCTGCAGGTGCACTGCTACCGGATGCTCGCGAACTACGAGGACGCCCAGGACCTGACGCAGGAGACGTTCCTGCGGGCGTGGAACAAACGGGAGTCGTTCAAGGGCCACGCCGCGCCGCGGACCTGGCTGTACCGGATCGCGACGAACGCCTGCCTCGACTTCCTGGAGAAGCGCAACGACCGCACACCCGTGCCTGCCGAGCTGCCGGGCGCGGACCCGGAACTGCGCCACCTGCAGCCCTACCCGGACCGGATGCTCCCGGAGGACCCGCAGGAATCGGTGGTGGCGCGGGAGACGATCGAGCTGGCGTTCATCGTCGCCGTCCAGCACCTGCCGCCGCGGCAGCGGGCGGTGTTCATCCTGCGCGACGTCCTCGGCTGGCCGGCGTCGAAGGCCGCCGACGCCCTCGAGCTGACCGTCGCATCGGTGACCAGCGCACTGCAGCGGGCGCGCGTGACGATGCGCGAGCAACTGCCCGACCGCCGCCTCGACTGGCGCAGCCCTGCCACCCACGAGCTGTCGGATGACGAGCGCGGCGTGGTGAAGTCGTACATGAACGCCCATGAGCGCAACGACCTCGACGGGCTGACGGCCCTGCTGCGCGACGACCTGCGCTTCGCGATGCTGCCCGAGCCGGGCACCTTGATCGTCACGGCCAAGGACGCGGTGGACGGCTGGGTCTCCGGTGGGCTCTTCCAGCGTGGCCGCGACGACTGGCGCTGCATCGCCACGACGGTCAACCGCATGCCTGCCGCCGTGCTGTACCTCCGCACCCCCGACGACCCGGACTACCGTCTGTTCACCATCGCGGTCCTGCACATCGTCGACGGGAAGATCGCCGAGCTCACCGGCTTCGACGCCACCGGCAAACCATGGCTGAACCTGCCCGCGACGCTGTGATCAGACAAGTCCGCATCTTCGGCGAGTCGGTCAACAACTCACTCGGAACGCAAGGAAGGGACGGGAAAAGCTTCCCTCATCGTCGAGGGTCATGATGAGCAGGCCAGGAAGGACTTCGACCTGGCCTTACGAGCCGAGCATGTGGCCCGTGCTCATCGCCTCGTCTCGTATCGGGTCAGCATCACGCCGCCGGGAAATGTCCGCGTCTCGACCAGCTTCAGGTTCACCCAGTTGTCCAGCGCGGTGAAGAACGGCGTGCCGCCGCCCACCAGGACCGGCGCGGTGACCAGCGCGTACTCGTCGATCAGCCCGGCCCGCATGGCCGCCCCGGCGAGCGTAGCGCCGCCGATGTCCATCGGACCGCCGTCCTCGGCCCTGAGCCGGGCGATCTCGGCGACCGGGCGACGGAGGCGGGCGATGGAGGCGGGCCCCGGTGCCGCCGTCAGCCGCTCGGCACGAACATGCGATCGACGAGCAGGTGCAGGTGCGTGCGGAACTGCCGGAGGGCTCCGGCGTTGCGCGGCCCCCTGATCTGGCCGTCCGGCGCGAGCACCCCGCCGACGACGAAGCCGCGAATGCACCAGATCAGGCTCCACAACGCCCCATCGAGGGCGACGTTGGGGGCGACGAGGTCCTGTAGCTCGTCGGTGACCCGGTCGAGCACGGGTTTGAGGAACCGTGCCTCCATCCCGGTGACATCGGCGGCAGCGGGGTCGCGTCGTAGCCGAGAGACGCGAACAGCCGAGTAGCTGTCTCGACGATGCGTTCTTGTTCCTGAGGCTGGGAGCCACCGGTGCGGCTGGATCCTGACATAGGGGACACGCTAGTCGCAATGAGCGAAAAGATCGTCACATAGCGTGAAAGGTTTCGGTTGCTGTGGCGATAGACACGTAGAACTGCTGAACCCCCAGAGTGGTGATGGTCGGGAGTTTGCGCGAATGAGGACATCGCCGACGCCGGCGTAGATGGGCGCCACACCCGGCAGGACCCCGCCGGGGTTGGCGGTGAGGTTGTGCATGGACGGTGAGCCGGAGCGTCAGGTCGGCGCTGTTGCCGGATGGTGAGGTCTGGTGGATCAGGGCACCGTTGGACAGGGTGGTGCGGTGGTGTTCGTCCGGGTCGGTGAGGTGCCAGTCGGTGGCGAAGTGCTCGTTCCAGGCGTTGGGGCCGTTGACGCGGATCACGAGCGAGTCGAAGAGCTGCCCCGCGGTGAGCGCCTTGAACACGTCAGGCGAAGCAGTGTCGGACTTCCCCGCCGACGGCCCGCCAGCTTCGCGATGAACCCGCGCTCGGCGTTGTCGAAGTCAGCCGTGTCGTGAAAGGGGAGATCAGCCATGGGACGGTCATGCCCGCCGCCACTTTCGATGAGGGCAACGAAAGCCTCAAAAGAGGGCACATGCCGGGCGAGTGGTTGTGACGGTTACGAGGAGCCCGATCGTGGCCGGGTCAGCAGGGTGCGCAGCCGGCCGAGGAGACCCCGGCGGTGCGGACGTGTCGGCCGTACCCGCGGCCGAAGGTCGGGGTGGTCGGCGCGGTAGGCGGCGACCGCGTCGGCCACCCGGTGGTAGAGCCGGACCCGCTGGTCCAGACCGGTGCCACGCAGGAGCGCCCGCACCGGAGTCCGGGTACGGGCCAGCGCCATGCCCACGCCGGCACGGTCGCAGTCGTCGACAACGCGGTGCAACACCTCGGCTCCGGTGGTGTCCATGTCGTAAACGGCTTCGGCGTCCAGGACGATCTGCCGCACGGGCGGCTCGGCGTCGGTGATCAAGCGGAGCAGTTCGGTGCGCAGCACGTCGGCGTTGGCGAAGTACAGCGGCGCGTCGAAGCGGTAGACGACCAGCCCGGGCAGGGTTTCGGCGTCGCGGTAGTTGACGACGTCGCGGTAGGCTTGCGCCTCGCCGGTGCGGCCGAGGACCGCGGTGTAGGGCAACACCGCCCGGCGCAGGACCTCCAGCAGGGAGACGGTCACGCCGACGACGATGCCTTCGAGCACGCCGAAGGTGAGCACACCGAGAGCGGTGACGGCGGCGAGCACGAAGTCGGTGCGGCGGATTCGCCAGAGCCTGCGGAAGGCCGGCAGGTCGATCAGCCGGGTGGCGGTGATGATGATGACCGCGCCGAGCGCGGCCTGGGGCAGGTCCCGGATCAGCGGCATCAGCACCAGCAGGGTGACCACCACGGCCGCCGCCGCGCCCAGCCCGGCCAGCCGGGTGCGTGCGCCCGATCCGGCCAGCAGGGCGCTGCGCGAGTCGCTGCCGTTGGCGGGGAAGCCGCCGAGCAGCGCCGATCCGGCGTTGGCGGCGGCCAGGCCGAGGAACTCCTGCTGTGGGTCGGTGTCCTTGCCTTCCTTGGCGGTCAGGGAACGGGCGGTGAGTACGCTGCCGGCGTATACCAGCAGGGCGATGCTCAACGCGGGGCCGATCAGGTGCATCGTGCTGGCCAGGGGGTCGGCGAGGCTGGTCCAGGGCAGTTTCGGCACGGGCAGCCCGCCTTCGGCGGGTCCGAGGACGTCGAGCCGGTCGGCGAGCCCGCCCAGCGCGACGACCGTGGTCGCCACGACCAGGGCGATGAGCGGACCGGGCAGGCGCTTGGCGTAGTGGCCGAGCAGCAGCACGGCCGCGGCGGTGAGGATCGCGCAGCCGAGCGCCCACAGATTCAGGTCCGCAAGGCCACGCAGTACGGCGAGGGCCTTGGCCAGGGGCGTGCCGCTCGTCTTGATGCCGGTCACCTTGCCCAACTGGCTGGCGATGATCACCACGCCGGAGCCCGCCAGGTAGCCGGTCAGGACGGGAGTGGACAGCAGACGCATCAGCACGCCGGCGTGGACCACGTACCCGATCATCAGGAAGACGGCGATCAGCAGGGCCAGTTGGGCTGCCACGACGGGGTGGTCCCGGCCGGGGACGGCGGCCAGGGCGCTGGCGACCACGATGGCGACCGACGATTCGGGGCCGACGTTCAGCCAGCGGGTCCCGCCGAAGAGCGCGTACCCGATGATGGCGCCGAGCGCCGTGTACAGACCGGTCGCCGCGGGCAGCCCGGCGAGCTGCGCGTAGGCGAACGCCTGCGGCACCAGCACCGCCCACAGGGACAGCGCCGCGAGCAGATCCGGGCGCAGCCAGGCGCGACGATATCCGTGCAGTTCCGTCCATCCGGGTACGGCGGACCAGTTCACCCGCGTGCTCCCCTCGGCGGACTCTCCTGGTTCGTAGCCAATGCTCGGGCAAGGGAAAGTCTGGGAGAGCATCATTCCTGCTCAAAGGGGGTAGGCCAGCCGCACTGGGGGAGGCGTATGGGTGCGGTGCTGGGGGAGTTGCTGCCGCTCGCCCTGGCTGTGTCGATCAGCCCGGTCCCGATCATGGCGGTGATCCTGATGCTGCTGGGGCCACGGGCGAGTGGCCTGAGCATGGGGTTCCTGGTCGGCTGGGTGGTCGGGATCGTGGGTGCGACCGCCGTCGTCGTCGTGCTGACCCGCACGATCGGGTTGTCGGCGAGTCCGGGGGAACCGTCGGCGGCGGTGTCGTGGGTCAAGCTGGTGCTCGGCCTGCTCATGCTGGGTTTGGCCGTCAAGCAGTGGAGGTCCCGCGAACAGCCCGGGTTGCCCGGCTGGATGAAGGCGATCGACAAGCTCACTCCGGTCAAGGCGGCCGGGCTCGGTATCGCCCTGTCGGGGGTCAACCCGAAGAACCTGATGATGTGCGCGGCGGCCGGTGTCACCATCGCTCAAGGAGCAGCCCACGAGATCCTGCTGCTCGTCGTTTTCACGGTGCTGGCGGCCTGCGGCATCGCCGTCCCGGTCATCGTCTACGCGGTCGCCGCCGACCGGATGCGGGCACCGCTGGATCGGCTCAGGAACTGGCTGGAGCGGAACAACGCGACAGTGATGTTCGTGCTGCTGCTGGTCATCGGCGTGGTGCTGAGCGGCAAGGGGTTGGGCGGGTTGCTGCCATGACGTGGTTCGCCGCGGGCATGCGGGGCCCGCTGCACTGGCCCCGGGAGATCACCGCCGGGGTCACGCTGGCCGCGCTGGCCGTCCCGCTCAACATCGGCTACGCGCAGATCGCCGGGCTGCCGCCGATCGTCGGCCTGTACACGGCGATCGTGCCGATGCTGGTGTTCGCCCTGACCTGCTCCTCCCGCCAGCTCGTCGCCAGCCCCGACGCACCCATCGCCGCGCTCATCGCCTCCCTGCTCATCGCGATCGTCGCCCGCCCCGGCAGCCCGCAGTACGTCGAACTGGCCTACGCCCAGGCGCTCGTCTGCGCGGTCGTGTTCCTGCTCTTCTATGCCTTCAAGCTGGGCTTCCTGGCGAACTTCCTGTCCGAGCCGGTCCTGGTCGGCTTCATCGCCGGACTGGCCGTCGAGATCCTCACCAGCCAGGTCGAGAAGATCCTCGGCATCCACACCACCGCCGAGCGGTTCTTCCCCGAACTGTGGGAGATCATCACCAGGCTCCCGCAGGCACACCCGTGGAGCATCGTCGTCGGCGTCGCGACCATGCTGGTGATCGTCGCATTGCGCAGGTTCGCCCCGGCGCTGCCGGGTCCGCTCATCGCGCTGGTCGCCGCCACCGCGGCAGTGGCCTGGGCCGGGCTCGACCGGCACGGCGTCTCGGTCCTCGGCCACGTCCCGTCAGGGCTGCCGATCCCGCACTGGCCGTCGATCACGCTCGGCCAGTGGGCCGCGCTCATCCCCGGCGCCATCGCCATCTGCGCGGTCACCCTGGCCGACGGCCTGCTCACCGCCCGCCGCTACGCCGAACAGCACAGCTACAGCCTGGACGCCAACCAGGAGCTGCGCGCCTTCGGCCTGGCCAACATCGCCGCCGGACTCACCCAGTCGATGACCATCGGCTCCAGCGCCTCGCGCACCGCCGCCATGGACGCCACCGGCTCCCGTTCCCAGATCCCCAGCGCCGTCTGCGCGATCGTGGTCGCCGTCCTGGTCGCCTTCTTCTCCGGCGTGCTCGCCTACCTGCCCAACGCCGCCCTGGCCGGCATCGTGGCCGTCGCCGTCGTCCGGCTCATCGACGTACGCAAGCTGGCCGAGCTGTGGCGGCTACGCCGCTCCGAGTTCGGGATCGCCGCGGTGTGCCTGCTCGGCGTCCCCGTGCTCGGCTCGCTCACCGCCGTCATCATCGCCTTCCTGCTGTCGGCCGTCGACGTCGTTCGGCGTGCCTCCCGTCCCAGCACCGCCACCCTGCGCCCCGGGGAGCACGGCCGCTACGTCCGGGGCGCCACCGAAGGCGCGCTCGCCGTCTACCGTTTCGAGAGCCAGCTCTTCTTCGCCAACGCCGACACCTTCAAATCCGAGATCACCCGCCTGGCCGACCGGGACGCCCGGTGGATCATCCTGGACGCCGAGGCCATCACCGACGTCGACACCACCGGCGCCCAGGCCCTCCACGAAACCGCCGACACGCTGCGCGAACGCGACATCACCTTCGCCGTCTCCCGCGCCACCACCGGCCTGCGCCACCTGCTGACCCACTACGGCCTGACCGAGCTCACCTACTACGACTCCAACGAGGCCGCAGCGGCCGCCTTCCGGGAGAGTGATCATGGGTAAGGCGTTCGCCGACATGTTGCCCTACACCCTCGGGCTGATCGTCTCGCCGTTCCCGGTGGTGGCCGTCATCGCCCTGCTGATCAGCGCGAACGGCCGTGCCAAGGCGCTGCTGTTCGAGGTCACCTGGCTGGTCATGAGCTGGGTGGTGCTGCTGGCCCTCATCGCGCTGCTGGGCGCCATCGGCCTCACCGGCCACGCCAGGTCCTCCTGGCTCGGCTGGACCAGCCTGGTCATCGGCATGCTCCTGCTTGTGATGGCCGTCGTCGGCACCAGCAGGGCCACTCGCCGCAGACGAGGCGAAGCGCCCCAGGTGCCCCGCTGGATCGCCGCCATGGACACCATGACCACACCCAAGATCATCGGCGTGGCCGCCCTGCTCATCGTGGCCAACCCGGTCAACCTCGCCTCCCTGGCCGGCGGCGCGCTCGCCGCCTCCCAGGAACCCCTGCCGTTCGGCCCGCAGCTCATCCTGGCGGCGCTGTTCGTCGTCATCGGCAGCATCGGCGTGCTCACCCCCTACGCCACCGCGCTCACCAGCGGCGGCGAGCAGCGACTCCAGCGGATGCGCGGCTGGCTGATCCGGCACAACGGCGCCCTCAGTCTGCTCCTGATCCTCGTCTTCGGCGTGCTGTTCCTCGCCAAGGGCCTCCGCATCCTGCTCGGCTGAGGCCGCACGCGTTCTCCACCCCCTACAGACCCGTCCCAGCCCCCGGCGACCAGCGAGGAACCGCCACCTTCCAGATCAGCGACCAGAGTCCCCGGCTTGGACATTCGTTGAGCAAACGCCGCGCTGCGCTCGAACGAGCCGCGGGCATGCGAGTGGTGAGGTGGCGGATACGGAGGAAAGCGTGAACCGGACATTCAACGGCGTGATCAATCTCGACGTCCGCGACTCCGTTCCGGACTGGGATCCCTTTCTGCCTCCGCGAGCGCGCGAAGGGTCGCCCAACGTGCTCTACATCGTCTGGGACGACACCGGCATCGCGACCTGGGACACTTTCGGCGGCCTGGTGAAGACGCCGAACATGACCCGGCTGGCGAATCTGGGACTGCGCTTCAATAACTGGCACACCACCGCGCTCTGCTCACCGACCCGTTCCAGCCTGCTGACCGGCCGTAACGCCCACAGCAACGGCATGGCCTGCATCGTGGAGGGCGCCAACGGCTTTCCCTGCCTCAGCGCGGTGATCCCACCGGAGAACGGCACCCTCGCCGAGATCCTGGTCGAGCACGGCTATTCCACTCTGTGCATCGGCAAATGGCACCTCACGCCGGAGACCGAGTCGAGCATGGCCGGTTCGCGCAGGACCTGGCCGACGAGCCGGGGCTTCGAGCGCTACTACGGCTTCCTGGGCGGCGAGACCAACCAGTGGTTCCCCGACCTGACGTATGACCAGCACTTCATCCAGCAGCCGTACACCCCGCAGGAGGGATACCACCTGTCCAGGGATCTGGCCGACCGCGCGATCGAGTTCATCCGCGACGTACGCCAGGTCGATCCGGACAAGCCGTGGTTCTGCTACTTCGCACCCGGCGCCACCCACGCTCCGCACCACGCGCCCAAGGAGTGGATCGAGCGGTACAAGGGCGTCTTCGACATGGGCTACGAGCGCTACCGCGAGATCGTCCTCGACCGGATGAAAGAGCACGGGCTCGTGCCCGCCGACACGCAGCTCTCGCCGATCAACCCGTGGCCCACGAACGACGTCATCCCTCCCGGCGACCACGTCAAGCCGTGGGACTCGCTCAGCGAGGACGAACGCCGCCTGTTCTGCAGGATGGCCGAAGTGTTCGCCGCCTTCTGCGCCTACACCGACCACCAGATCGGCAGGCTCCTGGACTACCTGGAGCAGTCCGGGCAACTGGACAACACCATCGTGGTCGTCGTCTCCGACAACGGCGCCAGCGGCGAAGGGTCGCCGGACGGTTCGGTCAACGAGAACAAGTTCTTCAACGGCTGGCCCGAGGATCCCGCGGAGAACATCACCAAGCTCGACAAGCTCGGCGGACCGGACACCTACAACCACTACCCGACGGGCTGGGCCTGGGCCTTCAACACGCCGTACAAGATGTTCAAGCGCTACACCCTCGAAGGCGGCATCGCCGACCCGCTGATCATTAGCTGGCCCGGCCGGATGAGAGACGTCGGCGGCCAGGTACGCGAGCAGTACCACCATGCGATCGACATCGTGCCCACCGTGCTCGAACTTGTGGGCATCGAGGCGCCCCGGCAGATCAAGGGGCACACCCAGTCGCCGATGCACGGCACGTCCATGGTCTACAGCTTCCGCGCGCCGCAGGACCCGAGCACCCGCACCACCCAGTATTACGCGATGCTCGGTACCCGGGCTCTCTACCACGACGGATGGAAAGTCGTGGCCCGCCACGGAGCACTCAGCGGCAGAGGTGACTTCGCGGCCGACGAATGGGAGCTCTACCACGTGGCCGAGGACCGAGCCGAGACCCGTGACCTCTCGGCCGAACACCCGGACAAGGTACGTCAACTGGTAGAGCTCTGGTTCGCCGAGGCCGGCGCCAACGGCGCCTTCCCGCTGGACGACAGAACGCCACGCGAACAACTCGCCCTGCAGCGCCCGCTCCCCGCCAAGCCGCGCGACACCTACGTCTACTACCCCGGCACCGCCGATGTGCCCGAGGGCGTAGCCGTCAACATTCGTAACCGTTCCTTCTTGATCAATGCCGAACTGGAGGTCGACTCGCCCGACGGCGTGATCTTCGCGCAGGGCTCCAGGTTCGGCGGGCACGCCCTGTTCATCAAGAACGGCGCACTCCACTACTGCTACAACTTTCTCGGCATCGACGAGCAGTCCTTCGTGTCCGACAGGCCACTCCCCACGGGCTCCCTGTCCGTCGGCGTGGAATTCACCAAGGAAGACGAAGAACCTGAAGGGGTGGCGCGCGGCAGGCTGCGCCTGTTCATCGGAGACCAGGCCGTCGCGGAAGGCACGATGCGCACCCAGCCCGGCAAGTTCGCCCTCGCGGGTGAGGGCTTGTGTGTGGGACGCGACTCCGCCGATCCGGTGAGCAGCGACTACATGGCGCCCTTCCCGTTCACAGGTGGCATGATCAAGAAGGTGACCGTCAACGTCAGCGGTGCGCACTATGTCGACCACGACCTCGAAGGCATGGCCATGCTCGCCCGCGACTAGAAGCAGCACCGTGACGTTGTTGGCGATCTTCTCGGTGGGTGGCCCGCCGACCACCTGTGGCCGGCAGCGCTTTCACACGTTGTACCGCGCCCTCAATGAGCGAAGATCGTCGCGATGGCACCAGCCACGTTGCCGTCCGATTCCGCCCACTGCTCAAGCTGCTGGCCGAGACGTTCGACCAGTGCGGTGCGGCGCGAATCGGCCCGGCGGCCGTGTCCCGGCCACGGCGGCGTGGAAGACGGCAGGGCGGCGCAGCACCGCCGCCGCGGCCAGGAACCCGCCCAACGACCAGCCGTGGAATGCAACCCTGGTCAAGCCGAGCACGGGAACAGACACGCAGACCGCCCCCGGCCTCGTACGCTCACCAAGAAACCGGAACCCCGCCAGCCTCCCCCCAGTTCGATCATCAGATTCTTGACCTGCTGCGCAAACACCGCCGAGTCAGATGCTCGGTCACGCCGAGGACGTGCACCCGACGAGTGCTGATCTCTATGACAACCAGGCAATACAGGCACTTGAATGATCCGGGTGTCTCGCGCTCCAGCGTCAGTGCGGACTTCTGTCGGCGGAATTCGCCGCGCGCTGGGTCGGCGGTCGGACGTCCGGCCCTGCCGGAAGGGTGAGTCGCGGTGTGGTTCACAGGTGAGACTGGATGAACTCCGCGATCTGGGCCTTGCTCCACGGGCCGATCCTGCGGTCGACGACGGTGCCGTTCTTGAACAGCAGGAGGGGTGGGGATGGCGTTGATCCCGTAGTCGCGTGGGGTGTTCGGGTTGCGGTCGATGTTGAGTTCCCCGATGACGAGCCTGCCGCTGTATTCCGGGACGAGTTGTTCGAGATCGGACTTCATCATGAGGCACGGTCCGCTCCACTGGGCCCAGAAGAACGTTCCGGGCGTCGGGTGCGAGCTGGGTCTGTGCGATCGGCGGGCGGGCCTGGGCCGGTGCGGCCGCACGAGACAGCCCGAACTCGTGGTCCCGCTTCGGGCCGAGCGCTTGGTCGGTGGAGCCAGGTACCAGATGTTCAAGCGGATGCAGCGGTGACTGATTTCTAGGGCTGCCTGAGGTCGCCAACGGCCGCATGATCGGGTTCAAACCACTAACGACACGCTAACAAACGATCGAGGGCCTGATCGCTGTTCCCAGCGATCAGGCCCTCGACCTGCGGTAACACTGTCGGGGTGGCGGGATTTGAACCCACGACCTCTTCGTCCCGAACGAAGCGCGCTGCCAAGCTGCGCTACACCCCGGTGCACGCCGTCGTGCGCGTGCTGGAAAAAGTCTAGCGGACTTCCAAGGTGTTTGTGACCGCCTTTATCTCCGGGGTACCAGGGTGAGGAGCGTCGCCTCCGGGAAGCAGGCGAAGCGGGCCGGGGCGTACGGGGAGGTGCCGAGGCCGGCGGAGACGTGCAGCCAGGCCGCGTCGTGGCGGCTGAGCCCCTTGACCCGGGCGCGGTCGATGCCGCAGTTCGTCACCAGGGCGCCGTAGAACGGGATGCAGAGCTGGCCCCCGTGCGTGTGGCCGGCCAGCAGGAGCTGGTAGCCGTCGGTGGCGAAGCGGGTCATGTTGCGGGGCTCCGGCGAGTGCATGACGCCCAGGCGGAGGTCGGCGTCCGACGGGGCGGGGCCGGCGACCAGGTCGTAGCGGTCGCGGGAGATGTGGGAGTCGTGGATGCCGGCCACCGCCACGTCGAGGTCGCCGACCTTCACGCGGGCCGTGGTGTTGTTCATGTCGAGCCAGCCCTCGGCCGCCATGCCCGCCCCCAGCTCCTCCCAGGGCAGCGTGGGCACGTGCTGGCGGCGCTCGTTCTTGGACGTACGCCACAGGTAGCGGGCCGGGTTCTTCGGCTTCGGGGCGTAGAGGTCGTTGGAGCCGTAGACGAACAGGCCCGGCCGGGACAGCAGGGGCTCCAGGGCGTGCAGGAGCGAGGGGACGGCGTCCGGATGGGCGATGGAGTCGCCGGTGTTGACGACGAGGTCGGGCTCCAGCGCGCCGAGCGAGCGAACCCAGTTGATCAGCATCGTCCGGCGCGGCGTCAGGTGCAGGTCCGACAGGTGGAGGACGCGCACGGGACGCTGGCCGCGCTCCAGCACGGGCACGTCGAAGCGGCGCAGCCGGAACCAGTTCCGCTCCACCACGGAGGCGTAACCCAGCCCGGCCAGGCCGAGACCGAGCATGGACAGGGGTACTGCGACGGCTTTCCTCACGTACTCATGATGCCCGAGATCCGGCGTCAGGCGACCCCCGGTGACGCCGTGGTGCGACCCGGGGGTCCGCGCAGACGGCAAGATGGAGCGCATGAGCGCATTGAAGGACAAGCTGAAGGCCGACTTGACGGCCTCGCTGAAGAACAAGGACGAGGTCCGCCTCCGCACGGTCCGCATGGCCCTGGCCGCGATCAACGTCGAGGAGGTCGCGGGCAAGACGGCGAGGCAGCTCTCGGACGACGAGGTCGTCAAGGTCCTGACGAAGGAGGCCAAGAAGCGGCGCGAGGCGGCCGAGGCGTTCGGCAACGCGGGGCGCAAGGAGCAGGCCGAGGCCGAGCTGGCCGAGCAGGCGGTGCTGGAGGAGTACCTGCCCGCGCAGCTCTCCGACGAGGAGCTGAAGACGCTGGTGGAGGCCGCCGTAGCCGAGACCGGCGCCGCGGGGCCGCAGGCGATGGGGCAGGTCATGAAGGCGGTCAACCCGAAGGTGGCCGGGCGCGCCGAGGGCGGTCGGGTGGCTGCCGCGGTCAAGGCCCGGCTGGCCGCGGGCTAGCCTCACCACCCCGGCAGCCGCCGAGCCCGGTTCTCGGCCGCGGCTCAAGCCGTCCGGTAAAGCTCGAAGCTGTCCGGTAGGGGCCGGGCGCTCAGGCGCCCGCCGGCCGCCCTCTCCACACCGCCCGAAGGGCCGCAGAGCGCCCAGAGAGCCCGGGAGGGCCCAAGGGGCGCCCAGAACCGCTCTGGGGGCGCCCTCAGAGCCTCTGAGGCCCCGCCGAGACGGGGCCCACCCCACCGATCTCGCCAACCCCCCGGGGGGCGCCTCTCAGCGGCCCGGGGTGATCGGCCCGGCGTCGCCACCGCGCCCGCGCCCGTCGCCCCGGCCGTCACCACGTCCGTCGCCGCGTCCGTCCGGCGGGCCGTCGCCGTTGCCCGGGTTGAAGATGTCGAACGGGTCGCGCGGCCCTTCGTCGTCCTTCTTCTCCTTCTTCGGCTTGGGCGCGCAGTTGTCGCCGCAACCGCCGAAGCGTGACCTGTCGACCGCCGTGAAGTCGGTCGCCGCGACCCCCTTGAGCGCCTGGAGCATCGAGTCCTTCCAGATCCGCCCGGAGATCGACGCGCCGTAGACGTAGGGGTAGTACCGCCCGCCGATCGTGATCCCGATCAGCTTGTGCGCCGAGGTGCCGCGCGGGTCGCCGAGGCTGACGGCGGAGGCCAGGTTGGGCGTGTAACCGGCGAACCAGGCCGACATGTAGTTGTCGGTCGTGCCCGTCTTGCCGGCCGCGTCGCGGCCGATGCCGCCGACCTCCGTCATCGTGCCCTTGGTGAACACCCCGGACAGGATGCCGTTGACCGCGTCGGCGACCTCCTCCTCCAGCACCTGCGAGCACTTCGGCTTGTACTGGGTGGCCTTGCCGTAGCGGTCCTTGATCTCGGTGATGGCCAGCGGCCGGCAGTACTGGCCGCGCGAGGCGAAGACGGCGTACGAGCTGGCGATCGTGACGGGGTCGACCTCGTTGACCCCGAGCGTGAACGTCTCGACCTCCGACAGCTTCTGCCCGTCGGCCCGCTTGACGCCGAGCTTCTTGGCCATCTTGACCACGTCGCAGAGCCCGACTTCCTCCTGCAGCTTGACGAAGAACGTGTTCACCGAGCCCCAGGTGCCGGATTGCAGCGTCTTGAAGCCGCCGCCGCCCTCGCTGGAGTTGCGCACGGTGTGGGACGGGTCGCCGACGTTCTGGTTCTTGCAGTTCTTGAACGAGTTGTAGCCACTGGCGGTGTAGCCGGCGGGGGAGGGGAAGCCGTCGTCGTACTTCATGCCCGCCTCCAGGGCGGCGGCCAGGGTGTAGACCTTGGCCGTCGAGCCCTGCTGGAACCCGCGCCCGCCGCCGTGCGCGGCATCGGCCACGATGTTGTAGCTCATCTCGTTCTGCTTCTTGTCGCCGCCGAACTTCCGCGAGGCGGCCATCGCCTTGATCTCGCCGGTGCCGGGGACGACCATGGCCTGCGAGGCGACGGGCTTGTCCTTGGTGCTGACGTACTTCTTGATCGCCTTCTCGGCGGCGCTCTGCATCTTCGCGTCGAGCGTGGTCCTGATCTTCAGGCCGCCGCGCTGGAGCAGCTTCCTGCGCTCGTCCTGGTTCTTGCCGAAGTCCTCGTTGTTGAGGATCTCGTACTGGACGTAGAGGCAGAAGTACGGATACTTGCTGGCCTCGCACCCGCCGGGCACCTTGACGTCCTTGAAGCCCAGCTTCTTCTTCTTGGCCTCGGCGGCCTCCGCCGGCGTGATCTTGCCGAGCTCGGCCATCCGGTCGAGGACGATGTTGCGCCGGTCCTGCAGCAGCTTGCGGGACTCGGCGCCGATGTTGGGGTCGGTGCGCGCGGGGTTCTGCACCGCGCCGGCGAGCGTGGCGGCCTCGACGAGGTTGAGCTCGGAGGCCGGCTTGTCGAAGAAGCGCTTGGCCGCGGCCTGGACGCCGTGGGCGCCCGCGCCGAAGTAGGCGATGTTGAGGTACTTCTCAAGAATCTGGTTCTTGCTGTACTTCTTCTCGATCGCCATGGCGTTCCGCAACTCGGACAACTTGCGCGAGACGGTCGGCGCGATGGCAGCCGCCTGCTCCTCGGGCGTCTCGGCCTTGTTGACCAGAACCTGCTTGACGTACTGCTGGGTGATCGACGAGCCGCCCTGCGTGACGCCACCGCTGGTCACATTCTTGAGAAGCGCTCTTACCGTTCCCTCCACATCGATCGGCCCGTGCTGGTAGAAACGGAAGTCCTCGATCGCGATCAGCGCCGTCTGCATGATCGGGGCAACCTTGTCGAGGGTCACGGACTGCCGGTTCTCGAAGTAGAACTGGGCGATCTTCTTGCCGTCGGCGTCAAAGATCTCGGTGCGTTCGGACAGAGGAGGTTCGTCGAGCTCTTCGGGCTTGAGGTCGAGTGCCTCGACGGCGCCCCTGGTGGACATGCCCGCACCGCCTACCGCCGGCAGCGCCACGGCAGCGGCGAGCACACCCGCCGCCCCGCCTGCGATCAGGAGTCGCAGGACGTTCAGTACGGGGTTGGAGCGATCTTTGCGCTGCGCTTGCACGGTACCAAGAGTACGCGGAAAGACTGACCGAATCGGTAGCACGACACCATTTCGCCTTGACTGACGGGGGTGACTAGTCATTCCCGGTCAAGACCGCGGCGAGAAATTGGTCCTCTGGGGTCTGTCGGCCCGAACGTCTAGTTGCGTACGTTCTCCTCTGCGGCAACTGAATACGGAGGCTCGGCGCCCGCGCCCGTCGGCCCCAAATGACGACTGACCACCTAAGGGGAGTGGGGTCGAAAAATGTGGATCACGGATTGGACCTCCCGTGCCGCCTGTAAGGGTGCGGATCCGGATGCCCTGTTCGTGCAGGGCGCCGCGCAGAACAGAGCGAAGCTCATCTGCCGTGGCTGCCCGGTCCGTACTGAGTGCCTCGCCGATGCGCTGGACAACCGCATCGAGTTCGGGGTCTGGGGCGGTATGACCGAACGGGAACGACGTGCGCTGCTTCGACGGCGGCCCGACGTGGACTCGTGGCGCGAACTGCTCGAGTCCGCCAAGGAAGAGTACGAACGAACCAACGAGCTGATCGCGGGCTGATCCAGCCCGGCGACCGCGTACGGCCGGCGCCGCCGCCGGCCGTACCTCTATGCGGTGGCCAGCAGATCTCCGATCTGCCGCAGACCGGTGAGATCGTGTACGTCCTCGGACATGGCGCGTACCCGCACCACGGGCACCGTGGGGTGGGCCGAGATGAAATGCTCCTGCTCGCGGTGTTCGCGGGCGGAGAGTTGCATCCGCCCGGCGTGCAGCCGCAGCACGGCGGCGGTGAGCTCGTGCTCGCCCCTCGACTCCAAGTCCTCCGCGGCGGCGGCGCTGCGGGCGGCGGAGAGTCCGGAGGCGGGCGATGTGTGCACACGGTTGACGACGAGGCCAGCCAGGGGCATGCGCTCCTCGGCCAGGCGTTCGACGAAGTAGGACGCCTCGCGCATCGCGTCGCGCTCGGGCGCGGCCACCACCAGGAAGGCCGTGCCGGGCGCCTGAAGCAGTTGGTACGTCATCTCGGCCCGCTGCCTGAACCCGCCGAACACCGCGTCGAGCGCTGACACGAACGTCTGGAGATCCTTGATCACCTGGGCGCCGAGCAGCTTCGTCATCGCTCCGGCCATCAACCCGAACCCGGCGTTGAGCAGCCGGAACGCGCTGCGCCCGCCTGCCTTGGCGGGCGCGGTCAGCAGCTTGATGAACCGGCCGTCGAGGAAGCGCCCGAGCCGCTCGGGGGCGTCGAGGAAGTCGAGCGCCGAGCGTGAGGGCGGCGTGTCCACGATGATCAGGTCCCACTCGTCGGAGCGGCGGAGCTGACCCAGCTTCTCCATCGCCATGTACTCCTGCGTGCCCGAGAAGCTGGACGACAGGGACTGGTAGAAGGGGTTCGACAGGATCTGGCGGGCGCGGGCGGGATCGGCGTGCGCCTCGATGATCTCGTCGAACGTGCGCTTCATGTCCAGCATCATCGCGTAGAGCCGGCCCCCGCCCTCGGGCGAGCTGACCAGGCGCGGGGTGTTGTCCAGCTCGGTCAGCCCCATCGACTGGGCCAGGCGTCTGGCGGGGTCGACGGTCAGCACGACCGCGCACCTGCCGCGTTCGGCGGCGCGCAGGCCGAGGGCCGCCGCGGTCGTGGTCTTGCCCACGCCGCCGGCGCCGCAGCAGACGATGATCCTGGTGCCCTCGTCGTCGAGGATGGCGTCGATGTCGAGCCTGGCGGGTGTCTTCACGCTGCTCCCTGGGTGCGCATGGTCTCTGCCAGCTCGTACAGGCCGGCCAGGTCCACGCCGTCGGCCAGCAGCGGCAGCTCGTAGCTCGTCACTCCGGCTCCGGCGAGGGTCTCGCGCTCGGCCCGTTCCAGCTCGGTGCGGTGGGCGTGCTCGACAACCTCGCCGGCGAGCGCCGCGGCCAGCTCGGTGGCCTGCGCGCCGTCGGCCACGCCGGCCGCCTTGAGGCCCAGGACGATCTCGTCGGGGTCGAGGCGGCCCTTGACAGCGGAGTCAAGAGCTGCCTGTGGCAGCAGGGACTGACGCACCATGTTGATGAAAATCCCCCCGGCGGGGAGCCCGGCCGAACGCAATTCGGCGATGCCGTCGAGCGTCTCCTGCACCGGCATCTCCTCCAGCAACGTGACGAAATGCACAGCCGTCTCGGGGGACTTCACGACGCCGCTGACGAGATCCGAGTGGTTCTTGATGGGGCCGACCCTGGCCAGGCCGGCCACCTCCTTGGTGACGTTGAGGAAGCGGGTGATGCGGCCCGTGGGGGGCGCGTCGAGCACGACGGCGTCGTAGACGCGGCGGCCGTTCCTGCCGCGCCTGCGTACGGCCTCGGTGGTCTTGCCCGTGACGAGCACGTCGCGGAAGCCGGGGGCCACGGTGGTGGCGAAGTCGACGATGCCCATCTTGGTCAGCGCCCGGCCGGCCCTGCGCATCCCGTAGAACATCTCCATGTACTCGAGCATGGCCTCTTCGGGGTCGATGGCCAGCGCGTAGACGTCGCCGCCGGACGGCGCCACGGCGATCCGGCGCTCCTCGTACGGCAGCGGGGGCAGGTCGAAGATCTGCGCGATGCCCTGCCTGCCCTCCACCTCCACGAGCAGCACCTTGCGACCGCCCGAGGCGAGGGCGAGAGCGAGAGCGGCGGCGACGGTCGTCTTGCCGGTGCCGCCCTTGCCGGTGACGACGTGCAGTCTTACGTCGGCCCAATCCGGGTCGGGAGAATCCACGAATCCACGCTACCGAACGGTCACTTGTCGTCAGTCTGCGGCCGAGCTTTGAGATTGCTCACACTAATCTGATCCCCATGAAGAAATGGGAGTACCTCACGGCCCCCGTGTTGATCCACAACACGAAGATGATCCTCGACAACTTCGGCGCCGACGGCTGGGAGCTGGTCCAGATCGTCCAGGGCGCCACGCCCGAGCAGCTCGTCGCCTACTTCAAGAGGGAGAAGCAGTGACGTCGCCCGAGCAGCGGATCGAGGAGCTGGGCTTCACCCTGCCCGCGCCGGTCACGCCGGTGGGCTCCTACGTGCCCGCCGTCCGCACCGGTGATCTGGTCTACACCTCGGGTCAGGTGCCGATGATCGACGGCAAGCTGCACCAGACCGGCAAGCTCGGCGTCGACCTGGGCGTCGACGAGGGCAAGGGGCAGGCCCGCATCTGCGTGCTCAACGCGCTGGCGGCGCTGAAGGCCGAGCTGGGCGAGCTGTCCAGGGTGCGGCGGATCGTCAAGGTCGTGGTCTTCGTCGCGAGTGCTCCCGGTTTCACCGAGCAGCCGCAGGTGGCCAACGGCGCCAGCGACCTGCTCGCCGAGGTGTTCGGCGACGCGGGCAGGCACGCGCGCAGCGCGGTGGGCGTGGCCGCCCTGCCGCTCGACGTGCCCGTCGAGGTGGAGCTGATCGCCGAAGTCGGCTGAGTGGGCATATGTCACCATGACCGAGTGATGTTCTAGGAATGTAATGTTCCAGAAGGAGGTCAGGTGACCGGATTGCCGCTTCCAGCCGAACTCGCCGCCCGGGCACGAGACGTCCTGGCCGGGCGGATCGTGCCGGTGCTGGCGCGGGACGCCGCCACCGTGGTGCTCCTGCGCCCGGGGCCGGAGGTCTACCTGCTGCGGCGCAAGGCGACGATGGCCTTCGCCGCAGGCGCGTACGTCTTCCCCGGCGGGTCCGTGGACGCGCGTGACACCGACCAGGCGGTGGCCTGGGCCGGGCCGTCCCCGGCGGAGTGGGGCGAGGTGCTCAACGCCGGCGAGCGGCTGGCGCGGGGGCTGGTGTGCGCGGCCGTGCGCGAGACGTTCGAGGAGTCCGGTGTGCTGCTGGCGGGCCCGGGGCCGGACTCCGTGGTGGCCGACACGACCGGCGACGACTGGGAGGCCGACCGGCTGGCGCTGATCGACCACAGCCTCGGCTTCGCCGACTTCCTCGCCCGGCGCGGCCTGGTGCTGCGCTCCGACCTGCTCAAGGCGTGGGCCCACTGGATCACGCCGGAGATCGAGCAGCGGCGCTTCGACACCCGCTTCTTCGTCGCCGTGCTGCCCGAGGGGCAGCGCACGCGTGACGTGGGCGGCGAGGCCGACCGGGTGGTGTGGCAGCGGCCGGGCCGGGCGCTGGAGCTGGCGGGCGGGGGCGAGATCTTCCTGATGCCGCCCACCCACCACACTCTGACCGAGCTGGCCGCGTACGACGGCCTGGCCGGGGTGCTGGCCGCGCCGCGACAGATCGTGACCATCCTGCCCAGAGCGGTGGAGATCGAGGGCGAGATGCGGCTGGTGACGATGTGAGCGGCCTGCACATCCCCATCGGGACGCCCGACGGCTCCCGTACGGAACACGCCGAGAACCTGCTCGCCCCCAACCCGTCGGCGATGACCCTCGACGGCACCAACACGTGGGTGGTCGGGGCCGGCGAGGACGTGGTCGTCGTCGATCCGGGCCCGGACGACAAGGCGCACCTGACCCACGTCCGCGACCACCTCGCGGGGCGCCGCGTCACCGGGATCCTGCTCAGCCACGGCCACTTCGACCACAGCGGCGGCGCGCGCACCTTCGCCGGCATGGTGGACGCGCCCGTGCGCGCCCTGGACCCGCGTCACCGCCTCGGGGACGAGGGCCTCGGCGACGGCGACGTGGTGACCGTGGGCGGCCTGGAGATCCACGTGTTCGGCACGCCGGGCCACTCGTTCGACTCGCTGTGCTTCTGGCTGCCCGCCGACAGGGCGATGCTGACCGGCGACACCGTGCTCGGCAGGGGCACCACGATCATCGCCCGCGACGGCGGCCTGGCCGAGTACCTGCGCAGCCTCGACCGGCTCAGGGCGGCGGCGGAGAGCCTGGAGGCGCAGGCGCTGCTGCCGGGCCACGGCCCCGTGCTGGCCGACCCGATCGGGGCGCTCGACGGCTACATCGCGCACCGGCGCGAGCGGCTCGACCAGATCAGGGCGGCACGCGCGCAAGGCGCCAGGACGCCGCGCCAGATCGTCAAGATCGTGTACGCCGACGTCGACCGTTCACTGTGGCCGGCCGCCGAGATGTCGGTGCTGGCCCAGCTCGACTACCTCGACCGGTTGTAGAGCCGGTCCATGTCGAGGATGACCACGGCCTTGGCCTCGATCCGCAGCCAGCCCCGCTGCGCGAAGTCGGCCAGCGCCTTGTTGACGGTCTCGCGCGAGGCGCCCACGAGCTGCGCGAGCTCCTCCTGGGTCAGGTCGTGGTGCACCCGCAGGCCGTCGTCGGTCTTGGCGCCGAAGCGCTCGGCCAGGTCGAGCAACTGCTTGGCCACCCGGCCGGGCACGTCGGTGAAGACCAGGTCGGCCAGTACGTCGTTGGTGCGGCGCAGTCGCTGCGCCAACGCGCGCAGCAGGTGGAGCGCCACCTCGGGCCGGCCGGTCAGCCAGGGCCGCAGGTCGTCGTGGCCGAGCCCGGCCAGGCGCACCTCGGTGAGCGCCGTCGCCGTGGCCGTGCGCGGGCGCGGGTCGAACAGCGACAACTCGCCGAACATCTCACTCGGCCCCAGCACGCTCAGCAGGTTCTCCCGCCCGTCGGGGGAGGTGCGGGAAAGCTTGATCTTGCCTTCCAGGACGACGTAGAGGCGGTCGCCCGTCTCGTTCTCGTGGAAGAGCGTCTGCCCCTTGGAAAGCTGGACCTCGGTGATGCTCGTCCGTAGCGCCGCGGCGCTCTCGCGATCCAGCGCGGCGAACAGGGGGGCCTTGCCCAGCACATCTTCGGTGTTCACTCTGCCTCCTCTGCTGCCATTGTGACTCACCCCACTTCGGGCGGCACACACAGGTTATGGGAATGCTGGAGTGGTCTGGGCTTGCCCGAATATGTGAAGTCCAGGGGGAAAGTTACCGGACGGCCGTTTCCGATCCGTGACCGGCACCGCCCCAAGCTCAGCCCGCCTTGGCCAGCAGGTCGTCCACCGACGCCACGGCCGCCGAGACGGACCGGCTCAGCAGCACCCGCAGCACCTCCACGGACCTCGGGCGCGCCGCGGGGTCCGGCAGGCGGCACTGCTGGATCGCGATGCGCAGCGCGGGCGGCAGCGCGCGCAGGTCGCCCTCCCGCGCGCCGGTGGCCGCGAACACCACCAGGTCCGCCCAGGCCCGGACGTCCTCCGCCTCCGGCAGGTCGCCGGCGGCCGGCGCGATCTGCCAGCCGATGAGCACCTGCCCGTGCGCGCCGAGCGCCACGTTCTCGTTGCCGAGGCGTACCCCGGCGGTGCCGCGCGCGTGCAGCTTGGCCAGCGCCGCCACGCACGTCACGGCCAGCCGGTGCAGCGCCTGCCCGCGCAGCGGCCCCGCCTGACCGACGAACTCCGCCAGCGTCGTTCCCTGATCGCCCATTGCCCGGCCCCTTTCCGAACCGCCAGGTTGTACGCGGGCGGAGCCGTCTTGGGTTCAACCGTTCCCGGGAGCTTCTACTCTTGCGGCATGGCGACGAACGCGGCGGCGCGCAAGCCGGAGACCCAGCTCGCACTGGTCCGGCGGGCGCGCAGGATGAACCGCATCCTCGCGGAGACCTACCCCGACGCCCACTGCGAGCTTGATTTCGGCAACCCCCTGGAGCTGCTGGTCGCGACCATCCTGTCGGCCCAGTGCACGGACAAACGGGTCAACATGGTGACCCCCGTGCTCTTCGCGAAATACCCGGCGGTGGAGGACTACGCCGCCGCGGACCGGTCGGAGATGGAGGAGATCATCCGCTCGACCGGCTTCTTCCGCGCGAAGACCAACAGCATCATCGGCATGGCCCAGGCGATCTGCGAGCGTTACCGCGGCGAGGTGCCGGGCAGGCTGAAAGACCTGGTCACGCTGCCCGGAGTGGGCCGCAAGACGGCCAACGTGGTGCTCGGCAACGCCTTCGGCGTGCCCGGCCTGACCGTCGACACCCACTTCCAGCGCCTCGTACGCCGCTTCGGCTGGACCGAGGAGACCGACCCCGTCAAGATCGAGCACGTCGTGGGCGACCTGCTGCCCAAGCGCGAGTGGACGATCTTCTCCCACCGGGTGATCTGGCACGGCCGCCGCATCTGCCACGCCCGCCGGCCCGCGTGCGGCGTGTGCCCGCTGGCCGCGCTCTGCCCCTCGTACGGCACCGGCCCCACCGGCGCGGCGGAGGCCGCGAAGCTCGTCCGATCCGGCCCCTTCTCCTGACGGTGGAGCTCGGGGGAAGTCATTCACGTCACGGCGTGTTGGAGGTTGCGTGACCCAAGTGCCCGGCTGGCTGGAGACATTGGCGGCGCAAGCGCAGCGGATCCGAGTTCCCGTACCACTCCGGCCACCCGCGGGGCGCGGGCGCGAGGCGGCGGTGCTGATGTTGTTCGGCGACGGCCCGAACGGCCCTGACGTGCTGCTCATCCAGCGCAGCACGCGCGGGCGCCGGCATCCGGGCCAGCCGGCCTTCCCCGGCGGCGGCGTGGACCCCGGCGACGGCGGGCCGGTCGGGGCCGCGTTGCGCGAGGCCGAGGAGGAGACCGGGGCAGACCCGAGCGGGGTGCACGTGCTGTGCACGATGCCCGAGCTCTACCTGACCTTCAGCGACAACCGGGTCACGCCGGTCATCGCCTGGTGGCGCGAGCCGTCCGCGGTGCACGCGGCCTCGCCCGACGAGGTCGACTCGGTCGAGCGGGTGCCGATCGCCGAACTGGTCGATCCGGCGAACCGGGTCATGCTGCGCCATCCGCGCGGCACGGCGGGGCCGGCGTTCCGGGTGCGCGGGATGCTGGTGTGGGGGTTCACCGCGATGATCCTCGACACCGTGCTGCGCGAGGCCGGGCTGGAGCGGCCATGGGACCTGGGCCGGACGGAGGACCTGCCGCCCGACGTGGTCAACCTCGCCTCCAGGGGCTAGCCGGGCGACCTCAGCGCGACGCCGAGCGAGGCCCATCCGGCCACGTCGGCGTCGCTGTCGCGGGCCAGCGCGCGCAGGGTGTCCAGGCCGGCCCGGTCGGGCGGCTCGCCGAGGACGTGCTGCAGCGCGTACGCGGCCCCGTACCTGACCCGCGGGTCGCCGTGGGCGGCCAGGTCGATCACGGACGGCAGCGACCGCGGGTCGGCCAGATGGCCGAAGGCGATCAGCACCGAGTACAGCACCATGGCGTCGTCCTCGCTGGCGGCCAGGTAGCGCAGCACCGGCAGCGTGCGGTCCACGAACGGCCGCAACATGCCCATGATGTCCACGCCGAGCAGCCGTTCGGCGACGGTGTCGGCCGCGCACAGCCGTCTCGCCTCGATGAACGACTCCAGGTCGGCCCGCTGGCGCAGCATCGAGATCACGTGCCAGCGCAAGGGGCCGTCAGGATCGGTGTCGCGCAGAGCAGCCTGGATGAGATCGCGCACTGTTCCCTCGTCCGGCGGCATACGCTCAAGATAGCCAGGTGGGTGACGCCGTCCTGATCGAAGACGTGCACACTTGACCGTATCGCTGGTTACCTTTGAGACGTGCGCGGTGATCTGCTTGACCTCATCTTGATCGGCCTCGTGATCGCCTTCGGCGTCTCGGGTTACCGGCAGGGCTTCATCATCGGGGCGATGAGCTTCGTGGGGTTCGTGGGCGGGGCCGTGCTGGGAGTTTTCATCGCGCCGCCGATCTCCAAGGCGGTCGTCGAGGGTGACACGCCGCAGGCGCTGCTCGCGATCGTCATCGTGTTCCTGTCGGCGACGATCGGGCAGTTCGCCTCCTCCACGCTCGGGGCCGTCGTCCGCAGTCACGTCACGTGGGAGCCGGCCAAGATGGCCGACGCGATCGGCGGCACGTTCGCCAGCGCGCTGTCGGTGCTGGTCATCGCGTGGCTGATCGGCTCGCTGATCGTCTCCACCGCGTTCACCCCGCTCGTCGACCAGGTGAAGAACTCCGCGCTGCTCACCACGGTCGACGACGCCATCCCGCAGTCCGCGCGCAACTGGCAGCAGCCGTTCAAGAAGTTCATCGACCGTTCGGAGTTCCCGCCCGTCTTCGACGCGATCGGGGCGGGCACGCTCATCGACGTGCAGCCGCCCGACCAGAGCGTGTTGCAGGGCGCCAAGCTGAGCCGGTCCCGCCGCGCGATCGTGAAGGTCCAGGGCAACGCCGAGAGCTGTAACAAGCACATCGAGGGCACCGGCTTCGTCTACGCGGCCGGCCGGATCATGACCAACGCGCACGTGGTCGCGGGCGTCACCCGCGACCTTCAGGTGATCGACTACAACAACGTGCGCCACACGGCCACGGTCGTGCGCTACAACCCGCGCCGCGACATCGCCGTCCTCTACGTGCCGGGGCTCGACCTGCCGCAACTCTCCTTCGACGGCGACGGCGGGCGCGGCGACAACGCGATCATCGCCGGCTTCCCGAAGGGCAAGGGGTTCACCGCCGAGCCGGCCAGGATCGGCGGCCGGATCGAGGCCGAGGGCCCCGACATCTACCGCGAGAACACGGTCAGGCGCAAGGTGTACGCGATCCGCGGCCAGGTGCTGCCGGGCAACTCGGGCGGGCCGCTGCTGACGGTGAGCGGCCAGGTCTACGGCGTGATCTTCGCCGCGGCGATCAACGAGGAGCAGACCGGTTACGTGCTGACGGCCGAGGAGGTCGCCCCCGACGCCGCGGCGGGCCGCAACGACACCACGCAGGCCAGCACGCAGGAGTGCGACTGATCCCCTGAACGGCCCGCAAGGGGCGGCTTCTGCCGCACGTGTCGATGTGATAGCTTCTCACAATGTGAAAGGAAATCACATGGTGAAGATGCGACGCCTCGGAAAGACCGACATCGAGCTCACTCCCATCGGGCTGGGCTGCATGCAGTTCGCCGGCACCGCCAACATCACCCGCCTGATCATCAGGCCCATCGACCAGGAGCCCGCCACCGCGGTCGTACGGGCGGCGCTCGACGGCGGCGTCAACTGGTTCGACACCGCCGAGATGTACGGCGGCGGCCGGTCGGAGGAAGTCCTGGCCACCGCGCTGAAAGCGTGCGGCGTCAGGCCCGGCCAGGTCTCCGTGGCCACCAAATGGACCCCGACGGGGCGCACAGCCGCCAGCATCACCCGCACGATCGGCGACCGCCTGCGCCACCTCGGCGGGTTCCCCGTGGACCTGCACCAGATCCACATGCCGACCGGCTCGCTGTCGAGCATCCCGGCCCAGCTCAAGGCCATGGCAGGGCTGCTGAAAGCCGGCCGGATCCGCTCGGTGGGGGTGAGCAACTTCGCCGCCCGCCAGCTCGAACTCGCCCACCGGGTACTCGCCTCCGAAGGCGTCACCCTGGCCGCCAACCAGGTGCACATCAGCCTGCTGCACCGCAACGTCGAGCGCGACGGCGTCCTGGAGACCGCCCGCCGGCTCGGCGTCACGCTCATCGCCTACTCGCCGCTGGAGGGCGGGCTGCTCACCGGACGCTTCCACGACGACCCCGCGCTGGCCAGGACCGCTCCGGTGATGCGCAGGTTCTTCGGCCGCAAAGAGCTGAGCGCGGCCGGGCTCGCCCGCACCAGGCCGCTGATCGACGAGCTGCGCGCGATCGGCCAGGCGTACGGCGTGTCGGTCTCGCAGGTCGCCCTCAACTGGCTCATCACCCGCTACGGCGACACCGTCGTGGCCATCCCCGGCGCGTCCAAGCCGGGCCAGGCCGCCGCGGCGGCGGGCGCGATGGGCTTGCGGCTCACGGACGCCGAGGTCGGCAAGCTGGACGCGCTCTCGCTACGCTGAGGCGATGTCCCCGACGCCCCGACCCACCAAGCGCGACCGCTACCACCACGGAGACCTGCGGGCCGCGCTCATCGACACCGCGATGGAGCTGATCGCGGAGCAGGGCGTCCAGGGGTTCTCGCTGGCGGAGGCGAGCCGGCGGCTCGGCGTCGCGGTCAGCGCCCCCTACCGGCACTTCGCCGACCGCGACGAACTGCTGGTCGCGGTGAAGGCCCGCGCGGGCGAACTGCTCGTCGCCGCCGTGACGGCCGAGCGCGCCGGCGACTCGCCCGAGGACCGGCTCACGGCCGTGGCCAGGGGGTACGTACGATTCGCCGCCCAGCACCGAGCCCTGTTCGACGTACTGTTCGGCAGCATGCCCCCCACAGGCGAACCGGAGATCGAACAAGCCACCAAGCCCGTAAAAGACGTCTTCGGCTCGGCCGCGATGGCGTTGTCGGGCGGCGACCGGGAGGCCGCCGAGCGGCTGGGGCTGGCCGTGGCCGCCACCGCCCACGGGCACGCCTGGCTGCTGCACACGGGGATGTTTGGCACGGGGGAGGAGTCGGTGGACACGGCGGTGCGGCGCGCCGCCGCCGCCACGCTCGCCGTGGTCTCGGGCCGGGCCGCGCTCTCCCTCTAGTACTACAGCCTGATTTCGTGATGCTTGAGCCAGCGTTTCCAGTAGTGGCTACTGCGGGCGCGGGTCTGGTGTTGTCGGCGGCGGTGCGACCAGGCGA